>CAMDBU010000141.1 GCA_945889495.1 Syntrophobacter sp. SbD2 | reverse complement strand
GAAATGACAAAACCGACTTGCAACTTATTCAAGCCTTAGGCTATGAAAAAAACTCCAGCGTCGCTTCGCTCCGACCAACCGGCCGCAGTCAGCGAAATAGGAGGCCGAAATGCAACGAAGTCACCGGCCGAGTTGTGCGAAATATCCAGGTGGAACGTGGCAGATCCTAGAGCCTCTTATTTTATCCCCTAGTGATGCGATTCAAAGGCCCCGCCGGGCTAACCTAACGACTGCCAAACCCGGCAATGCAGACGATTTCGAATATATTCCACATTTCGTCTTCAATAGTGAGCATCTCTGGCGAGTCCGAACACCCGACCGAGCCGCGGCAGAGCCTCACTTTCAGGACTACGTTTCAGAGCGCGAGTTTTGGAAGGGCTTCAATCCCAAGTTCGCGATTAGCGTACATGAAAGTATCTATAACGAGGCTCTCGATCAATTGTCACAGGAAGATCTCGATATCGTGAAACAACGAAGCCTATGGGCCGATGTAAACACGTTAGGATATGACCCGCGTGACCACTTCGACTTTGCCTACATCGATGAAGGATGGGCCGGAGTTCAGAGGCGACTTTCGACGGGAGAAATAACAGATTTCGCCTACGCCGTTCATGCGATCGCCGACTTCTATGCTCACACACTTTACGCTGACATAGCCCTACAGACAGATGGGACTTTACCACTTTATGATCCGAACACCGGCATTACCACCGACCAGCTCATTTATGATTTTTCCAAATTTCCAAAACTTCCAGACTGCAAACTGTCCATTGCGCAGGCCGAAGAACTCTGGCGCGGTAAACTGATTAGCGGCCAATGGTGGCGTTGGTACACAAGTTTTCCCAACGATCTAGAAAAAAAGAAAGAGTTTGCGACGCGCT
Organism: Syntrophobacter sp. SbD2; assembly: GCA_945889495.1. GTDB lineage: Bacteria > Desulfobacterota > Binatia > UBA9968 > UBA9968 > DP-20. Next base: position 15,589 of record CAMDBU010000141.1, on the reverse strand, counting down.
TTTGTCTCCCCGACCACGACTTCGTGGCGGTTGATAGCCCAACCCCCAAAGACGACCATCTGTACGACAAAGATAAGTATAAGACTCAGTACGCGCTACGTCGCAACGCTGCGGTCCAACACATTCGTAAAGCTTATGAGCAGTGGCAAGGCGCTAATTAATAGGAATCGCCTTATTCCGACAAACGTACAATTAATTAAGAACGAAATGGCCGCTTGGGTAATCGCCGATGTGTCACTACAACTCATGATTTCAGGATGTGCGTCTATGTTCCAAAACCGTGACGAAACTTTGATTCGCGAGCCTGGGAATAGAACCTACAGCTCGCCTGAACCTGTGTCCGTTACGGCCAAGGAGCTTTGGGAATACGCCGTCCTAAGCGAGAATGTCTACGAAGATTCCAAGCCACAGCGTCCAGAACCCACGCCAGAGGCATATCGAAAAGTCTGTACTACAGTGTGTATTCCGATGAAATTAGGGTCACGCCGAGGGTCAAATCTTTATTCTTGATTTACTTTAAAGTTGCCTCCCGAAACCTCTCGCCAGAGTCGATCGATTGAGATCGGAGATGTAATCGACGACCGACCGCGGCTTCATCGGATCGACGTTGGCCAAGCAAGTAGCGCAACCGCTAACTACGCACAGCAGACCATCACAGCCAAGCGCATCTCGCATGCAACACTGCCGGATTTGGCAACAAAGCGCACCAGCCTAAATCTTTCCTTAGTAGATTTTAAACTCCTTCGCCGTATACGTAATCGTGGACGTCGACATAGTCTTAACCGCGCTGCGCCGGTCGGTTAATTCCTTAACCATGACGCCGGCTTCTTCCGTTGTGGCGAATTCGATGACGCGGCCGTCTTGCATATACCAGGTGAGGCCGGAACCGAGTTCGCGCGCTGGCATGCGGTCACACAAAATCCTGTACATATAAATTCTCCTGGGACGGAGCCGTTCTTCTGAAGCGGGTTGGGTGAGAGAGTTGCGGAGAAGTAACTGAGTTACGCTAGGGCTTTTCACTTGGGTAAGCAAGGGCAACCCAGATGCTGCCCGCTGCGCACAAAAAAAGGAGGCGCCCCGACCAGGCGCCTCCCCACTCTCACTTACTTAGGTAACGAGAAATCTACCAGCGATTGCGTCCGCCGTCGCGGTCGCCGCCACGGCCGCCGCCGCCGCCGCCGAAGTTATCGCGCTTGACCATCGGCTTGGCTTCGTTGACGGTCAGGCTGCGGCCTTCGAACTGCGTGCCGTTGAGGGTTTGGATGGCGGCTTGCGCTTCAGCGCTCGACGACATTTCGACGAAGCCGAAGCCGCGGGATTGGCCGGTCATCTTGTCCGAGATGACATTGGCGGAATCCACCGTGCCATGTGCCGAGAAAAGTTCCGTTAGGCGCCCTTCGGTAACCGAATAAGGCAAACCACCGACGTATAATTTAGTACCCATGTTGTCCTCCTAAAAGACAAAACTGTTGAAGTCTGTGATCCTGAGAATCTAACTGCTAAAGAGGCAGAACCTGGGCCCGCATACACTAAAACCCTGCTCTGGTCGGATGGTCATTTAGAAATTGCTATCAGAGGATAGAGACGGAAAGAGGCCTTCATGTATTGCTGTCCTCTCAGAAGGCCGTTGACTGAAGAAGATGACTCACGATACGGGTTCATAGCGGTTAAGTCAATGAACCCTGGCAAATTATTAATAATAAATATTCAGCCGATGTTTTCCGTTGCCAGTCAGTCCGAACGCCCCGCCCGTACAAACCAGTGGGTTCGCAACGCGGCGGCAATTTGGTTTATCGCATGTCGTCATTCCGGCGTAGGCCGGAATCCAGGCTTTCGTCGGCCTGGCGGCGCAACCGAAGATGGATGCCGGCCTGCGCCGGCATGACGGATTAACTGCGGCGCCCAAGTCACTCGCAACAAAGCCAATAGCCGGTGCCAATCGCGCCTTGACTCCCACCCTCACCTATTAGAGAATCCGGCAAAATCCACTCAAGGAGTTTCAATGATCACTGCCAACGATCTCAAGGGCATCATGACCATGATGCCGGCGTTTACCAAGAAGGACGGCGACCGCATCGACGCGACGGATTCGGTCGACACCGACGAGCTCGGGCGCACCGTCGACAAAATCATCACCGACGGCGGCTGCAACGTGCTCACCACCACCGGCAGCTTCGGCGAGTTTCACACACTCTTGTGGGACGAGCATAAGAAATTGATCGAAGCCACCGTGGCGGCCAACAAGAAGCGCGTGCCGCTGTTCATCGGCTGTACGAATCTCAATCCGCGCGAAGCGATCCGCCAGGCCAAGTTCGCCCAGGACGCCGGCGCCGATGGCGTGCTCCTCGGCGTGCCCTTTTATTATCAAGCGTCGGTGGACAACGCGGTGCAGTTTTATCACGATGTCGCCGACGCCCTGCCCAAGATGGGCGTGATGATTTATCACAACCCGACCCATCATAGAGTCACGATCCCGGTGAGCGCGTTCAAGAAACTCACCGAGAAGCCCAACATCGTCGCGATGAAAGATTCCCACCGCACGCCGTTGCAGTTCGTCGAGCTGACCAACATCACCAAGGGCAAGATGAGCATCTTCGTCAACCAGACACAGATGTATCCGTATTACCAAATGGGCGCGGCGGGCTGCTGGTCGTTCAACGTATGGATGGGGCCGTCACCGGTGATGACGCTACGCGATGCCTGCATGGCCGGCAACTGGGATCTAGCCAAGCAGATTTGTCTAGACCTCGAAGGCGTCAACCGCGTCGGCCCCAACATCGGCAACCTGGTGTGGCGCGAGAACGTCTTCAAGCTCGCCGTCAACCACGCCGACTACTGCACCGCCGGCCCGCTGCGCGCGCCCTGGAGAATCGTGCCGGACGAAGTCAACGACAACAGCAAAAAGATCGCGGCCTACTGGAAAACTTTGTGCGCCAAATATCCGATGGTCAGGGAGCCAGCGCGGAAATCCGCTTGAGAAAAAAGTCTCGGGTCTAGAGTCCCGCGTCCGGCGTTCCGCCTCCCCAACCCGAGACACGAGACCCTAGACGCTAGACGAGCGCGAATCGCAAGAATTTGAGATCGGCAGGCAAACCCAAACGAGGAAAATGAAATGAGCACCGAACAAAAAATCATCGACGGCGACGGCCATGTGGTGGAAGACATCGCGTCCATCGTCAAGTACATGCCCGAGGAATATGTCGCCCGGAGTTTTTCCGAGGCGCGCGGTAAGAACCCGTTTCCGCCCATCGACCATCTGCACTCGGCCAACCGCCACATCACCCCTCCGGGCGCCTTCGCCAACGTCGGCCGCGAGGGTTGGGAGCTGTTTCTCGAAGATGTCGGCATCGGTACCACGGTGCTCTACACCAGCGCCGGTCTGGCCTTTGGCAAGATCGTCAGCCGCGACTGGGCGATTGAATTGGCGCGCGCTTACAACAATTGGCTGCACGATACTTATTTATCGAAAAGCCCGCGCTTCAAAGCCATGGGTTTGATCCCGCTGCAAGAGCCGGCCGAGGCGGTAGTCGAGCTGCGCCGCATTGTCCGCGACTTGGGCTTCTCCGGCGCCATGCTGCCCTCCATGGGCGTCAACATGCCGCACCTGGGCTCGGAGAAATACTGGCCGATTTACGGCGAGGCCGAAAGACTCGGCTGCGCCATCGCCATCCACGGCGGCGCCCATGAGAATTTGCTCATGGACGACATGAGCCCCTACGCCGTGCCCAACGCGCTCGGCCATCCGATGAGTCAAATGATCGCCTTCGCGGGAATTATTTTTAACGGCGTCTTCGACAAGTTCCCCGGCCTGCGCGTTGGATTTATGGAAGCGGGAACGGCGTGGTTGCTCACCTGCATGGAGCGCTTCTCCGGCTCCTGGGCGAGCCATGTGCAGCATGACCCGCGCGGCCGCTTCTTGCAGTTGAAAAAGGGCGAGAAGATCAAGGACTATATCAACCGCCACATCGACGAAGGCCGCATCTTCGTCGGCTGCGAAGGCGAAGAGCTCTCGATCGGCGAAGCGGTGCGCATCACCGGCAACAAGCCCTATCTGTTCTCCACCGACTATCCCCATGAAGTCGACGCCGCGACCTGCAAGCATGAGCTTGAAGAGCTGCGCGAGAATCGCGAGCTCAAGCCAGCCGACAAGGATGCCATCCTGTTAGGCAACTCGAAGCGGTTTTATCAGTTGAGCCTCTCGTAGAGAGGCTCATCCTGAGCGCAGCGAAGGATCTCGACCGATTAGCCGAGATTCCTCGTCGCTGCGCTCCTCGGAATGACAGACTTAGAGAGACGCTAGCCTTTAGGAGAAGAACCATGACTAATAAGAAACACAAAATCATCGACGGCGACGGCCATGTGGTCGAATCTCACACCGAGATCGCGGCGCGCATGCCGGCGATTTACCGCGACCGTTTCGGCGCGGCGCGCGGCCCCTATCCGCCCAACGACCATTTGCATGCCGCCAACGCGCATACGTTGCCCGAGGGCGCCTTCGCCAAGGTCGGCCGCGAGGGCTGGATCGAGTTCATGGAAGATGTCGGGCTCACCAGCACGGTACTTTACCCGACCAACGGCCTGTCCTTCGGCCGCATCGTTAGCCTCGATTGGGCCCTCGAATTGGCCAAGGCCTACAACGACTGGATGCACGACGAATATTTGAGCCAGAGCTCACGCTTTCAAGCGTTGAGCTTGATTCCGCTGCAAGAGCCCCAAGAAGCGGTGAAAGAGCTGCGCCGCAGCGTCAAAGAGTTGGGCTTCTGCGGCGCCATGCTGCCGAGCACCGGCGTCGCCGGCGCGCAGAATCATTTGGGCGATGAGAAGTATTGGCCGATCTACGAAGAGGCCAACCGGCTCGGCTGCTGCATCGGCATCCACGGCGGCGTGCATGACAATATGGGGCTCGACGACATGACGCCCTACGCGCCGGTCAATGCGCTCGGCCACCCCTTCGGCCAGATGGTGAACTTTTCCGGGATACTTTTTAACGGCGTGTTCGAACGCTATCCCAAAGTCCGCTTCGGCTTCATGGAAGCCGGCTGCGGCTGGTTCATGAATTGTATCGAGCGGCTCGAGCGCGCCTGGTTCAGCCATATTCAATACGATCCGCGCGGCCGCTTCATCAAGCTGCGAGAAAAAGAGTCGGTCACCGATTATGTCAAACGCCAGATCGACGAGGACCGCATCTTCGTCGGCGTCGAGGGCGACGAGCTGACCTTACCCTTCGCCGTCAGCGTGGTCGGCAACAAGCCGTTTATCTTCTCCTCCGACTTCCCCCATGAGGTCAACAACGAGACCTGCAAGGAGGAACTGGAAGAATTGGACGAGAACCCGCGCTTGTCGAAGGACGACAAGGACGGCGTGCGCCACCGCAACGCCGAGCGGTTTTACGGCCTGCCGGCGAACTAGTCGAAAAATTCGAATGCGGGAGAAGACCAACCACGAAAGACACGAAACAGAGGCGTTGATCCGATTTCTTTATTTCGTGGTTTTCGTGTCTTTCGTGGTTGCCTTTGAATCTCCGTAGGGGCGGGTTTTAAACCCGCCCTGCCCTCACCGCTACCCTCTCCCATCAGAATGGGCGAGGGAGAAAACTTCAGAGACTGAATCAATGATGAAATTGCTATGCCGTGCGATCGTCATCTTAGCCACGATCACGAACACGATCACGACCCACGCCCAATCCCTCACCACCTTCCGCGTCGCCAACGGCACTTCGGGTGAAAATCCCGCGGTCCTGTGGGTCGGCGTCGATCAGGGGATTTTTCGCAAGCATGGGTTGAATGTCGAAGTGGTTTTCATGCGCACCGGACCGCTGGCGATGTCGGCGCTGGTGTCGGGCGATGTCTCGGCGGTATTGACGAGTTCGAATAATGTCTTGAACGTCGCCGCCGGCGGCCTCGATGTCGTCGCCATCGCCACTCTGATCAACAAGCCCGAGGGCGACTTGATCAGCCGGCCGGAGATCAAGAAGGCTGAAGAGCTGCGCGGCAAAACCATCGCCATCCAGAGCATCGGCGGCGGCGGCTGGGCCAACAACATGCTGGCGCTGGATTACTTGGGCCTCGATCCCGAGCGCGACAAGATCAATTTCCTGGTGTTGGGCGATCAATCGTCGCGCATTCAGTCGCTGGAAAACGGCCGCGCCCACGCGTCGTGGATGGGCCCGACCTTCAGCGCACCGCTGAAGAAAAAAGGCTTTACGATTTTGCTCGACCTCGCCAAAGCGCCGATCCCCTATCTCGGCTCGTCCTTGATCGCCAAGCGCAGCACCTACCGCCAGGAGCAAAAGCATTACGAAGCGATGCTCCAGGGAACCCTCGACGCCATGCGTTTTTTCGTCAAACCAGACAACAAGACGGCGGTGCTAAAGTCGATGGTCCGCGTGCTGCGGCTGCCGCGCATCGAAGACGCCGAGAGCGGCTACCAGGGCCTGCTCGCCACCTACAGCACCGATCTTAAGCCAAAGCCCGAAGGCGTGAAAAAAATCTACTCGATCCTGCTGCGCAACAATCCCAAACTGCAAACCATCAAACCGGAATCGATCATCGACGATAACCTGATCCAAAAGATCCACGCCAGCGGTTATTAGAGGCACACGAGAGAGAAGAATTAACCACAAAGAGCACAAAGGACACAAAGTTAGGATTTGAATTTTTCTATGTGATCTTTGTGCTCTTTGTGGTTAACCTTCCGATTCTCATGTCAGGAGGAACACCCATGATCGCCCATATCGGTCTCATCGTCAGCGATATCGAACGCAGTAAAAAGTTTTACGCCGCGGCGCTGGCGCCCATCGGCATCCAGATCATCCGCGAGTATGGCGTCACCGCGACGCGCCCGGCCGCCAGCGCGGGCTTCGGCGAGCCGCCGCGCGCCGATCTTTGGCTCTACCAGGGCGATCCCGGCAAGGTGACGGCCCATGTCGCTTTCCAGGTGAACCAACGCGCGCTGGTCGACGCGTTTTACGCGGCGGCGATTGCCGCCGGCGGCAGGGACAACGGCAAACCGGGACCGCGGCCGCAATACAGCGCCAACTATTACGGCGCCTTCGTCCTCGATCCTGACGGTTACAATGTCGAAGCGGTGTGCCGAGAAGCGGGGTGAGAATGGGATGCTGACTAGTTATCGCGGGTGGCGTTCTTGCGGTTGGCGCTGGAATTTTTCGCTAGCCAGTTCTCGATCATCTTGCGTTTGAAACGCCATTGGTTGCCGACCTTGAAGGCCGGCAGATCCTTGTCCGCCAAGAGCCGATAAACCGTAAACTTATCGACGTTCAGATATTCAGCGACCTGTTCGAGAGTCAAAAGTTGTTCGGGCATAGCCTCAGGCCTCTGATCATCTTTGCAATTCACATTCGGACAGTGAAGGACATAAGTGGAATACCAATGCCATTTCGGTGCAGTTTTTATGTCAAAGCCCAACAAATAGCAAGGCACTGGTGTAGCGTCGCCATTTGACGTAGATCGCGCGAGGCACGCCCGCACCATTTACGTGACACCCCTATCAGTAGGCGAAAAAACTACTTGGCAGCGAACACGGTGATCTCGACCAAGGTGCCCGGCGTCAGCACCGCGCCCACCGCGGTGCGGGTCGGCAAGTTGGCGCGGTCGACCCAGGCCATCCAAGCCTCGTTCATCTCGTCCTTCAGCGCGGCGTCCTGCATGTACACCGTCGCGCTCAAGATCCGCGACTTGTTGCTGCCGGCCTGGGCCAGCACCGCGTCGATCTTTTTCAACACCTGCGCCGTCTGCCCAGTCATGCCCTGGGACTTGTCATCGGCCACCATGCCCGAGCAAAAAACCAAATCGCCAAACACCGCCGCATTGCAGTTCCATTCGCGCGGATTGATCCGTTGAATATCCATCGGTCCTCCTGGGGGAAGGCAACAGGCAATAGTGAATACTAAACTTCGCTTCGACTTCCTTTTTGCCTTTTGCCTTTTTACTTAGATTGTTGGTCTGCGTTCGTACCACTTCATCTGCTGTTGATAGCTATAGCCGGCGCGCAGCACGGTGACTTCGTCGAAGGGCTTGCCGACGATTTGCAGCGCGATCGGTAGATTGGTTTCGGAAAAGCCGCAGGGCACCGACAGAGTCGGCAGGCCGGTGAGATTGAACGGGCCGTGGAACTCCGGCACCACATGCTTGAACAACGTATCGATGGGGCCGACTTCATCGACCCGCGGCGCCGGGCCGTTTTGATTGGGCAGCGCCAGGCAATCGACTTTCTCGAACACCTGGGCCAGCTCGGCGCGGCAGCGGCTGCGGATGCGCTGGGCTTGAATGTAGTCCGCGGAATTGGTCAGCAGGCCGAGATAGATACGCGCGCGCCGCTGCGCCGCGCCGGTGGCCAAGACCGACGCCGCCGCATTGCGATTGGCGGCCCAGAATTCGTTGTAGTAAATCACCGCGTTGGCGATGGTAGCGAGATGCAGCGTCGGAACTTTAATCACCTCGATGCGCGCGCCCAACGCTTTCAACTGTTCGATCGCTTCGTCGACGCGGCGCAAGACGATGGGATCGGTGCGCGGCGCGCATTCGTCAATGTAATCGCGCGGCACGCCGATCACCATGCCTTTGACGTCCTCGCGCAGCGCCGTGGTGTAATCCACCACCGGCTGCTCACTTGAAGTGGGATCCTTGCCATCGTAGCCGGCCAGGGCGTTGAGCATATGCGCCAGGTCCTCTACCGACCGCGCCATCGGCCCGCAATGATCGAGCGACCAGGCGAGCGGCGCCAAGCCATGGCGGCTCACCCGGCCGTAGGTCGCTTTGAGTCCGGCGATGCCGCAGTAGGCCGACGGATTACGGATCGATCCCGCGGTATCTTCGCCGAGGGAGCCCAAGCACATACCGCCCGACACCGCGGCGCCTGAGCCGGTGCTCGAGCCGCCGGTGATATGATCGGTGTTCCAGGGATTGCGCGGCAGCGGCAGCTCGGCGCCCGGCATGCTGCTCATGTGCAGCTTGCCCATGAGCACGGCGCCGGCTTCGCGCAGCTTGCGCACCGGCGTGGCGTCACCGACGCCTTTAGTGAATTGCCGCACTCGCGCCGGCGCGCCTTCGACATCGAGCTGGTCTTTGACGGCGAAGGGAATCCCATGCATCGCCCCGCGCCAGTTGCCCTTGGCGATCTCCGCCTCGGCAACGCGCGCGCTCGCCATGGCGCTGTCGGCCATGAGATTAATGTAAGCGTGCAGCTTGCCGTCGACCGCCGCGATGCGATCGAGCACCGCCTGAGTCAACGCCACCGGCGACAACTTGCGCTCGCGAATCAGCTGCTGCGCTTCATGAATGGTCAAATAATAAAGCGGCTTTTCAGCGACACTCATGGCACCCTCCGAGAATTCTCAATTCTCCATTATCCATTCTCAATTTTTATTATTTCCACTCCGGCCGAAACACCGGCCCCAGCTCTTCCGAGCCGAGATCCACCGAGTGGAGCTGCTTCAGATTGCCAGCATAGAGCTCGATGATCTCGCTGAACTGCTCCAGATCGCCGGCCTTGGGCTGCAACCCTTCGCGGGCCAATACGGCTTTCAAACTAGCTTCGATCAATTTATCCATCGGACTCTCCCTATGGTTTCGCTTCCGGCGCCGCTCCCGGCACCACCGGCAGCGGCACTTGGTTTTTCACCGCCGGCAAGCTACGCAGATAGGCGAATATCGCTTTGACATCATCGTCGGTCATCGCTTTAAACACTTCCCATGGCATCGGCGGCAAAATATTCCGGCCATTGGGTTGGCCTTGGTGTTTGCCGGTGCGCAGCGCTTGAATGAAGCTCGCTTCGCTCCACTCGGCGATGCCGGTCTCTTTGTCCGGCGTCAAATTGGCCGCGAAGCTCACGCCCCAGGGCCCAGCCCAGGCGGTCAACATCGGATTGGTCAGCGCCATGGCGTTGCGCTGCTTTATGTCATCCGGCGTCCAGCTTGGAAAGGGCGCCTTTTCCGGATGGCCGGACAACAAACGTTTGTCGTCCAACACCGGTTTGCCGCCCGGCCCTTCGACCTTGGGCGTGTGGCAATCGTGACAACCGGAGATGGTGACCAAATACTTGCCGCGCTCCGCCGCCGTCGGCGCCGGAGATTTCTTTTCCGCGCAAGCGACCAAGGAAAACAACGCCGCGCCGACGATTGCAGTTACTACGATCTGTCGCATCCACTCCCCTCCAGCGGGCGAATTATTATTCGTCCCGCGCCGGACATCGTCTTAGACCCTACTTTGTGTCCTTTGCGTTCTTTGCGGCCAACCATCCGATCTCCCGACCGCCCCTTCTACCTCGGCTGCGTGAACACGTCGACCACGACTGGCTTACCACTCTCGACGATGGCGATGGCTTTGTCGAGGATGTCACCCAAGTCTCCAGGCTCGGTGACCGGACCGAAGGCATCGACGCCGAAGGCGCGCGCGATGGTGCACAGATCGGGCACCGGATCTTCGATGCGGATGCCGACGCCTTTGTTGGCCACCGGCCGGTCGCGCCAGCGCGCCATGCGTTCCTGATGTTCCTCGTCGTTGTAGTACGAATGGTTGTTGAGCACGATCACCAACAGCGGAATCTCGTACTTGGCCGCGGTCCACAGCGCGTTCGACGTCATCAAGAAATCGCCGTCGCCGAGAATGCTGACGCATAAGCGGCCGCTGCCTTTGAAACCCAACGCCGAACCGATGGACGACGGCAGGCCGTAACCGACGCCGCCACCACGGCCGCCGCCCATGCCATGGGCCGGCTCGCTGACTTCGATCACTTCGCGCCAGCGCCGGCCATGGACACCGACCAGGGCCCAGGCTTTGCCCGCCACCCGCTGCTGAATCTCGCTGAAAAAGCGCGCCTGGGAAATCGGTTTTTCATCCCAGGTTTTCTTTACCCACTCTTCGCTCTTCTTGCGCGTGTCGCGATGAATCGCTTCGACTTTGGCGCGGCGCGCCGCCACTTGGCCGGCGGAATTAGGAATCGCCGCCAAGCGCTCGCGCACCTGTTCCAAGAGCGGCGGCAGCGCCACCGCGGTGTCCGCGGCGATCGGCACATGCACCGGCAGGAGCCACATGTTGTCGCTCACCCAGCTCTGCTTTTCGAGATCGAGTAAAGTGATGTGAATGATTTTGCACGACGGCGAAACAATCGGCGCGAAGTTGCCGCGCTCGCGCACTGACGGTCCCAGCGGCACGCCGAGACTGGGCACATCGAGGGCCAACACCACGTCGGCGTTTTTCAACGCGTCCTCGCGGGCGTTGGTAAGATTCAACGGATGGGTGCTCGGAAAAGCGTAGCGGCCGTCGCTGTCCACCACCGCGGCACCGAGGGTCTCGGCCAAGTCGAGCAGCGGCGGTAAGGATTTACCGTTGCGCGCCAGCTCGCCGGCGACGATGGCCGGCCACTGCGCTTCGGCGAGCAACCGGGCCGCGGTTTTCAATTGTTCCGGATTGGCCGCCGGTCCCGCCGGCGGACGAAACAGCTGCGCGTGCGGCACCGTCATCGGCTTGTCGATCTGCGCTTCCTGGACGTCGGTGTCGAGACAGATATAAACCGGGCCGCGCGGCTCGGTCATGGCATAACGATAGGCTTTCAAGAACGACTCGGCGATGCCGTCCACGGTCGACGGTTGATCGTCGAACTTAACGTAATCGCGCACCGCCAAGCCTTGCACCAGCGCGGTGTGCACCCAGTCGGTGGAGCGACGTTGGGTGGTGTCTTGCGGACCGCCACCACCGAGATTCAAGATCGGCGTGCGATCGCACCAGGCGTTGAAGATCGCCATGCTGGCATGCTGTAAGCCGACCACGTTGTGCAGGCCGGTGGCCATGATCTCGCCGGTCGCCCGGGCGTAGCCATTGGCGATCGCCACGGCGATCTCCTCATGGGTGCACATGATCATTTGAATGTCTTTACCGGCCTCGAAGTTGACCAGCGAATCGTGAAAACCGCGGTAGCTGGCGCCGGGATTGAGCGCGATATATTTAATCCCCAACTCGCGCAGCATCTCGACCATCAAGTCCGAGCCATACTGCGCCTTACTTTTACTGCCGATACCGGCGGCCCAACTCTCAGCGCCGCTTTTAGGTGTCTCTGCCATTTTTCCCCTCCGCTAATGTTTTTAAATTCTTTCGGATGACTTAACCACAAAGAGCACAAAGGACACAAAACAAAAACTGAGGGCGGGTTTGAAACCCGCCCCTACAGAATTCATTTCCTCTTTGCGTACTCTGCGTTCTTTGCGGTTAACGATTCGAATCCCAGTCTCTTCCTAATTTTGTGCCCTTTGTGCCCTTTGTGCTCTTTGTGGTTAAATTCTCTTATCCTATCTTCCCAACCGCTCCAGTGTCTCGACGTAGTCCTTGACGCCCTGCTCGACATCGTAGGCCGGTTCATAACCGATATTCCGTTTCGCCGCCGAGATGTCGAAGATGCAGTAGCTCTGCTTGCTGCGGCCCAACTTGCTCGGTCCAGGCCCGAGCTCGATTTTGTGGTTGGGAAACATTTTCGCCGCGGCGTTCAAGAACTCGCGCGGCGTTGACGCTTTGCCAGTGCCGATGTTGAAGGTCCACTCTTTGGGCGTCGGCGCCTTGAGGCCAAGATAAACCGAGCGGCCGACATCGCCGACGTAGACCGCGTCGTTTAGCTGGTCGCCGCCCTCGGGGATCGACCACTTGGCGCCTTCGCGCGCGCGCTCGATCAATTGGCCATAGAACGACAGCGGCCCGTGGCGGGCTTCTTTACCAGGTCCGTAGATCGACACGAAGCGCAGGGCGATGAATTCAACGCCGTAGGTCTCGCGATAGTAGCGGCCGAGTTCTTCGCAGCCGACTTTCATCGAGCCGTACAGGTCGGCCGGTAGCTTGCGATAGTCTTCGCGCACCGGTTTATAATTCGGCGGCCCTTCCTCGCCGTTGATTTCGCCGTAGGCCGCCTTTGAGCTGGTGTAAACCACCCGCTTGATGCCCTTGGCCCGCGCCACTTCGAGAATGTTGATAAGACCGTCAAAGCTGACTTTGACCGCTAATCTAGGATTGGCTTCCGCCGGTTCCGGCATCAGCGCCGCCAGATGGGCGATGGCCGTCACTTTGAAATCATCGACGGCTTTTTCCAGCGCCGCTGGGTCGCAGATATCGCCGGTGACGATGTCGACTTGGTTCTTGATGTCTTCGATCAATGTGTAATCGACCCGGTTGTCCATCAAGAGCGGCCTGAGCCCGTCGCGCACCATCAAACGCGCCGCCACCGCGCCGTTGACGCCCATACCGCCGGTAATCAAATATTTCATGAGTTCGCTCCTCCGCGTAGTAGCAAATTGCCGCCATCGTCCACCGTCAACTGCCAGCCCGGCTCGACGACCACGGTGGATGTCTTCTCTTCTATTATCACCGGGCCAGCTAATGCAAAGCCCGGCGGCAAATTTTCCCGGTCAAAAATTGGCGTTGAGTAAACGCCGGCGAGAAAGCTCACCTGGCGCCGCTCGCGCGGCTGGACAGCCTGGTCGCCAACCTTGAGGCGCACCGCATTGGGCTTACCGAGGGAGAACGCCGCGCTGACGCGCAAGTTAACGATCTCGATCTGCTCGGCATCGGCGCGATGGCCGTAGCGCCGCTCATGGACCTGGCCAAAGTCGTCGGCGATTATCTCGATATCCAGTTCGCCGGCGACGTGGGCGATCGGCACGGTCAATTCATAGGCCTGGCCGCGGTAACGCAGATCGAGCAGCCAGCGCACCGCGATGCGCTCATCGGCCGCGCCCTGGGCGCACAGTTCTCGGCGCCCGTCGGCTTCCAAATTGGCAAGCTCCTTGGCGACGATCGAGAGATTTTCCGGATTGAGCACCATCAAGCGGGTGATCACCAGATCGTAGCGCAAATCCGACAACAGCATGCCGTAGGCGCTAAAGTTGCCAGGGTTGGGCGGCACGATGACTTCGGTAATCCCCAGGGCCGCCGCCACCGCCGTGCCCACCGTCGGTCCCATGCCACCGAAAGCGACCAGCGCGAATTCGCGCGGATCGTAACCGCGCTCGACGGTCAAGGTGCGCATGGTCGAGACCACGTTGGCGACCAGCACGCGCTCGATGCCGAGGGCGGCATCTTGGATCGATAGGCTCAACGGCCCGGCGATGGCCGACTCGATGGCCCGCGTCGATAGTATAGGATCGATCGCCATGGCGCCGCCGAGTAGCGCCGAGGGATTGAGCTGGCCCAACTCGACCAGCGCATCGGTCAACGTCGGCTCGCTGCCGCCGCGCATGTAGCACGCCGGACCGGGATTGGCGCCGGCGCTTTGCGGTCCGACCTGGAGCACGCTGCCGTAGCGTACCCGGGCGATGCTGCCGCCGCCGGCACCGATGCTGTCGACCTCCACGGAATCGACGCGCACCGGATGGCGGCCGATGGCCCACTCGGAACGAAACAGCGGCGCGCCGGGGATCAGTGAAACATCGCAGCTGGTGCCGCCGACATCGATGCCGAGTAAATTTTTCCGGCCCAAGCTCTGGCCCAGTTCATGAGCGGCGACCACGCCGGCCACCGGTCCCGACATTAAGGTGTGAATCGGAAAGCGGCCGAGAAACGCCGGCGTGCCGACGCCGCCGCTGGATTTCATTACTAGCGGATACGCCGTCGGCAAGCGCTTTTTCACCGATTCTTCCAACTGCGACAGGTAGCGCCCCATCTGCGGCCCGACGTAACTGTTGATCACCGTCGAGCAGGTGCGCTCGTACTCGCGCCACAGCGGATTTACCTCCGACGATAGCGAGACATACAAATTGGGAAAGCGCCGCCGCACATGGTCGGCGACCTGCCGTTCATGGGTTGGATTGGTATAGGAATGGAGAAAGACGATGGCCAAGGCTTCGATGCCCTGGGCGACCAATTCTTCGATGGCGCCGTCGACGCTGGACAAATCGAGCGGTACCAGTACGTTACCTTGATGATCCATCCGCTCGCGTACCTGGCCGATGCGCCGGCGCGGAATGAAGCGCGTCGCGCCGGGATAGAGGATGTTCATCACCTCATCGCCCTTCCACTGGCGCGCCACTTCGTAAACATCGCGGAAGCCTTCGGTGACCAGTAGTCCAGTGACCGCGCCCTTCTCCTCGAGAATCGCGTTCAGCGCATGGGTCGAGCCGTGCAATAAATAAGACACCGCCTCAGTGCCCCACTGGGCGCTCAGCGCTTCGAGAATACCATCGAAGACCTCGATCTGCCGCGCCGGATTGGACGGAACTTTAGTAACCTCACGAATCTCGCCGCTGGTTTCGTCGAGCACCGTGATGTCAGTGAACGTCCCGCCGACGTCTATGCCTACGCGTAAGCTCATGATCGTTTCGCTAGTCGCTTCACACCGCGCTCCACCGCTGCTTCGGAACTCCGACCTCCTTCCCCTCGACGGGGAAGGATTGAGGAAGGGGTGCCAGATAATTTCAATAGCGTGCGCAGCACCACCATTCCATGCACCCCTATCCTAGCAGCCCGTGGTAGAAGTCCGATTTTCACAAAACGCTAGGCATCAGTGCGAGGCGGTGACGAGAGATCATAAATATTCTCCGATCGAGTCCTCGGCGCCGATGAGCAGCGACTTGGTCACGTAGTCGCACCCACA
>CAMDBU010000140.1 GCA_945889495.1 Syntrophobacter sp. SbD2 | reverse complement strand
ATGACAACCCAAAACAACGGCGAGCCACCTGCTCACATCAACCTACGGAAAAAAACCAAACCTATCGTCAATATCTACCAACCCCTCGGTTACATTCTTTATGAGGCAACAACTTCCCCTTGGGTTACATTCTCTTATGAGTTGACAGGTTGACGCCCGAGGGGTCGCCGGCGCTGGGAACTTTCGCGCCAGGTAAACCGCTTGCGTTGACCTTGCGCCCGCGATGTCGAGCCGGCGCGCTGGCCGACAGAAAATTTATTTCCACTGTTCTTCGCCACCGAGATGCATTCATCACCCAACCGCTCTACAATTGCCGTCAACCCATGCGCGCCGAGATTAGCACAGAGAATTCATCCTTGCCGCCGCTGCGGCGGCGCCAGCTGGCGCCGGCCCGCGCCATGACCGGCAAGGAGCAGCGCCTGATGAATCCCAATCGCGGTTGGATCAAGCGCTGCGAGCGCTACGCCGACATGGCGATATCGCGCTTTGTCTATCCACTGGTCGGCCGGGTCTGGCATCCCTATAGTTGGCAATTGGAACGGCGCTTCGAAGTCGCCGAAGCCAAACTCGCCCCGGCCGGCTGGCCCGCCGGCCTGGCGCCGCTGCGGGTGCTCTTGATCACCGACATTCATGCCGGAATATTTTTGAAGCCCGAAGTCCTCTGGCGCATCGTCCACCAATTGATGGAGCTCGCGCCCGACATGGTGGTGGTCGGCGGCGATCTGGTCACCGGTCATGTCAGCGAAGCGTTGCCGATCCTCGACTGTCTCGTGCCGCTCACAAACGCGCCCCTGGGCGCCTGGTATTGCATGGGCAATCACGATTACTTCGGCGGCGATCCCGCGGAGCTGCGGCGAAATTTGGCCGCCATCGGCATCCGCACGCTGCTCAACGACAGCGCGGTGATACGCCACCTGCGCGGCAGCTTCGTTCTGGGCGGCATCGATGACCGCATCATGGGCCGGCCTGACTGGAACGGGGTGCTGGCCAAACATGGCGTGCCACAGCTCTTGATGGCCCATAACCCGGACCATTTTTATGAAGCGGAGAAGTTGGGCATACCGCTGATTCTCTCCGGCCACACCCATGGCGGCCAAATCCGCTTCACCAACGGCCCGGCGATCATCCGTCAGAGCCGCTACTGCTTGGATGAAGGACTCTATTCTTTTGGCAAATCTTTACTGGTGGTATCGCGCGGCCTGGGCAGTATCGTGCTGCCGCTGCGTTGGGGCGCCGACGCCGAAGCGGTGCTGATGGAGATCGCGCCGGTGAAATAAGCGCTGCCGGCTATTTTTTCCCACCCGGCCGCGACCGGTTGATCAAATCGAACATATCCTGGCGCAGGTTCTCGGCGATCAAGTTCGGCGAAGCGCCGATTTTCTTGGCGACATTGATCTGATCGAAAACGAAACTGCGCCACACTTCGGGCGGATAAGAGTGCAGCGGCAGCGCTTCGCCGCCATGGGCGGCGCCGCTGGCCGCTGCTATATGATGGCTGCGCGAATGGATGGCGCCGAACTCATGGCAGTAAACGCAGCCGTTGCGCGTGGTCATGACTTCGAACAACTCTTTGGGCAGATCTCTCAGCCCCGCCAACGGATCCTGAGAAACCAAGCGAAAGCCATCCTCGGTCAAGCCGAACTGCGCCGCTTGCAGCGCCATTTCCGGCGGCGGCTCCTTGAGAAAATGAATGAACCCGCCGAGCGGCCGGACCATCATCGGTGGCTGCGGCCCGCTTTTCCATGAATACTCGCGTAGCGCCCGGTACATGACGCCAAGACGAAATAAATTTTTCTCGTCGTCGAGACCGACGACGATCACCGGCTGGTAAGGGGCGAGCTGGTCGCGGCGCCAAAACTGCTTCTCGTTGCGGATGTTGGTGGTGACCAGATAGTCGCCGCGACCGACTTTTTCCGGCGCCAAGCCATCGAGATAGTCGAACAGATCGATGGCAAAGTATTTTTCCAGCGGCCACTCTTGCAGTTCATGGCGCAGCTGGTCGTAGATCACCGTTAGCCGCTCGACCAGACGCCGGTCGACCCGGTGGGATTTGACCAGTTTGTCATGCTTCCAGAACGGCAAGGTCGAGACCGGCGGACTGCGCCAGCGCCGCTTGCCTTCGACGTACATGGCATACTCCGGCGGCGGCCGCGCTACGCCCATGAAGTCGAGCAGCAGAAAGCGCGCTTCGTTCAGCGGATCGGCCAATTGCACCAGGCTGAAATGATCGGCGCCGCCGATGATCCAGCGCTCCGATTTCATCTGGCCGGCGCCATTGAGCGCGTCGGTGAAGCGCTTGGCGTCCTGCTTGAAGCCGGGGAAATCGTCCTGGGCGGTAAGCACTAGAAACGGCGGCGCCGTGGCGCGCACATGGGTCACCGGCGAGATCTGCCGCAAGAGCGCCGGCTCCCGACCAAAGGCTTTTTCCATGGCGGATCGTTGATTCTCCGAGATCGTCCAATTGGGCAGCAGGTCGTACATGCCGCTAAAAGAAATCACTCCGGCGAGCGCTTTAGCGTCGGCGCCATGCTTACCCAGGTAACTACCATCGAGAGCCACCAGCGCCGCCAGATGGCCGCCGGCGGAATGACCGGCGAGAAAAATTCGCTTGGCGTCGAGGTTGTAACGTTGAGCGTCGCGCAGCAGGAGCGCGACGCCGGCGGCGACATCGCCGGCCTGCGCCGGATGGGGCGCGTCGGAAGCTAACCGGTAACGCAACAGCGCCACCGCGACCCCTTGCTTGACCAGCGCGTCGGCGACCTTAGCGCCAATCTGGTATTGATCGTCGCTCAAGAGCCAAAAGCCGCCATGGACGAACATCAACAACGGCGCCTTGTTGGCCGACGGCGCCGGCAAATAAAGATCGAGACTCTGGCGCCGCTCCCCCTTGGCCGCTCCGGGATATGGAATTTCGCGGATCACCGTCGGACCTTGGGCGGCCCAAGATGCCGGCGCGAATATCACCGCAGCGCTCAACCAGGCGAGCGCCAGACTGAGCCGGAAGAGTCGCTGACGTAAGCTAATCGGGCTCTGGTAATTCACGAATTGTTAACGCGCACCTCGGTGCCGCGCTTGGCGCATTCGCCGCGAAAGATTTCATGAATCTCCGGGTCTTGATCGCCGTACTCGATCTGCGTGCCGCCGCTGCGAATGTCCTGGTCGGTCTTAGACAGATCTTCGACTTTGTAGGTAAAGCCCCAGGGCTTGAGCGCCAGGTAGCGCACCGGTTGGTTATCGGGATTGAAATGCTGGTGAAACCAGTTGGCCGGCGGCACCAGCAAACTGCCAGGGCGCCAGTCGATGCGAATGCGCGGCTGTCCTTCCTCCCAGAAAAACGAGTAACCCTCGCCGGAGAGAATCACCAGATGGGCGCCCGGCCCATGGCGATGGCCGCGCGGATAAGTTCCCGATGGATACTGTTCGAGATGGGCGCTCATGGTGTTGGCGGCCAGATGCAGGCGAATGCCGGTGGCGCCTTTGCCCCGCGCGCTGCGGTCGCGCAGCCCAAAGTCGCGCACATCGGGAATGAAGTTGGACTCCCAGGTGCGGTACTCGACGATCTCCTGGCCCATGCCGCTGTAGTAACCATCGTCACCGCTGAAGCGGTCGGTGAAGGAATAAGCGTTATTGAGGACGAAGTCGAGATTGCGAAAGCGGTTGATCATCGGCGGTGCATCGGTAAGTGCGACAAAGCGCGCCGGCTCGGCGCCCTGCACGTTGAAATGCTGGTGCCAGGTATTGAGCGGCGGCGAAAACAAACTGCCCTCCTGCCACTCGAAAGTCTGCTTCTTGGTGCCGTCGTTCCAAACTGTCGTCGCGCCGCGCCCTTTGACAACGTAGATCAGCTGCTCGAACAAGTAGCGCTGCGGCCGGGTTTGCGCCTGGGGCGGAATCTCACAGACATAGGAACCGCAGGCACGGCCCGAACCGATGAGATTAATAAACGATCCCTGCGCCCCCATGCGCTCCCAGGGAGCCACGGCAAGCGCCGACAAATCTTCGATGCCATGGCCGCGCGCGATCGGAATCCCCTCCTGGGCTTGCCAAAGATCGTATGGTGTCTGTTCGGAATAGGCCGCTGTCTTAGTTAAATCCACGGGAGAACTCCGATCCAAATATTTTCTATTGAATGCCCAACTCTTTCTGCGCCTGGCGCAGATAAGTCAGATCGATATATTTTTCCGGCGCCGGCACCGCGCCCTTGATGATGCCGTCCTGTACTTGCACATCGATGTTGACCTTCAGCCCGGCCAAGGTCACGTCGCCGTTGTAGGGATAGACTTTGTTCTTGGTGTAGTAGTCGATGCCGCGCCTTGCATAGACCGCCGCCAGGCCAAACTCCTTGGTCAAAAACTCCGCCCCCTCGGCCGGGTTGTCGTGCAGCCAGCGCAGCGCCTGGATATGCGCTTTGATAAATTTCACCACGCTCGGGCGATTTTTCTCGGCCCAGGCCGGATTGATATTGATATTGTTGAACTGGTAGCTGGAAATCACCTCGGTGGTATCGCCGAGCCTGGTGAAACCCTTGTCGACGGCGATGTCGGAAAATGGCAAGACCAACACCGCCCCCGCTACCGCGCCGCTCTCCAGCGCGCTCAGCCGCGCCGGCGTACCGCCAGCGATCACCGACATGGAATAGTCGCGCGGATGCAGCAATCCCTTGCTGCGCAGATAGGTGACCAAGATCGACGTCGCGCCGCCGCTCAAACTATTGACGCCGATGCGCTGGCCCTTGAGATCGTCGATGCGTTTGATGTGCTTGGCGCCGATCAATAAATAGGGCGCCGCGTTGCTCGACCCGGCGGCGACTTTCAGGTTGCCGCTCGTGCGCTCGTTCCAGATGATGATGTTATCGGCGTTGATGTTGGCGAAGTGGAGCTCGCCAGCGACCAAGGCTTGCAGCTGAATGTCGCTGCGGCCGATGTTGATCAGATCGACGGCGATGCCTTCACGCGCGTGAAAGCCTTTTTTCTGAGCGATGAAGAACGGCAGGTAATTTAAATCTTTTGAAATGTAGCCGGTCTTAAGCGTCTGGCTTTCAGCGGGACTCAAACCGAACCAGCCAAGATAGAGCAGAAGCAATGCGCGCAGCAATCTCGACATCGGACCGCACCCCACTTTCACATGGCAAGTTGCCATGCGGTCTTGTACCAAGCCGGGCGCACCCCGTCAAAGGAGTCCTGTGAATTAAAATAAGCGCGGCAGCGATCTCCCCAGAAAGGAAGTGTAACCTTGGCTACCGGGAAACCGCAGTAGAGAGAAACCGCAGGCGGTCTCGGGCATACCCTGACCGCCTGCGTTCGATAAGAAGTCGCTTTAGAGAATGTTCAAACGGCGGAAACGGCGTACCAGTGCGAGCAGCCCAACACCAAGCAAGAAAAATGCATGGGGCTCCGATACTTTTTCCAAACGGACATCGTCGAGATAACCGCCCAAAGAATTGCTCGCGCCCGTGGCACGAAACTCTAGCACGGAGGTGCCCGCGGCCCCGCTGACGTCGAAATTGAAAACCTGCCAATCGGTATTTTGTAGCCCGACGCCGTTGGCCGCCAGATTGGCCAGCAAGCCGCCGTTAAAAAAGACCTGGATGCCATTGTCCGCCGCGCTGATTCCGGGCCGCGCCGAGTAAGCGAAGCTCAAATGGTAGGTCGTGCCAAGAGACGTAGCGACGGATTGCGCCATGCCGCTATTTCCCGTGCTATCCAGCTCGACGTGTTGCGCGCCCAAGAACGGTGCGCCGGCCACGTTGTCCTGGATCTCGATGCCGGGGCCGAACGTGGTCGCCCAACCGGAAATATTGGTCAAGATCGAAAATGAATTGGTAGCGATGTTCGGTTCCTCAAAACTTCCGTTAACGATCAGATTGGCCCAGCTCTGGCCCGACTGTGCCAGGCTTATCACGAGAATCGCTACCGGCAGTAAACGTTTCAACAAATTTCCCATAAGTGTCTCCCTCTCGATGTTGTACCGTGCGGCTGTCGCGCACAGTCTGAGAACACTCCAGCAATTCCGAGACCGTCGGGTTTGCTGGAACCACCGAGGGTAGAGGCATGAGCTTGGGTTTAACTGATGGGACGGATAAGCGACATTCTCGCGCCGACGGCCAGTGACCGCGGTGCCGACGTTGCTAGTGCGTTCGCCAATGTCACCGGGGATTATCCAAATCTGCCGCGATCCTGCGGCGGCAAATAGTTGACGCACAGGACCCGTTTACAGTTCAACCAACGGCAGCCATCGCGATCGCGCCTGCCAAACCGGTGCGGCGCGGCGCAAGATTGAACATGGCGCACCAAGCTACCGGCCGATCACGGGACAATGCATCGACCAGCGCTACGTCATACTGCGGCGCCGCCACTCGGTAAGTAAGCGCTGGCCATCGGCGCCATCGATATGGCCAAGCGCTTGCTCGACGATGTCCAAACCCACCAGTTTGTTCCAACCCTGAATCAACCGTTTGGTGATCGGCCCGGGAACTTCTTCAATCGGCTTCACGCCATTGATGCTCTGCACCGGTAGAATCGTCGGGCTGGTGCTGGCGAGAAACGCTTCGTCGCAATTGTAAGCGTCGTAGGGCGTGAAGTCGCCTTCGACCACTTCGATTTCCAAATTCGCCGCCAGCTCGTACAGCGCCTGCTTGGTGATGCCGTCGAGGACGTTCTTGCTCGACGGCGTGCACAGTTTGCCGTCCAATACGAGAAAAAAGTTATGGGCGTTGGACTCGCTAATATTGCCATCGAGATCGAGCATCAGTGGAATCGCGTGGGGATCCACCTGGCGCGCTTCGAAGATCGCCATATTGTGGTTCATCTTGTTGTTGATCTTCGCCTTGGGCTCCAGACATTGCGGCGGGATCCGCCGGGTCGACGGAATCACCAGTTTGACGCCGTCGAGATAATCCCGCGCGAACTCCTCGAAGCCGATGGAGATACAGTAAATCGCCACCGTCGCCTTGCCGGTTGCATGATTACCGCGCGACGAGCGCGGACCGCGGCTCACCACCTGCCAGATCGCCACCTCCTCGTCCGCCGCTAGAATAGCTTTGTTGCGTTCGAGAACTTCCAGGGTCGCCCGCTCCATCTCGTCCAAGGACAAACCGCAGTCGATGCGCGTGTAACGCAAGGAGCGAAACAACCGCTTGGTATGATCGCGCAAACGAAACGGCCGGTGCGCAAAGGTGCGCGTGACATCGTAAACCCCGTCGCCGGCGTTGAAGCCGGAATCGAGCACCGAGACTTTGGCTTCGCTCTCCGGCACAAAAGCGCCGTTGAGGTAAATAATCTTTTCGCTCATGGCCGCCTCCTCGGTTCTCCGAAATTTGAAATTTGGAATCTGAAATCTGAAATGAGAAACCGCGCGTTAGCGCGGTTTCTCCGCACCACGCATAGCCGAAGTGGCAATCGCGATCAAGGTCAACCCGATCGCCGCCAGGAAAGTCAGATTGAGCGCCGCGACGAAGCCGGCGGCGTTGCCGGTGGTCAAACTGGTCGTCTTCACGCCGGTGTAATGCTCGAAGGCGAGCGACATGCACAGCCCGCCCAGCGCCACGCCGAACACGCTGCCGAAACCGAAGGTCACATGGTTGATCGCCGAGGCGAAACCGCGATGCTCCTTGGGCATCATGGCGATCATCGCCGTCGAGTTGGCTGGATTGAAGATGCCGTTGGTGATGGCGCCGACGACGACGAGCAGCGTCGGCATGAGCCAATGGGAATCGACCCGTAAAAAACCGCCGATGGCGAGCGACACGACCATGAAGACCACCCCCACCGTGGCCGGTATGCGCGGGCCCAACCGGTCGGCGAGATAGCCGCTCAAGGGCGCCAGTGCCACAGTCAAAACCGACGGCGCCATGAACAAGAGCCCCACCCGGGTCGGCGATAGATGAAGAATATCCTGCAAGTAAAATGGCAGGAGAAAGCCGGTGAGCGAATAGCACATGGCGACGATCAATAAACTGATCACGCTGAAACTGAAACGGCGAATCTTGAATAGCGACAAATTGACGAAAGGATTCTTCGCCCGCGCCTCATGAACGAGAAAACCGATCAGCGACAAGAAAAAACCGAGAATTAGTAGAAGCCGCGGCGAATCGCCCACCGCCTGCTAAGTGCGCCGGTCGAAGATGAAAACCAGCGTGCTGGTGATCGCGAACAGCAAAGCCGCGCCGAGATAATCCACCGTGCCGCTGTGATGTTGAGCGATCGCCGTGCGGCCGCGCTTCATGTTGGCCAGCGCCAACAGCGTGCCGCCGAGCCCCACCGGCACGAGCAGGAAAAAACTCCAGCGCCAACTGAAGTAATCGATCATCACGCCGCCGATGCCGGGGCCGAGGATGAAGCCGACATGGTGCGCCGTGGTCATATAACCCTGGGCCCGGCCGGCGAGATCCTCGCTCACCGATTCCGCCGCCAAGGCCCGACTCGACGACTGCAACATCGCCCCGCCGACCCCTTGCACGAAGCGCGCCGCGATCAACTGCAAGACGGTCTGGGAAAAGCCGCAGAGAAGAGAACTGATGGCGAAGACCAGAAACCCCAGCGCGAACATCTTCTCCCGCCCCCAGATGTCGGAGATCCGCCCGAATACGACGGACAAACCGATATTCGACAGCTGGTAAGACAGCAACGCCCAAGAGATGCCTAGCAAATCCGTACCCAAACTCTGCGCCACCGTCGGCATGGAGATCGACACGATGCGTGTCGCCGTACCGGAAAAAAATGTGCCGAGGAGAGCGGTGGCAAGAAGCAAATAATTGATGCGCGATTCCACGATGAAGCAGTTCGTAAAAGAGAGTTTCTGAGTAATAACCCCGATCGCCCAACGGAGCAAACCACTGGACAAAGTTCATACGAACGCTGTGTGCCGAATTGGAAGGCGGGTTTCACCACGAAGGCACGAAGGACACGAAGTAAGGATTCCGTCATACCGGCGCAGGCCAATATCCAGGTGGAACGGGACCGCGGCGGCGAACATGAGAAGCCAATCCATTCCGACTCTGATTTTCCTCTCGCAAAGGCGCAAAGACGCCAAGTTCGGAGAAGAATGGTTCCAATGGGAACTGATACTTGTTTTTCCTATTCTCCGACCTTTGCGCCTTTGCGTCTTTGCGGGAGATATTCCGAAACTCGGTTGCGGACACACCGCTACTTCTTCGTGGTGAAAACGATGCAACTCACCGCCCGCCAGAAACATCCAAGATCGAACCGGTGCAATAGGACGCCTGGTCCGACAATAACCACAACACCGCCTGGGCGATCTCTTCCGGCTGGCCGCCGCGCTGCATCGGGACGAATTGTTTGACCCGCTCGACGCGATCGGACTCGCCGCCGCTGGCGTGAATCTCGGTGTAGACCACGCCCGGCCGCACCGCGTTGACGCGGACACCTTCGGTCGCAACCTCTTTGGCCAAGCCCATGGTGAAGGTATCGACGGCCGCCTTGGACGCCGCGTAGTCGACGTATTCGCCCGGCGAACCAAAACGGGAAGCGGCGGAAGAAATATTGACGATGGCGCCGCCGCTGCCGCCATGCTGGGTCGACATGCGCCGCACCGCCTCGCGGGCGCAAAGAAAGCTGCCGATAACATTCACCGCGAACACGCGCGCCAAGCGCGCCCCATCGATATTCTCAACCCGCCCCTGCAGCGGATTGATGCCGGCGTTGTTCACCAACGCGGTTACCGCGCCGAGTTCCGCATCGACGGTTTTGAACCAACGCACGACATCCGCCTCGACACTGACATCGGCCGCCACCGCCAGCGCCGAACCGCCGCCTTGCTGAATATCGCCGACAACACGCCGCGCCGCTTCATGATCGCGCAGATAATTGACGCACACCGCGTAACCGCGCTGGGCCGCCAGCCGCGCGGTGGCGGCGCCGATGCCGCGGCTGCCGCCGGTGACGATCATGATCTTTTTCATAACTGCGATTGTCTTAGCATTCAGACCACAGCCATACCAGGCAGGTTGGCTCGCCAGTTACTGAAGTTCGGCGAGAAAAGCACCCACGGCGGTCAACCATGCTTCCCTCCGCGCATCGACGATCGCCATATGCGGCACGCCGGCAAAGGACATGAAACGACCGCACGCACCGAGCGCCGCAGCAATTCTACGCGCGTCCGCGAGCGTCGCTCGCGCGTCGCGCTCGCCGTGCAGTACCAGCGTCGGCGCTTTCACGCTGGCGGCATAGTCCGCCGGGTTATGCGTAAACAAGTTAACGCCTAGCTGCACGCTGCCCCAAAACAACAACAACTGGGCGAACGGCGACACTGGCAGCCCCATGGCGCGCAAACGACTCTTGCCGGCGTTGAGCAAACGGTCGAAGGTCGCTTCGACGATGGCGCCATCGGGCTTGATGCCATTGACCGCCATGGCGCGCAGCACCGCCGCGCCGCCCATGGAGATGCCGTACAAAATGATCTTACTCCGCGGCCAAGATTTCTTGGCGTAGGCGAAGGCCGCGGCGACATCGTCAGATTCTTTTACGCCAATGGAAGTGCCGGACCCAGACGAGCCGCCGGAGCCGTAGAAATCCACCAGCAAGGTCGAGTACCCGAGCGCGTGAAACGCCTGAGCCGTCGCTAGGAGCGTCGACTTGCTGGCCCCGTAGCCGTGGAACATCAGAACGACCGGCGCGCCTGCGTTACCCGCGACATACCACGCTTCGAGACTCTCACCGCTGGCATTGACCAAGCGATGGGTCGAGAACGGCAGCTGGTGTTGCGCCGGCGTCAGCAAATTTCGCGGCCGCGGGATACTGACGCCTGAGAAGATAACCGCCAACTTTTCGAATAGGCTCAATTGCTCGGGACCGGCGGTTCGCTCGCCGGACTCGATGAATCGCGTCATCGCCCGCGCCTGCATGAAGGCCAGCACATTGGCGCTGACGACGGCGCTCAGCAAAGCCGCGACGAGCAATTTAACAAAGCGTCGCATAGCGAATATCGCAGGACTTGCTCTGATGACATCCGTCTCTTGTCATCCTAAGGCGCAGCCGAAGGATCTCGTCTTTCAATCCCGCAGGACGATTCATTCATCGCGCAACCCAGCCCAAGCGCACCGCCATCACAGCAACCTCTTCGAATATCCGTTCGCCCTGAGCCTAGTCGAAGGGCTCCGAAAAGCTTTCACATGCACGTGCGCAACGAAATCTCCCGCCCGATGCAACCGTTTTTCGAGGGAATCGGATATTTCTCTCGCCAAGACGCAGAGGCGCCAAGTTCGGATAAGAAAGAGTAAATTCGATACCCGAGATTTTAACTCCGATTCTCCGATCTTTGCGACCTTTGCGCCTTTGCGAGAGATATTCCGAATCTTCGCTTGCGGCAACTCGCGCTAGGCACTCCATAATGAGAACGCTTCTCGCTACTTCCACCAGGCGATCAGCGCCACGCCGCTGACGATCATCAGCGCGCTGATGACGATGCGCAGGGTGACCTTTTCGACGTCGCGCAGGAACAGCGCGGTGAGGATCAGCGAAAATAGCGGCGCGGTGCTGCTGAGCGGGATCACCACCGACACCTTGCCGAGATCCAAAGCATGATAGATCGAGGTCATGGCGAAGCTGACGGTGATGCCGGCGGCGAGAAACCACCAGAAACATTTGCGGTTCATTTGCCAGCTCTCGTCGGTCTTCTCGACGTACCACATGACGACGATGGAAATCACCAACGACGAAGTCGCGGTCACCGCGGCGGCGAGAAACGGATGGGGTACCGCCGCCATGCCGAACTTACGCACCACCTGGGACGCGCCGGCCAAGACCGATGCGGCGATGGGATACCATAAATAAACCGCCGAGCCGGCGAGCTTCATGGCGCCATGGCGCCAGGACAAGAGCGTGATGCCGCCGATGATCATGAAGGTGGCGACGATGATCGGCAGGGTGATCTCCTCGCCTAGAAAAATAATTGCCATGGCGGCGCTAAACAGCGGCGTGCTGGCGCGGATCGGATCGGTGATCGCCACGCCCAAAGTATTGATGCCCTTGTAGGTCAACAGCCGGGTCAGCCCCGGCTGAAAGAATCCGACACCGACGAAAATCAGCAGCGACTCGATGGTCACGTTCTCCATCGGCACTAACAAGATCGCCAGCACCCAGAGAAACACGATGTTGATCAGCAAACTGCTGATCACCCCGGTGGCGGGATTGGAATAGCGCAGCGCCTTCTTGGTGAAGATATTGTGCAGCGCGAACAGAAACGCATTGGCGAGGGCGTAAAATTCCGCGGGGATGGATGTCATGAGCTGGACGTGCGACGAAGTCGAGCGAGAAAAGTAATCAAGTTAACATCGTGAGCGGGGTTTGAACCCCGCTCACGACCAAAGGGGATGCTCGGCCCCCTTTGGTAACCCCATTTATCGGTGCCCGCAGCAAGCTGCGGGGTTTTATGGAATCGACCTATAACCGCTTTGAAACCAAAGGGCAATTGAACCGGCGTGGCAGTTCTGTCAGATTGCTTTCACCCATGGCCGCAACAATCAAGACCGCGATCCTCTCCATCGGCAATCTCACCGCCGAAAGTCTACCGACCCTGCGCGCCGCCTTTGAAGCCGTGCCCGGCGTCGGGAAAATTGAATTCAGCCTCGAGCGCAGCGTCGCCGTGCTGGAATTCGACCCAGCGCAGTCGCACATCGACGACTTCCTACGCGCCGTCCTCAAAGCCGGCTTCCAAGTGCTGTAGCGTTTCGGATCGAAGCCCATCGGACTCGGATATTTTCTCGCAAAGGCGCTAAGGCGCAAAGTGACGGGCCGAGCCCGTCATTCGGAACCGATGCTCGGGATACTCAAATAAATTTCTCCCTTCAGTCAAATAACAACGATTCCGAACTTTGCGCCCTTAGCGCCTTTGCGAGAGAAAATTCCGATTGCAGGTGTCGCAAAACGACTACTCGGTGTAGCAAAATTGCGACACTTGCGACACACGCAACATCCAGCCAAGCGCGACAAAGCTCAACGATATCATAGCCGTTGTACAGGTTTGTGGCCGCGTGGCGATTGGCCTGACCATTGCGTTATCGAGAGAACATGGCGTAACTATGAGGTCGCCATCACCTACTCATCGGAGGAAAAACTATTAGCCCCCTAAAGCGATCTGAACGGCATCGATCAGGTGACCTGAGCGTAGGCGGAATAAACCAACTGCGCCAATTCGGCGGACTCCGCACTGGAGTCGATCTCGTCGCTCCCTATCTAACCCCGAATAGTCTCGCACCATGCGGGGCATTTTATTCGTCCTCCCATAATCAACGGCAACGCAACATCGAAACAGGAAGCACTATGAAAAACACCGATTGGAAATCGCTGAACGCCGTCGTCCTCTTTCTAGGATTGATTGTCGGCGCGGCGGCGGCCCACGCACAACCGGCGGCCGCTCTCCGGCGCGTTGGATTCCTCAACCAGGCGGGCGGACCGTCCGGCGCTTACGAGATCCTGCGCCAGAGCCTACGCGGGCTTGGCCATACCGAAGATCGCAACATCGCTTTCGATTATCGTTCGTCGAACGATCGCGCGCGGCTCGCCGAGATGGCCAAGGAATTGGTTACTTCGAGGGTTGACGTGATCGTCGCGGAAGGCGGTGCCGCCGCCGCGGTAGCCAAAAGCGCGACGAGCGAGATTCCGATAGTTTTCGGTCACAGTGGCGATCCAGTGGAAGCTGGGCTGGTCGCCAGCATCGTGCGGCCTGGCGGCAACTTGACCGGCATGACGTTCCTCGCCTACGAGCTTTTAGGCAAACGGCTTGAACTGCTGAAGGAAGTCGCGCCGAAGGTTTCCCGCGTCGCGGTGTTGTCCAATCCCGCCCATCCGGGCGAGCAGCGCGAGTTGAAAGAAACCCAAGGCGTCGCGCAAAGTCTAAAAATCAATCTCCTCTATCATCAAGTGAAAACACCTGCCGATTTCGTTACGGCCTTCGATGCATCTGATAAAGCCAAAGCCAACGGACTGCTCGTCTTCCCAGAAGCTTTCACGTTATTGCACGTCGGACGGATCGCGGAGTTTGCGGTCAAGCGCAAGCTCCCCGGCATGTTTGGTTGGTCAGAGTATGTCGACGCCGGCGGTCTCCTGTCTTACGGCCCCAATCGCGCTCAATCGTACAAGCGCATTGCCGCCATGGTCGACAAGATTTTCAAAGGCGCCAAGCCAGCGGAAATTCCCGTGGAACTGCCGCTGAAATGGGAATTGGTGTTCAATCTGAAAGCCGCCAAGCAAATCGGCCTGACGATCCCGCCCAATGTATTGGTGCGGGCGGATCGGGTGATTCGATGAGAGTTGCCAGCTATCAGCGGTCAGTTGTCAGCAAAGGCGTCGGAGATAGATCCATGATGAAATCCATCCTCTACTGGTTACTGGCAACTGCGATCCTGATTCCTGCCCCCACCGCCGACGCCCAGCAGCCGACGAAAACCCCTCGGATCGGTTACTTGGCACTGAGTCCCGCGGCTGCAAACCCAACCCGCACCGAGGCGTTCCGCCAGGGTCTGCGTGAGCACCAGTACATCGAGGGGAAAAATATCTTCATTGAGTGGAGATTTGCCGACGGCAAACTTGACCGCGTCGCCCCTCTCGCGGCCGAACTGGTGAATCAAAAAGTTGAGATTATCGTCACGGCCGGTCCGAATCCCACCCGCGCCGCCAAAGAGGCAACCTCGACAATTCCAATCGTCATGACCCAGGATATCGATCCGGTTGGTTCAGGCTTGATCGCCAGTCTGGCGCATCCCGGGGGAAACATCACCGGCCTATCGACCTTGGCGCCGGAGCTGAGCGGAAAGTCTTTTGAGATCTTACACGAAGTTATTCCCAAGCTAACCCGCCTGGCGGTTTTCGGTAATTCTACCAGCCCGGGGCACAAACAAACGTTGATCGAGCTAGAAAGTGCCGCCAGGGCGTTCAAGACTCAATTGCAATATCTCGACATCTTGGACGCGAAGGATATCGAGTCGTCATTTAATACCGCTATCAAGGGGCGGGCTGACGGAATCCTAATTCTAACCAGCGGCCTCATCAGCGCGCAGCGCAAACAGGTAGTCGATCTCGCAGCAAAACTCCGGCTCCCCGCGATCTACCAAAGCAGCCTGTTTGCTGACGCCGGAGGACTGATGTTTTACGGTGTGAATCTAGTCGACCTGGACCGCCGTGCCGCCACCTATGTCGACAAGATACTGAAAGGCGCCAAGCCCGCCGACCTGCCGGTGGAGCAGCCGATGAAGTTTGAGTTCATCGTCAATCTGAAAGCCGCCAAGCAGATCGGCTTGACGATCCCGCCCAATGTATTGGTGCGGGCGGATAGGGTCATAAGATAGCAGGGAGCAGGGAGCTAAGGGCAGGGAGCCGGAAAACCACAAGGGAGATCTAATGAGGAAACGCTTATTTGATATTTCGTTTAGCGCTTTGGTCGTAGCACGAAGCCTTTGCGCATTGTTGCTTGCGCTTTGCTCCATGCTCCTTGCTCCCTGCTTCCCCGCCCAGGCGCAGCAGCCCAGTAAACTCCCCCGTGTCGGCATTCTTTTCATCGGCGGTCGCGACCAGCCGCATTTGGAATCGTTCAAGCAAGGCTTGCGCGAACGCGGCTATGTTGAAGGGAAAAACATCATCCTTGAATACCGTTACGCCGAGGGCAAACGAGATCGCCTGGAGCGCCTGGCCGCTGAGCTGGTCCGCGATCAGGTCGATGTCATCGTGACGACCGCTAATGTTAGCGCTCTCGCCGCCCGCGCAGCAAGCCAAACGATACCCATCGTGATGACTACCGGCAACCCGGTAGCGAAGGGGCTGGCTAAGAGCTTGGCCCAGCCCGGTGGCAACGTCACAGGCCTTTCCGTGATGCTGTCGGACTTGAGTGGCAAGCGGTTGGAGATCCTCAAAGAGACTTTACCCAAGATGGTCCGTGCTGCGGTGTTATGGGCGCCGCGGGAACAAGAAGCGGTTGTGGGGTTTGATGAAACGGCAACTGCGGCCAAGGCTTTTTCTCTGCGGCTGCATAGCGCGGAAATTCAAACTGCCAACGACTTGGAGCACACCTTCAAAGAGATCGCGAAAGCCCATGACGACGGGTTAGCCGTAATCTTATCCTCGCTCACGACGCTCCACTCCAAACGCATTGTCGAGCTAGCCATGAAACACAAGCTGCCCGGCATCTATCCGACCAGACAGTTCGTCGAAGAAGGCGGCTTGATGGCCTACGGGCCGTTAATCGGAGATCTCTACCGGCGCGCCGCCACTTATGTCGACAAGATCCTCAAAGGACGAAAGCCCGCCGACTTGCCGGTGGAGCAGCCGATGAAGTTTGAGTTCCTGGTCAACCTGAAAGCGGCGAAACAAATCGGCTGTCGTAGCAACGTCAATCTGTCATGTTAACGGCAAGGCGAAAATGTCAGGTCGGTTTGTTGGTAGCAGCCTCCAAGGTAGAAATCGGACCGTAGCGGAACCCCTGCTTCTTAGCTGGCGTTCGGTATAGGCCAAGTGTGTGCGTC
>CAMDBU010000139.1 GCA_945889495.1 Syntrophobacter sp. SbD2 | reverse complement strand
TTTTGCTCTGTGGGTGCGACTACGTGACCAAGTCGCTGCTCATCGGCGCCGAGGACTCGATCGGAGAATATTTATGATCTCTCGTCACCGCCTCGCACTGATGCCTAGCGTTTTGTGAAAATCGGACTTCTACCACGGGCTGCTAGGCGGCCGAATCATACAAAGGAGAAGTTTATGACTGGGCTAGTTCTGTTCGCCTGTTTGGTTTTCTTTGGCGCTGACGCGAGCGGCCAGGAGCGCGTGCAGATTTCCTACAGCTCGGTGGAGGCGCCCAACGCCAACTGGTACATCGCCCAGGATCGCAAGCTCTATCAAAAATACGGCGTCGACGCCGAGTCGATTTACATTCCAAGTTCAACCACGGTGATCAACGCGATCATCGGCGGCTCGATCAAACTCGGCAACGGTTCGGGCGGCGCCATCGCCAATGCGGCGGTGGCTGGCGCCAATGTCGTGGCGGTGGCGAGTTTCATCAATACCTTGCCCTACGAACTGGTGGTCCAAGAGTCGATCAAAAGCGCCGCCGACTTGAAGGGCAAAGTTGTCGGCATCGCGCGGCTCGGTAGCTCGTCGGATGTTGCCGCGCGAGTTCTGCTCAGAGGGCTGGGTTTGGACCCGGATAAGGATGTTGCCATCGTCCAGAGCGGCAGCGGCGCCGAGCGGGTGGCGGCGTTTCGCGGCGGGCGGGTCGCCGCCTTTCCGTCGCCGCCCGGCGTGATTCATCTCGCCAAAGGCATTCCCCATCGGGTGATCATCAGCACCGCCGATCTGCCCAAGAGCTTGCCGTTTCCCTACGCCAGTTTGACGACGACGAAAAGTTATCTCGCCAGCCATCGCGAGACGGTCAAGCGCGTGCTCATGGCGCTCATCGAAGGCAGCCATTTCTTCAAGACCCGCAAGGAGGAGAGCAAACGGCTCTTGGCGAAGTATTCCAAGCAAAACAACGAAGCGTTTCTCGAAGGCTCCTATCTGGGCAACGAGCCGATCTACGAGAAGGTTCCCTATATGAACCGCGAAGGCATGGAGATTCAAATCAAGGAAGCGCTGACGCGCCGGCCTGGCTTCACGCTCAAGTATGAAGATGTCGTCGACGAGAGTCTGGTTGTGCAGTTGGAAAAGGAAGGCTTCATTCAGAAGCTGTATAAACAGTAGAGGGAAATATTTTCATGCTGATTTTGCGACCGGATGAGGTCGAAGGGCTGGTGTCGATGGCGGAAGCGGTGCAGGCCGTCGAAAACGGCTTTCGCGACTGGGGTGCCCACCCCGGCATCAGTCTGACCCGGCGCCGGCTCCACTACGGCGACGCGCGTTTGAATACCATGCCGGCGGCGCTGCCGTCGCGCGACAAGATCGGCCTGCGCATTCAGAGCGAGATTCTCGCCGTCAGCGGCGCGGTGCAGACCTATCCGGCGCGCAGCCCGCTGGTGGATCTGCTGTTCGATACGCGCAACGCCGCGCCGGTGGCGTTGATTCTGTCGTCGACTCAGCGCGGTCTGACCACGGAGGGTGTGCCGCTGCGGACCTCCGACTTGATGACCGCCGCGATCAGCGCGGTGGGCACGAAATGGTTGAGCCGCGGCGATGCCAGCCGGTTACTGCTCCTGGGTTCCGGCAAACAGGCGCGCAATCACTTGCTGGCCCTGGCGGCGATTCGTAAATTTACCCAGGTGATGGTTTTCAGTCCGACACAGCGGCACCGGGAAGAATTCGCCGCCGAGATGTCCCAGGCATTGCATCTCGATGTCATCGCCGTCGCCGATGTGAAAAGCGCGGTGGCCGAAGCCGACATCGTGCTCGCCGCGACCAACACCAACGTGCCGGTTTTCTCCGGCGATTGGCTGAGCGCGGGATGCCATGTCACTTCCATCGTCGGCAGCAACATCGGCATGGTTGAGTCCGGGCTGATCGCGGCGAAACGGCGCGAGCTCGATGACGCCACGCTCACCCGGGCCGCGGCGATCGCCATCGCGTCGCGCGAGTTGGCGGTCCAGGACCAGCAGGGCGACATCTTCGATCAAGTGGAGGCCGGCAAGCTATCCTGGGCCAATATCGCCGAGCTGCGCGAGATTGTCGGCGGCCAAAGAATCGGCCGGCGCAGCGCGGTGGACATTACCGTCTTCAAGAACAACGGCGGCCAGGGCATCGCCGAGCTAGCGATCGCCGATCTGATTGTCGAGAGAGCGCGTGAGCGGAAACTCGGCATCGACGTGACTTGGCCAGAGGGTTACTAGCCTGGAGGTAATATGACAATATGGATGATTCGCTTGTCGGCTTGGCTGTTGGTGCTCCTGCTGGCGTCGAGCGGACAGGCGCAGCTGACCAAGCTGCGCGCCGCTTATTCCGCGGAAAGTTCATGGTCGCTGGCGACCTGGGTCGCCGCCGATGCCGGCTTGTTTCGTAAGTACGGCCTCGACGTCGATCTGGTGTTGATTCGCAGCGCGTCGACAATTACCTCGGCGTTGATCGCCGGCGAAACGCCGATGATTCAGCTTGGTGGCAACGGTCCCATCCAGGCGGCGTTGCAGGGCGCGGACACGGTGAACGTTCTTACCCTAGTGCCGATTATCCCGCAAAGTCTGGTGGTGACGCCGGATATCAGAAACGCCGACGATCTGCGCGGCAAGCGTTTGGGTGTGAGCCGCTTCGGCGCGCTCAGCGATTTGGTGATCCGGCGCTACTTGCGCAAGCTCGGCCTCGACCCGGCGAAGGATGTTACCATCGTCCAGATCGGCGGCATTCCTGAGTTGGTGACGGCGATGAAGGCGGGGGCGATCTCCGGCGGAGCCATTTCGCCGCCGGCGCTAACGGTGGCGAAGAAGGCCGGCTTCAGAGAGCTGTTGGATTTCGAAACCCTCGACTACAAATATCCGGCGGTGGCGGTGGCGTCGACCAAGAGCTTTATCCAACGGCAGCGCGCCACGGCGCTCAACTTTATGCGCGGTGAGATCGAGGGCATCCATGCGATCCGCACCCAGAAAAATCTCGCCATCAATGTGCTGAAAAAATACATGCGCATCAACGACACCGATGTGCTCGAAGACGGCTACCGCTACGCCGTGAAGTTTTTCCAAACCCGTCCCTATCCGACCGTCGATGAAGTGCGCGTCGTGCTCGACGAATACAAGAGCATGCCGCAGGCGGCCAACGCCAAAGCGGAACAGTTCATCGATCTTAGCTTGCTGCAGGAATTGGAACGAGAAAAGTTCTTCGATCGGCTGAAATAATTTGTCCGCCGCGCGGCGATGACGTTGCCGCATCAACGTGACCTGCCAAGACGAAAAAATCTTCCATGAACTGTTGGTCGCTATCCAGCTAGAACTAAAGCGTTTCTGATTTCTGTTCTAAAGAGTAGATCGAATTTAGACAAATTTTCCTTGTAGTCACGAAATTTTTCCCATAGAAGATGGCGGATCGATTTCATTTCACGCCATCATGTTACCAAAACCCTTACGCAGTTTTGTCGCTGAGATCTTTGCCGGTTTGCCAGTGGGCGCGGCGCTGTGCGCCGCCGCGCTGTTGTTGATCTTCGCGTTCGTGCCGATGGCCCAGTCGCTGAAGTCCGACCGCAAATTTGCCATCGCGCAAAATGACCGGCGCCAATTGGAAGATCGCATCGCGGTGCGCTTGGGCCGCAATGAGACGCTTCAGGGTTTACTCAATCGTTTCGGGCTGCGACCGGGATCGGCGCAGGATCTATTGCAGAAATTATATTCGTCGGTGGATTTCCGGCGCATGCCGCGGGATCAGGCCTTCAGTATGATCGTCGACCCAGTGGACCGAACCGTTCGCGCCGTCGAGTTCGTCATGCAGGAGTATTTGGTGCGTGCCAGCGTTGGCTTGGCGGGTTGGTCGGTGGAGCGCCAGGAATTGGCCAATGTGTCGGGCGTCCATCAAGTGCGCGTGCGGGTTACCGACAATTTTTCTCAGAGCGCGGCGCGCGCCGGCTTGACGCTGGCGCAGGTGGCCGAGCTTCAGCGCATCTTTAGCGCCGAGTTGGACTTGCTCGCCGATCTGGCGCTCGGCGATGAAGTGCTAGTCCTGTCGCCGCAGCGGCAATATCTTGACGGTAAGGTGGCGTTTGAACCGATGGCGGCGGCGCGCGTGCTTCGTGGCGGGCGGATGTTGGACGCTTTCGCTTTCAAGTCGAGCGATGGCACGCGGCAATATTACGATGCCGATGGTCATTTGTTGCCGCGGTCGTTTCTCGCCGCGCCGGTTAAATTCGATCGCATCTCGTCGACATTCGATTTGGCCCGGCCGGATCCGGCTAGCGGCGTGCTGCGTCCCCATGAAGCGGTCGATTATCAAGCGGCCCACGGCACGCCGGTGGTGGCGATCGGTTCCGGTGTGGTCGAGTTCGTCGGTTCGCGTGCTGGTTATGGGCTCATGGTGGAACTCAAACATGCCGGTGGTTACGGCTCGTCCTACGCGCACTTGTCGCGTACCGCGCCCGGTTTGGAAGCTGGCAACCGGGTCAATCTCGGCGAGGTTATCGGTGATGTCGGCCAAAGCGGTTACGCGACCGGACCGCATCTGCATTTTGAATTCGCCCTCGACGGTGAGAAGCTCGATTTCCTATCGGTAAAAATCCCCGGTCCCGAATCCTTGTCGGGCTACCAGCTGATTCAGTTTCGCCGCGAGCAGGTGAAATGGGCGGCCGCGCTACACGGCTCCGCCGTGCGCGTGGTTCAGACGCCTGCGTCGCCTTGGCAATAGCTGGATCGGCGCGCTTGAAGATTTTGTAACCACGAAAAACACGATACACACGAAAAGTGGGATCCTGGGTTGGGTCCGTTTTTCGTACCGTTCGTGTTTTTCGTGGTTAAATCCTTTTCCGATTCCCCGTTCTTCGGACCCCATCGTCGCTGCGTTACCTCGCCAATTTTACCTTGACTCCCGCCGCGCGCGGCATATGATCGGCGCGATTCCATTATTTCCGGCTGTTCACTAGGAGCGCCAGTCTTATGAAGAGCGCCTATGGTCTCAAGATTCCCGAACCGGATGGTGAACTCACGCGCGTCGGGGCGGGCACGCCTTGCGGCGAGTTGCTGCGGCGGTATTGGCAGCCGGTTTGTCTGTCCGCCGATTTGCAAGATTTACCCAAGCTGGTGAAAATTTTCGGCGAGGAGCTGATCGCCTTTCGCGACGGCGCGGGGCGCGCGGGGTTGATGTTTTTTCGTTGCAGCCATCGCGGCGCCTCGCTCGAATATGGCCGGGTGGAAGAGCGCGGTCTGCGCTGCTGTTATCATGGCTGGCTCTACGATGTCGAAGGCAATGTCCTGGAGATGCCGCTTGAGCCCGCGCCCAATCCGTTCTTGAAACAGATTCAACATCCGGCCTATCCGGTGCGTGAGTTTGGCGGCCTGGTGTTCGCCTACATGGGACCGTTGGAGCTGATGCCGGAATTTCCACTCTACGATGTTTGGCAGGTTCCCGGTGGTACGCTCAAAGCGCGCATGGGGCCGCGCATCGGCGGGCCGGTCAATTGCAACTGGCTGCAGGCGGAAGAAAATCTGATGGATGCGCTGCATACCTTCTGGTTGCACACGTTGCACAGCGGGCCGCAGTTCCCGTCGCGCGCCTATGGCGCCAATCCCGATGAATTAAAATACGAAGAGACCGCCTTGGGCATGCGCTTCATCCTGACGCGCAAACTGGCGAGCGGTAAATGGTGGGAGCTGATCTGGGAGATGATCATGCCGCTCAATGTGCATCTGGTTTACACCGACGAGCCCAAGAGCGAGCGGGTGCGCGCGGTGACCTACTGCGTGCCAGTGGACGATACTCATCAACTGGGCGCCAGCGTGCGCTGGCTAGCCGACAACGAAAGCGAAACGTTATCGGGCCGCGAACAGTTGGCTCCCGGCGGGCGCAAGGACCGCAGTTTCGAATACACCCAACGTCATCCCGACGATAAAGAAGCCGTCGAAGGGCAGGGGCCGATCGCGCTCCATGGCTTGGAGCATCTGGTGAGCTCGGATCAGGGCGTCATGCTGTTTCGCAAAATCCTTCGCACGGCGATTCACGAAGTGCGCCAGGGACGCGATCCTAAGGGGATATTTCGCGATGCGGCGCTGGCTCGCCATGTGTTGACGACCGCGGGCAGTTTGGTGCGCGATTGATAGTGCTCCGCGATAGCTTCAAGTTTTCGCCTCGGGTCGAAAAGACTTTGTCATTCCGGCGCAGGCCGGAATCCATCTTGGTCTTAGTTGCAACGTTTAAGGAGCCTGGATTCCGGCCTGCGCCGGAATGACGGAAGAAGGAGTTGAGTTCTAATATGGTCACTTTGTTTGCAGTCGTGTTAGTTATTCTGCTTTCTTCCTTCGCCTACGGTGCCGAGATTCCTGGCGGCGATCTGGTCGACAAGGCTCGCGCCGAAGGCGAAGTGGTTTGGTATTCGACATTGCCGTTGCCGGAGACCCAGGCTTGGGCGCAGCTGTTCACGAAAAAGTACGGCATCAAAGTCAGCCTGTTTCGCGCCGGCGCCACCGGCATGACGCAAAAGTTGCAGACCGAAATTCCCGCCGGCCGCTGGGGCTTTGACGTGGTGATGAATCGCGCCAGCAATCTCGAACTGTACCGGCGCAAGAATTGGCTGCAAAAGATGAACTTCCCGGAGCGCAGCCGTTTCCTCGATGGTTTCATGGACCCGGACGACTACTGGGCGGCCTACTACATTCAATTCTGGTCGGTGGCGTACAACACCAACATGGTGAAGCCCGGCGATCTGCCCAAGAGCTACGAGGAACTGGCCAATCCCAAGTGGAAAGACAAGCTGACCATGGACGAGCAGGATGTCGATCTCTACGCCACTTGGTTGAAGCTCATGGGCCGCGACAAGGGGCGCGAGTGGTTCAAGAAGCTGGTCGCCAACGGTTTGCGGCCGCGCCGCGGCCATACCATGGAAGCGCAGTTGGTCAGCGCCGGCGAGTTCGCCCTGGGCATCAGTGCCTACGCGTCAGTGATCGAAAACATTCGCGCCAAGGGAGCGCCGATCGATTGGATCGCCTTCGAGCCGGTGCCGGTGAATGTGTTGGCCTGGGGCATCAGCGCCAAACCGCCCCATCCCAACGCGGCGCGGTTGTTTCTCTATTGGGGCCTATCCGCCGAGGGACTCAAGGCGATGAACGACATCTCCGACCGGGTGCCGGCGCGCAGAGACGTGCCGATCAAAAACAAACGGCTGGAAAAAATGATGCAAGCCAAACTCGCCCCAGTGGACATCTCCATCGCCGACCGCTACGCCGAGCTGAATCAAGAATTTCTCTCGTTGCTCGGTGTGAAACCGTGAGCGGTTGAGATAATCGGGTGTCGGAATTTTCACCACAGAGGGCACAGAGTACACAGAGGTTCGGAAAAAGTATTTTCTCTGTGTTCTCTGTGAGCTCTGTGGTGAAAAAATCTTCTGCATTCGAAGACGATATCCCTCAAATGCATTCGGAATGACAATCTTACTGAAGTTTGGCGTTGTATTGAGCTGTAGGGGGCGAAAGATTTTTCGCCCCTACGGGATGGGCGCAGTGGTGTCGCGCCGATACTTCCACAATGCCGCGCACGCCACCCCGCAGGCGTCGATGGCGACATCGATGGCGCTGGCGCTGCGGCTGGGGACGAAGGATTGGTGCCATTCGTCGCTGATGGCGTAGAGGGTGGCGGCGACGATGGTCATGGCGCAGCGCTTGGCGCTGGATTGTTGTGGCCATTGGGCCTGCCACGCGTTACCCAAAAAACTCGCCAGGATGAAATACTCGGTGAGGTGGCCAAGCTTGCGTACCATGCCGTGAATTATTTCGATCGTCGCCGGCGCGATGCCGGGGATTAGCCATGACAGTAGCGGCGCCAAGATCGATGACGTGTTGGGCGCGGCGAACCAGTCGGTGGAGAAAGTAAAAATCAGCGCCATCCAGATTACCGTCGGCAACCATACTCGGGCGACGCTGCGCAGGCTTCGCTTCATGATTGTCCTGGCTCGATGGCGCCGGCGCGCGGTTTAGGTTGGAGCAGCAGGGCGTAAAGCGCGGCGGTGATCCAGCAGGTGATCAGTAGTATCCAGCACAGCGCGGTGTAGCTTTGCGTGCGATCGTAGATCGCGCCGGCGAGCACCGGGCCCAACACGCTGCCCCAGGTGTAGAGGAAGCTCATACTACCGCGAATCTTGGCGAAGTTTTTCCGGCCGAAGAAGTCTCCCACCGTCGCCCAGGTCACCGGGAACAGCCCTTCGAAGACGCTGAACAGCAACAGCGCGAGCCAGAGTTGCCAAGTCTGGGTGCCCTGAAACAACAAAAACACCGACAAGCTGCCGAGCATCATGAAGCCGGCCATGAGCCGCGTTTTATTCAGCCGGTCGCCTAACCAGCCGATCAGTAAGTGGGTCGGCATGCCGCAGAAGGCGATGACGCCGAG
Organism: Syntrophobacter sp. SbD2; assembly: GCA_945889495.1. Classification (GTDB taxonomy): domain Bacteria; phylum Desulfobacterota; class Binatia; order UBA9968; family UBA9968; genus DP-20. The sequence goes on along the minus strand of CAMDBU010000139.1, from coordinate 8,198 downwards.
ATAGAACGCGCCTTGCGGTTCGCTGTAGCCTTTCCAAACCAAGATCGGTACGAAGTGCACCAACACGGCGCTAGAGCACATGGCGCGGAAGCTGGTGGCGAAGGTGAGCAGCCAAAACTGATGCGTGCGCAGGGTCTCGCGCAGGGTGAGTTCGTTTTCGCTGCTTGGCGTTTGGCTGTTGGCTGTTTCACCGTTGAGGTTTGATTGCGCATCGGCGGGCGCGCCGTCGGGCAACAGGCCGAGACTTTCCGGCGAGCGCTGAATCAACAGCGACAGCGGTACACCGGCGATTAAAAATGCCACGCCGGCGCCGATGGACGCCGCGCGCCAGCCCCAGGTGTGCACCGCGTAGGCGAGAAACGGCGTCAAGAGCGCGCCGCCCAAGGCGATTGACCCGCTAGTGATCGACATCGCCAGGGCGCGCTTGCGGATGAACCAAGTATTGGCCACGGCCATGGTGGCGTCCATAAAGCCCGCTTGGTAGGACAGCGAGATGATGCCCATGTAGACGATCATCAGCATGGCGTAACTATGGACGCCTGAGAGCAGCAGATAGCCGATGCCGGCCAGCGCCACGGCGATGGCGATCACCGGGCGCGGGCCGAAGCGATCGATGCAGTAGCCGGCCAGCGGTCCTTCGATGGCGCCTTGGGCGCGGGCCAGCGAAAACACTAACGACGTCGCCGTGCGCGTCAGCCCCAGTTCTTGGGTCACCGGTAGGAAAAATACCGAGATACCGTAGGCGTGCAGGCCGCCGCCAAGCACCCGGATGGCGCAGCCGACGGCGATCATGCGCCAGCCCAAGTAGAGGCCCGCGAGCTTGGCGAAAATCTGGTTCGGCATGGTTGAACTTACGCGGGCGTCTTTGGCGCGCGCAGCGAAGCGTAGAGCAGGCCGGCGATGAGCGCGATGGCGATGTAGCCGTTCATCAGCGGCGCGTAGCTTTGATTTTGATCGTAGACATAGCCGGTGATCACCGGACCGAGGGCCGGTCCCCAGAGATAGAAAAAGCTCATGCTGCCGCGAATGGTGGCGAAATGTTGCCGGCCGAAGTAATCGCCCACCGTCGCCCAGCTCACCGGGAACAGCGCTTCGACGAAGGTGAAGAGCAGCGTGAAAGTCCACAGCGCCCATTCGCCCTGGCCGTAGGCCAAGATCGCCACGGCGACGGCGCCGAGCAGCATGCAGGAGGCCATCAGCTTCGGCTTGTTCACTCGGTCGGCGATCCAGCCGATGAACAGATGCGACGGTAAACTCATCAGTGCCATGGTCGCTAAGAGCGCCGTCGCTTTGGCCTCACTGGCGCCGCGCCACACCATGATCGGTACGAAGTGCACGGTGATCGAATTGAACACGCCGACGCGGGTGGTGGTGGCGAGGACGAGTTTCCAAAAGGCCGCGGTGCGCATGGCTTGCTTGAGGGTGAATTCGCGGGGGGAATCGTGTTCGTGCTCGTGTTCGTGCTCGTGTCCGTGCTCGTGCTCGTGTTCGGAACCGGCTTTGCGATGCTCTGGTGCGTTGCGTGACTGATCGGTGTTTGCGGATACACCGTCGGGCACTAGGCCCATGCTTTCCGGCGAACGTTTGACGTAGAGCGCGACGGGCACGCCGGTGACGATCAGGCCGACGCCGGCGACAAAGGCGCCGTAGCGCCAGCCCCATTGGGCGACGGTGAAGGCGAGGATCGGCGTAATCAGCGTGCCGCCGATGCCGATGGCGCTGCTGATCAAGGTCATCGCCATGGCGCGCCGGCGGATGAACCAGGAGTTGGCCAACACCATCGGCGAGTGCATGAAGCCGGCGGAAAAGGACAGCGAGATCACGCCTAAGTAGACGACTAGAAACGCCGTGTAGCTATGCACGGTGGCGAGCAGCATGTAGCCAATGCCGGAGAGCAGTATTCCCGCCAGCATCATCGGCCGTGGCCCGTACTTGTCGATCATGTAGCCGGCCAGCGGCCCTTCGATGGCGCCCTCGGCGCGGGCCAGAGAAAACACCAGTGACGTGGCGGCGCGCGACAAGCCGAGCTCGTTGGTGATCGGTAAAAAAAAGATCGTGAAGCCGTAGAGATGAAAGCCGCCGCCGAGCATGCGTATGACGGAGCCGGCGGCTACCATGCGCCAGCCGTAGAATAGGCCGTTGAGCTGTGCGGTGAGTTTGCCGGTCATCGGTGCATCGGTAGGGAAAGTTTCAGCGCGGAGAATTCTTTTCAACCTATCCGAGGCAGGCGAAGTCTGTCAACGCGGTTGGTGAAAATCATGGGTCACGGCATGGTGGCGTTGTTCTGGGTGAACGCGGGAGAGTGTCCTTGGGGGATTTTTCACCACAGAGGGCACAGAGAACACAGAGTTCGGAAAAGTATTTTCTCTGTGGTCTCTGTGCCCTCTGTGGTGAAACAATCTTCGGCATTTTAAGACGAGATCCCTCACATTGGTTCGGGATGATAGTCGCGGTGGGGAGCTTACGGCAGGCTGTCCTTTCGACCGGAGGGAGAAATCTTTCCGGTTCCAGAGCTCCCTCCGTCATGCCGGCGTAGGCCGGCATCCAGGGTTTGTGCTGGCCAATCGAAGTCGAAGATGGATACCGGCCTGCGCCGGTATGACGGATCAAGGCGGTGTCCTGCTTCAACTCGTGGTGATTGGACTAGCGTAGTCTACAGAAAAAGTGATTGCTATTTTTTCTCTGTGGTCTCTGTGTGCTCTGTGGTGAAACAATCTTCGGCATTTTAAGACGAGATCCCTCACATTGGTTCGGGATGACAGTCGCGGTGGGGAGCTTACGGCAGGCTGTCATTTCGACCAGAGGGAGAAATCTTTCCGGTTCCAGAGCTCCCTCCGTCATTCCGGCGCAGGCCGGCATCCAGGTTTTGTGCTGGCCAATCGAAGTCGAAGATGGATACCGGCCTACGCCGGTATGACGGATTGACTAACCGCTCTTCTGGCATCTCGTGTGGGTTCGGATATAACTAATTTGTCCGCGTCGCTCACGCGTTCAACCGCTTCACTCCATCATCCCAATGCTCGCCGATATCCCGCCGCAACTGATCGCCCTTGGCGCCGCGCTGTCCTACGCGACCTCGGGGATTTCTGCCAAGCGCGGCATGCGCTATTCGACGCCGATCACGGTGACGCTGGTGTCGCTGACCATTCACGCGACCAGCCTGTGGACGATTCTTTGGTTCACCAGCGGCGTGCCGGCGGTGCCGGCTTGGGCGCTGTTTCTGTTCTTCATCACCGGCACTTTGCAGCCGCTGATCCGCTGGTTTACCTATTCAGGCATTCATTACATGGGCGCGTCACGCGGCACGACGATTCGCGGCGCCAATCCATTGTTCAGCACGCTGCTGGCGGTCTTCGTGCTCGGCGAGCGGGCGAATTTACCGATCGTTCTCGGGACTTGTCTGATCGTTAGCGGGGTGACGCTGATCTCCTGGCAGCCGGCGTCGCGCGACGGTTCGTACAAATGGTGGCATATCTGCTTTCCGCTCGCCGCCGCGGTGTTGGCCGGCGTGAGCCACCCGATCCGTCGCCACGCGCTCAGTCTCGCCAACGAGCCGCTCTACTTCGCCGCCGTGGTCGGCTTGGTGTCGCTCTGCTGGATGGGCGGCTACCTCTTGTCACCGTTTAGCACCGAGCGGCCGGTGTGGAATCGCCAGGCGATGCCGTCGTTCGTAGTCGCCGGTGTGTTTGAAACGCTTGGGATTGTTCTAGTGATCGCCGCTTTGAGCGTCGGGCAAGTCGTGATCGTCTCGCCCATCGTCGCCACCAGCCCGCTGTGGATTTTGCTCGGCACCTGGCTGTTTCTGCGCGGCATAGAGAAACTCACCTGGAGAACCATCGTCGGCGCGGTCTGCGTCGTTAGCGGCACAATCGCAATTTCCTTGGTGCGGTGATGGATTCAATTCAGCTCTTGCAGGTCACCCACTGCCGCGGATAAGCATTCAAACTCTCGCAGCCGTTCTTTTTCACCACCAAGGTTTCGCCGAACTGTAAACCCATCTTTTCATCGGCGGTCATCAAGTTGGGCTGGATGACGATGACCATGTTTTCGCGGAAGGTGATTTCGCGGGAGTCGTGGCGTTTACGGGTTTTGGTTTGGAAGATCGGCGGGTACTGATTGACGCCGTGGACCAGGTCGTCGTAGGTGCTGTAGCCGCGTTTATGAATGATCTCGGCGGCTTCTTCGGCTTCCGTGGTGGTCGCGCCGTCTTTGATCACCTTGGATAAAATATCGAATGCTTCCATGGCCGCGTCGTGCATCTTTTGCCACTCAGGGGTCGGCCCTTCGCCGATGGAAAAGGTCCGGTGAATCTGGCCGCTGTAGCCGGAGTAGGCGCCGCTGATTTCGCTGATGATCGCATCGCCTTTTTGCAGCTTTCGATCGGAATGGAACTGCGACGGCACGCAGAAATCCGGCGCGCGCATGGGCATGCTGCTCATGAAGTGAATGCCGGCGTAGCCGCCCGCTTTCAGGTACACCGGCTCGATGACCGCGGGGATTTCGTCTTCGCGCATGCCTTCTCTTATGCCTTCGGCCATGGCTTGGATCGATTGGTCGGTGAGTTTGGAGGCGATCTGGATTCTCTCGATCTCGGCTGGGCTCTTGATCGTGCGCATCATACGCAGCTTGCCGCCCAAGTCGACGAATGTGGCGTTGGGATATTTATCGCGCAAGCGGTTGTAGACTTGATAGGAGATCGACCCCACCAGGCCGATCTTTTTCGCCTCCAGGCCGCGCTCGGCGAATAGCTCGACGACGCTATTGGTGGTATTGGCGCCGGCCCAACGCAGGTCTTCGATCCACGACATCACCTTCGCCATCGGGTAATGATTGAACAGCTGCATCAGGATCACCGGCTTTTTGCCGGTCTGCATGAGCAGGTAAGCCTCCCGGCTACTCGGCCAGTCGCTCAGCCAATAGATGTCCGATGAGTACCGGCCGCTGCCGTAGATCAACACGGCATCGACGCCTTCCTGTTCCATCAAGGCGTAGAACGCCTGGTGCCGGCGGTTCAGTTCGTTGTCGGAAAACGTGGGATAGTCGGTTCGTTGGCGCATGGGAGAGGCTCCTGTGAAAAATTACTCGTGCGGCACGCCGCGATAGTTTTTTACCATCGATGGAGAGGGTGAAGCAAACCATTGGCTTGGTAGCGCGTTGCTGGACATTTAATTTACACCGTGACAGGTTTGAAACAATTATTTTTGGAGGAGAATCCATGAAACCATCATCGATGTTCGTAGTTTTCGCGATGTCATTGCTGCTTGCGGGCAGTTCTTACGCTGGCCAAGCAGGTCCAGAGTTCGAACCGCGGGTCGGCCAAGAAGGCAAGGACGTCATCTGGGTGCCGACGCCGCAGGCGTTGGTCGACAAGATGCTCGACATGGCCAAGGTGACGGCGAAGGACTACGTCATCGATCTTGGTTCTGGCGATGGCCGCACGGTGATCACTGCCGCCAAGCGTGGTTCTAAAGCGCTCGGCATCGAGTACAACCCCGACATGGTCGAGCTGTCCAAGCGCAACGCGGCGAAAGAAGGCGTCAGCGACAAGGCTAGTTTCGCCAAGGCCGATCTGTTCGAGAGCGATTTTTCCCAGGCGCAGGTGATCACGATGTTTCTGCTGCCCGATATCAACATTCGCCTGCGGCCGAAGATTCTCGACTTGAAACCGGGCACGCGCATCGTTTCCAATTCTTTCACCATGGGCGACTGGAGTTCGGACGAGACCAACACGGTGAAAGAAGGGTGCGTGTCCTATTGCACTGCGTACCTGTGGATCGTGCCGGCGAAAGTCGAGGGCAGCTGGCAGATGCCCCAGGGTGAACTGACGTTGAAACAAACCTATCAAATGCTCACCGGCACGTTGAAGTCCGGTTCAACCAGCAGCGCCATCGCCAACGGCAAACTGAACGGCGATCAGATCAGCTTCAGCGCCGGCGGTGTCGATTACTCCGGCCGGGTGAGTGGCAATAGCATTGAAGGTCTGGCCAAGACGGGAGCCGCTTGGAAGGCGACGCGAAAATAGATTTTCCGATGCCGTTCTGAAGGTGAGTCGCGCAATTCCATCGCGGTGGCGTAATTCTAAATCCGTCATGCCGGTGCCGACCGGCATCCAGGTGGGGGACGGGGATGGACCCCGGTCTGCACCGGGGTGACGGAAGAAGAAGGTCGCGTGCTGAAAGAGGATACCAAGATGCAGCTGAAGAAGATGTTTTTCGCATTGCCATTGGCATTGTTTGTCGCGGCTATCTTCGCGATGCCGCCGGCGAGCGCTCAACCGGCAAAGGAGTTCGAACCGCGGGTCGGCCAGGCGGGTAAGGATGTGGTCTGGGTGCCGACGCCGGATGAGCTGGTCGAGAAGATGCTCAATCTCGGCAACGTCACCGCCAGCGACTTCGTCATCGATCTCGGCTCCGGCGACGGCCGCACGGTGATCTTCGCGGCCAAGCGCGGCGCCAGCGCCCATGGCATCGAGTACAATCCGGAGATGGTCGAGTTGTCCAAGCGCAACGCCGCCGCGGCCGGCGTCGGCGCTCGGGCGACCTTCGCCAAAGAAGATCTCTTCGAGAGCGATTTTTCCAAAGCCTCGGTGATCACCATGTTTCTGTTGCCGACGATCAACATCAAGCTGCGCCCCAAGATTCTTGATTTGAAACCGGGCACGCGCATCGTCTCCAACTCGTTTACCATGGGCGAGTGGCGCGAGGACGCCAGCGATAGCCTCGACGGCGAATGCATCAACTGGTGCACGGCGCTGTTGTGGATCGTGCCCGCCAAGGTCGGCGGGACGTGGAAACTACCGCAGGGGGAATTGACGTTGCAGCAGAGCTATCAATTTATCACCGGCACGCTCAAAAGCGGCAACGAGGTCACGCCCATCGCCAACGGCAGGCTCAAAGGCGAGCAGATTCTCTTCAACGCCGGCGGCGTGGTCTAAGCCGGGCAGGTAAGTGGCGACGGCATGCAAGGCACCTTGAGTTCCGGCGGCAATTGGACGGCGACGCGGGGCAAATAATTCGGCGGCAAAAAAGTTTCCGAGGTTCGATGATCGATGTTTATGGGCGGCGCTATTCAATCGCCGCCGGCGCGCTGATTTTGCTCTTGTCGGCGTTCACGCCGGCTCACGCCGGTGAAGTCTATCAGCCCAAGTCCGGGCAGCCTGGCAAAGATGTGGTCTGGGTCGGCAATCCCGAAGCGATGGTGCAGAAGATGCTCGATGTCGCCGGCGTGACGGCGCAGGATTATGTCGTCGATCTCGGCTCCGGCGATGGCCGCAACGTCATCGCCGCCGCCAAGCGCGGCGCCCGCGCCCATGGCATCGAGTACAACGGTGAGCTGGTCGAGTATTCGAAAGCTCAAGCAGCCAAGGAGCGGGTTAGCGACCGTGCCACCTTCGAGCGCGGCGATGTTTTCACGGCAGATTTTTCCAAGGCCACCGTGGTGGTTTTGTTTCTATTGCCTGAGATGAACATCCGCCTGCGGCCCAAGCTCTTGGCGCTCAAACCCGGCGCCCGCATCGTCGCCAATACCTTCGCCATCGGCGATTGGAATCCCGACCAGAGTTTCGCGCCGGCCGAGAGTTGCGAGAAATTTTGTTCCGGCCGCCTGTGGATCGTGCCAGCCAATGTCGCCGGCAGCTGGAAACTGCCGCAAGGCGAGCTGGTCATCAGACAGAGCTATCAAAGTTTTTCCGGCACGCTCACCAGCGGCGGCGCCAGCGCACCGATCGCCGGCCGCCTGCGTGGCGAGCAGATTGCGTTTAGCGCCAGCGGCACGCAGTACACGGCCAAAGTCGAGGGCGCGGTGATGGAAGGCTACGCGCGCAAGAGCGGGGTGGATAGCAAATTCCGTGGCACGCTGGTTTCACGGTGAAATAACTTCACCACAAAGATTCCAAAGCTTTTCGTAGGGTGCGCCGTGCGCACCATCGCGGGAATCGTGCGCATGGCGCACCCTACAAGAGGTGTTCGTTCATCTCTCAATTGTCATTCCCGCGCAGGCGGGAATCCAGGTGTGGCGGAGTGGGGTTTCGCCTGGATACCGGCCTGCGCCGGTATGAGTGCGCCCATGAGGGTGCTGCATCAGCACGGTGAAAGACCGTGTCGGAGTAAGCCACAACTCCGAAGCCGAAGGTAACTGCGTCGTCGCGAGGCGGGGTGGAGAGCAACCGGAGGCGAACAGTCGGTCCGTAGGATAACGAA
>CAMDBU010000138.1 GCA_945889495.1 Syntrophobacter sp. SbD2 | reverse complement strand
ACGACGCACACACTTGGCCTATACCGAACGCCAGCTAAGAAGCAGGGGTTCCGCTACGGTCCGATTTCTACCTTGGAGGCTGCTACCAACAAACCGACCTGACATTTTCGCCTTGCCGTTAACATGACAGATTGACGTTGCTACGACATAAAAGATTTACTAACTAAGTACCTATGGGGACTACTTTAATTCGCAGAACGGTCCGGCTCGCCGGGGTCACTAAGGCATCCCGGCTGCGGCCATGGCCAGGAATCCACAGCACCCGGTCGCCAGCCACCAAGAGCGGCAAGCTGGCCCGTTCCGCCAGCGCCAGCTTGCGATCGATGAACAGATCCTTGACCTTTTTGTGGCCGCTCATGCCTAAAGGTTCAAACCGGTCGCCGTTACGAAAGTTCCGCACCGACAAGCCCGCCCCGAGCTCATCGGCGTCGAAAAAGGCTTCCATTGAACTGTCCGGTGTCAGCGCCGGCGGCGCCGCCAAGCGCTCGAAATGAAAAACCACCCCGGCTTCACGAACGCTCAACGGATCGCCCAGCGCTACTGGATAGAGATAACAAATGGCGCGCGGCTTTCTAGTGGTCTTGGCCAAGTAAAGCGAATCGTATTCGCGCCGCAACTCCCAACCGCCGGGGATCGCCAATCGTCCCTGAGACGGCCCGGCCGCCGCCAAACCGCGCAGCGCTTCGATATGGGTAAAATCGACCCCGCGCAGGTTGCCACGCACAGCTTCGATCCAGCAGCGCAGCACTAGCCGCTGCAAAGCTACCGGTTGTTGTAAAAGTAGTACCCGGTCGAGCCCCGCGCCGCGCCGGCATCGCTCCAGCTCCGCTTGGGCAACCTGATCGAGCACCGCCTGCTCATCGCGCAACATATCCGCCTGCGCGGCCAACCGTGCGCCGACGCGGTCATCGATGCGCTCGCGCAACTGCGGCATTAGCTCCAGGCGAAGCCAATTACGCAGAAGCTTGGTGTCGCGATTGGTGGCGTCGATACGATATTCGAGCTGACGTTCTCCAAGATATTCCAAAACCTCCGCCTTTGAGACATCGAGAAACGGCCGAATGATTTGCAAACCCGAACCAGCCCCGCCGTCGAGCGGCATTGAACGACTCATGCCCGCCAACCCCTTGCGGCCGGCGCCGCGCAAGAGCCACATCAACATGGTCTCAGCCTGATCGTCCTGGGTATGCGCGGTGGCGATCTTGTTGAGCTGCCGAGCCCGAGCGATGTCAGCGAAGAAGCCGTAGCGCTGCTGGCGCGCCATCTGTTCAAGATTTCCCTTGCCCGCCCGCGCGCGCAGCTCCGGCAAGTCGATCTCCTTTAGATGGAACGTCAGGCCGAGCTTACCAACCAGTTCAGCGACAAACCGCGCATCCGCTTTGGCCTCATCGCCGCGAATGCCATGCTGCAAGTGCGCCACCTCCAAATGTAACCCCAACTCGCCGCTCAGCCCATGCAACACATGCAACAACGCCACCGAATCCGGCCCACCGGAGACGGCGAGGAGGATGCGGTCATGGGTATGAAGCAAACCCTGCCGCAAAGCCAATTTCGCCAAGATTGTCACGCCGGACATGGATCACGAACTTTCCGGCCACAGTCGAAATCTCTGGCGGCCATGCAAACGATAGACGCCAAAATCCTTGGCATCCAATGTGAAGATATCCCGCAGCCCCCGCTCTTCCGCCAATCGCACCAGCGAAGCGTCGGCCAGATCCATGGGCAGATCGTGATATTTTTGCATCAGGGCGCGCATCCCCTCATAATCATCGGAACTTTGGACGGCGATTTCGAGATCGCCCTGCTGAAGAATGCTCCAAAGCGTCGCCTGCGCCGGCGCGCCACCGGCTTCGCCGAGAAGATACATCGCTTCGGTAAACGCCGGCCAAGTCGTGACCATCGGGCCGGTGAAATTCGCCAGGCAGGCCACGCAAGCCACGTGGTCCGCCTCGCCGCGGTCCACCAGCGCTACCAATGGGCCGGCATCGGTGAGAATCATTTGTCTTTTCTCTGCCGCAAAACCGTCTTGAACGCGACGCCGGATTTCCGCGCCCGCCCACCGGCGGATTTTATCCGGCCAATGAACGGCGCCAAGCTCTGCGCCAGCGGCGGCCGCAAGACTCCCCGGCACTTCTCATCGATCGCATCGCGAATCAGTTTCGATTGGGAAACCCCCAAGGCTCGGGCAGCTTGTTCTAGTAAGGCTTCCTGTTCATGGCTAAACCGCACACTCTTAGACATTCCGCCTCCCTCTGTAATACAAATTCGCGATAAGTATCACATGGCGCACAACCCGCTGTAAAGAGCTGATCGGCCCGCTTCATTCTAGGCTAGATCGTCAACTTCCCCGCATAACCGGTCATCTCGACATAGCCCTGGCCACTCACCGCTTGGCCGCGGGCGGTGCCGCGGATACTTGCGGCGCCTTCCCAGTAGGTCACCCGGGTGCTGCGGTTAGTGATCAGTTCTTGCTCGGCGAAGGCCGGGGTGATTTCCAGCTCCAGCGCTTCCGCCGGCACCGTCACCTTCCACTTCATCGGATAGGTGGCGCCACTGGTGGGGCTCTTCCAGCGGTCGACAATATCGATGCGGTAGTCTTTGAGGGACAAGCTTTTCACCGTGCCGTCGGCGCTCACCAGCGTGCCGCTAGAGTAAGGATCGATGGAACCGTCTTTGCGGCGCATCAGATAGAGCATCAGCTCAGCATTGTTGTCGAGCTGGATGCTGAACCAATCCCAGCCAACTTGATCCTCCTGCAGTTGATTGCTGCCGAACTCATGGTCCATCCAGGTCAGGCCGCGGACCTTTTCGCTTTTGCCGTTGACGCTGAGTACGCCGTCGGTTTGCATGCGGGTCAGCGAGTAGTAATAGGACGCCCTTCCCTCGCCTTCGCCCTTTTGGCTCAAGCCGTTTTGGCCATGGAGAACAACCGGCTTGAGAGATTGCAGATTGAGTCGCAACCGGGTGCCACGATCGTTGACTTGAATCGCATGATTGCCGCCGTCGCCGGTAACCTTCCAATCGCCGTTCCAAACCAATAAGCGATCAGTCGCCGCACCGGCCTGGTCACCGTAACCACGCCCGCCGGCCTTGCCGGCAATGCCACGATGGATGCGCTCGCGGAACGTAAATTTCCTGGCCGCGATATCCGACAGCGCGAAATGCGCCATGTAAAGCTCGCTGAACAGCGGCGTGGCTTTAGCTTCCTTCTGCCGGTCGCGTAGGCCGAAGCGAAAGAACGTCACCTGGTAGCCGTAGCGCTTGCCGCTATCGCCAGCCAAATGGCCGGTGTAATACCACCACTCGGTTTTGAAATCGGGATGGGCATAATGATCGGCGGGAAAACTCAGCTTACGTCCAGGCAAAGCGATCTGGTAGGTGAAGCCGGTGGTGAATAACCAGAGCAGGACCACGGCGATTTTGATCGCCACGAAGGGCCGGAATGATTTCATCGGCGGCATAATTTGCAGTGCCATTTCGTCTAGTGTTATAGGGAGACCATGGAAAAGCAATACAAGCGTGACACGCTGCTCATCAACGTCGCCGAGTTGCAGCGCAATCTCGGCGACGCCAACCTCTGCATCATCGATACCCGCCCGGCGGAGGACTACGCCCAGGGCCATATTCCCGGCGCCACCCACTTCGATCTGTTCGGCCTGAGTCTCGCCGACACCACCGACGCGCCGCTTAAGGCGTTCATGTTCATGATCCACCATGTGTTAGAACTGCGCGGCGTCAGCGAAGCGAAAGAAGTTGTCTTTTACGAAGACAACTCCGGCATGCGCGCGGCGCGCGGCGTGTGGTTCTTGGAATACTACGGCCACGAGAACGTGAAAATGCTCGACGGCGGCATGCAGGCGTGGCAAGCCTCCGGCGCAGCAGTGACCACCGATGGCGCGGTACCCAAGCCGGCAACGTTTAGAACCGTCGAGCGCCGCGAAGTGCTGGCCAGCGCGGACGACGTGCTCCATTCCCTCGGCAAGAAAGACACGGTGATCCTCGACACCCGCAGCGCCGGCGAACATTACGGCACCACGGTGCGCGCCGCCCGTGGCGGCGCGATCCCGCATTCAATCCATATCGAATGGACCGACAACCTCGACGCCGCCGGCAGGTTCAAAACCAACGACGAATTGAAAACGATGTACGAACGAGCCGGCGTCACACCGGACAAGGAAGTCTATTCCTACTGCCAAGGCGGCTACCGCGCCGCCCATAGCTACATCGCGCTCCGGTTGTTGGGCTACCCCAAGGTGCGCAACTACATCGGCTCCTGGAAAGAATGGGGTGACCGCGCCGATCTGCCGCTGGTGATACCGAAGAAAAACCAATGACTCACCATCGAGGCGCAGAGTTCACATAGAAGAATTCTTGATCATCCGAACTCTGCGTCCTTCGCGTCTCTGCGGTGAACTAAATGACGTCCTTCATGCTTATGATCATTCCCATTCTATTGGCGACGATGCTCACGTTCGCTCTTGGGCAATCAGACCTCGCCCGCGCCGCCGAGGCGCGCAAGGTCACGCTTTCCTACTCCGCCATCAGCTTGACCTGGTTTCCGGTCAAGGTTGCCATCGACAGAGGATTCTTCCGCGGTGAGGGCATCGAGCCGCAGTTGATCCAGATGAACGGCAACGTCGCCACCGTGGCGTTGGCCAACGGCCATGTGGATTTCTCTTTGAATATTTCACCGGTGCTTAACGGCGCCATGCAGGGGCTCGGCACCAAAGTCGTCGCGGCGTTGAATTCGCGGCCGTTTTTCTCGCTGGTAGTGCGCCCGGAGATCGCGTCGGCCGCCGATCTAAAAGGGAAAGTGCTCGCCGTCAGCTCCTTCGGCAACACCCAAGCAATTTTGACGGAAAAGCATTTGCAGCACTTTGGTCTGAAGAAGGGCGAGTACCAACTGCTCGCCATGGGCGCCGGTCCCGCTCGCATCGCCGCCATGGAGCGCAACATCGCGCAAGGCAGCTTGATGCCGCTGCCGACCAACGTGCAGATGGAAAATCGCGGCTATCGCCTACTCGGCAACACCGCCGAGATCGTCGCGCACCCCATCGCCGGCCTAGGCGTCCATGAAGATAAACTGAAAAAAGATCCCGAGATGATCAAGCGGGTTCTGCGCGCGACATTACGCAGCCTGCAACTCTTGCAAACCAACTCGAAAGACACCGTCAAGATTCTCATGGACTGGACCAAGGCCAACGAGAACGACGCGCTACGCTCGCTTGATCTCGCCAAGCCGGGCTTCAGCAAAAACGGCCTGCTCACCGACGAAGATCTCAGCATCGAATGGGGTTTCATCCAGCAGCAGACGAAAAAAATTCAAGTGCCCGTGAGCATCGCCCATGACATGACGCTGTTACGCGAAGCTCAGCGGGAATTGGGATGGTAGGCTCGGCATGAACATCGCCGAACAGACCGCCATCGTCACCGGCACCGGTAGCGGCGGCCAAGCACTCGAAGTGGTGGTGCCACTGGTGCTCCATCTGGCCGAGCAAACCCAGCCGACCATTACCGGCAAAGTGATCAAAGCGCAGGAGTGGAACAACGGCAAACGCGACTTCTAACGGCTTGCAGGTTTTGCCCGAACGCAATATCAGTAGGCAAACAGACCCAAGGAGATAATCATGCGCACACTAGATTTATTGGCCAGCGATTCATCCCATCTACCGTTTCTCTACGTGTTCAAGGAATCCAAGGTGATGGAGAAATACGGCTACGAGATCGATCTACATATCGTCGGCGGTGCCAAGGCCCCGACCATGGCGCACCGCGCCAAGCTCGCCCTGGCGGGCGAGATCGATTTCTTGAGCGGCCTGCATCATGAAACCTACCGCGAGCGCGCCAAGGGCGAAAAGCGCCTCACCTATCTCGCCCAGGCGCAGAACAACTGGGACGACCGGCTGGTTGTCAGGCCGGAAATAAAAACCGTGGAAGATTTGAAAGGCAAAAAAATCGTCTGCCATTCCAAAGCTCCCTGCGTGTCGGGCAATCTGCGCGCGGTGTTGTTGGAGTGCGGCTTGAAAGCGGACGAGATCAACATGGACGTCATCGACGACACCTCGGGCAAGTTTTTGGAATTCGTCGATGAGATCACTACCGGTAGAGCGGTGGGCGCGCTGGTCGACATGCCGTTCGACCTTTACGCGATCAAGAAAGGTCTGCACGTCCTGGCCCTGCCCGACCGGCCGGTGATTCACAATACGACGCTCTTGGCCACCAGCGATTACATCAAGGAAAATCCCGAGACCGTTGACGCCTTTATCAAAGGCTTCATCGAAGCGCTGCACTATTTCAAAACCAAACCGGCCGAAGTGGTGCCGATCCTGAAACGCAATCTCGCCGCCCGCTTCGGTCTGGAGGACGACGAATACTACGTCCACCTGCAGCGCGAATGGGCCAAGCTGCTCAACAAGAAGCCCTACCCGTTGCCGGCGGCGATCCAGAACGTCTACGACCTCGACGTCGGCAAAGATCCCAAAATGCAACACATCGGCCCCATGGAGCCCTGGGATTTGCACTATCTGCGCCAGATCGACGACACCGGGTTTATCGATAAATTGTACGCGTAGAAAATAAACACAGCGCCGTTACCCATCCAACTCGGCTCAGGGTAGCGGAGCTGTTTTCGGTTAGCGAAAATTCAACTTCGATAGTCGAATCTTCCTTCCGTCATTCCGGCTTAGGCCGGAATCCAGGTTTTCCTTGGCAGTGCAACTTAAGAGAAGATGGATGCCGGCCGGAGTTTATCCTGAGTCGAGCCGAAGGACCGGAATGACGGAGTACGCGTTAGTCTGGATGTTTTGAATCGCGACCAGGTTGAATTACCGTGCTACCGCCCCGCATCGCTAAACGCCAGCCCACCGCCGATCTCCCACAGATAGATCATATGGCTGTTGCCGGCGCCGTCACGATAACTCTCGGTTATCTTAGGCTGCCACTCGGCCATGTCGAAGGTGTAGGAGACCACCCGGGCGCCGGTTTTCAATTGGCTCATCAGGCGCGGCCTCACGGTCAGGTTGCCGTCGTAGGAAAGATAGAGCGTCACCACCGACGGCACGGACAGATCGGCGGTGAGAAAATCCTGCTGGCGGATTTCGACCAGATGCTCGACCCCTTGTTGGCGGGCGTTCTCGCGCGCCAGCTTGACCAGGCCAGCGTCGATCTCGAAGCCCACCGCTTTGATGCCGAATTTTTTCGCCGCGGCGATCACCACGCGGCCGTCACCGGCGCCGAGATCGTAGAGCAGATCGCCCGCTTTCAGCGCCGCCAAGCGCAACATGCGCTCGACCACGTCCTGGGGTGTCGGATCGAAGGGCGCTAGTTGTCCAGACCCGCGAGTGCGCGACTCGGCGGGCGGCGTATCGCTGTAGCGGCGCTCTTGGGTCAACACTCCGGGCGCGCTTTGTGTCACTACCGTGTAGGGCGAGTAGTAGGGCGTATCGATGATCACGACGGCGGGCTGGCGATGATGATGGAAAGTCCGCACCGGGTGTCGGTACGGCGGTCTTGCGCTCTCCAGCGTCACCCGCGCTGGCACATGCGCTGAGTTGGACGGCGCGGCAAAGACGGAGCTGCCATAAGCCACTGGCACCGCCACCCGCTGGCCGACGACGACTGGAGTGCTGTGAATTTGCCCCTTGGCCGCCAGTGTGGCCGGCGCCGGGACAGGGTTGGGTACGGTCAGCGAACCCGGAGCGGCCTGCTGGAATTGACTGGCCGCGCCGCCAGCCATGCGACCGGTGCCAGGAGAGCGAAAGCCCTGCGCGCCAAGCGCAGACGGTAGGATCGCAACAAGCGTCAGCACCACCAACCTTGCGATAAATTACATAAGGCCTCCTAACTGTGCAGGCATCATAGGAAGGCCGCCCCGGCCAAGTCAATACGCTAACTCTGCGGCGCCACGCCGAGACCTCGCACCACCGGTGCGCGCCAGGCGATCAGCAAAGCCAGGACGATAACGATGGCGCCCATCGAACTCACCGCCATGGGCGCGCCCAGGTAGTGCGCGCAGACGCCGGCAAACATCGCCCCCACCGGCATCAGGCCGCGGTCCAGGGCATAGATGCTCATTACGCGGCCGCGCAAATGGTCGGGCACGATCAATTGAATCATCGTGTGGGTGGTCGCCATGTAAAATATTTGAAACACCCCCTGCGCCATCAGCGTCAACAGCGACAAGGGAAACGAAGTGGTCCAGGCGAACAGGATCATGAGAATGCCCAACACCACCAAGCTGACCAGCATGAACACGCCCTGGCGCTTGATCCGGCTCGACAAGGTCGCCAGGGCGAGGCCGGCAAGCAGCGCGCCCAAACCGGGCGCCGCCAGTAGCATACCCAAGCCCTCCGGCCCGACGCGCAGGACGTCTTTTTGAAAAACCGGCATGAGGGTTTGAAACGGCATAGCAAAGACTCGCGGTACCAAGGCGGCGGTCATTAGAGCGAAGACGATGGGAGTGGACCAGACATAGCTCAGCCCTTCCTTCAGATTGGCCAAGGGCGTGGTGCGCCGCGCCTCGGGCGGCGTCGCCGGCACCGCCATGCGATAGACGATCGCCAGCACCAGCGCATAAGCGAGTCCCTGGACGAAAAAATTACCCGCCGCGCCGAAGGCGACGATCAGCAAGCCGCCGAGCGACGGGCCGACGATCTTGGTCATGTTGAAGGCCGAGGAATTGAGCGCCACGGCATTCATCAGATCCCGTTTCGGCACCAGCACCGGCACCAAGCTTTGGCGGATCGGATCGACGAACGCCCAGGCGACGCCGGTCAACACCGTGAAGGTAAACAAATGCCATACGGCGAGCGTCCCCGAGGCGACCAACACGCCCATGAGCACGGTCAGGATCGCGAGAAAGCATTCGCAGGCGAGAATCAGCCGGCGCCGGTCCATACGGTCGGCGAACACGCCGGCGATCGGACTGGCGATCAGAAATGGCAAAGCGCGCAGACCGTTGAGGACGCCGAGCAGCACCGACGAACTGGTCAGATCGTAGACCAGCCAGCCTAGAGTCACTTGTTGAATCCATTGGCCGGCACTCATAAACACGGTACCGAGCCAAAGATAGCGATAGTTACGATGGGTCAACGAGGTAAACGTCTGGGCGACAATACCCCGCGGCCGCGCCGATGCCGCGGACTCGATAAAGATTGGTTCTTCCAAGGCAGTATACCGGGCCGCGGCGGAACTGCACCGGCGCGGCAGAGCCAGCGAAACCGTTGGCGAACCTGCAAAACGCGATAAGAAAACCGGAGTGACGGAAATATTACGTTTAGAATCGCCGCTGTCGTCTAGTTGGCTCTACCGACCAACATAGCATCATCGGCGCGAACAAAACCAGGTGGATTGCCATATTTCGAGCGCACTTCGAGCCACTCGCCGACGCCGCGCACCACGGTGAGTTGGGTGCCGCTGGAAATCCGGCTCACGACCCGGGAGCTGGCGAGCGGTTCTTCATGCACCGCGGTGGAACGCACAGTCTCGTAGAGACCGGGTTCGATGGCGCGGCGCGGCGCTGGCGCCGGCGCCGGCGGAATCGGGTCACGGGGGCGTGCTGGCGGTGGCGGCGCCGCCGGACGGCTCGCCAGGCGCTCCAAGTCACGGCTACTGTCCTTGAGTTTGCCCTGCGCCGCGGCCAGCTGCTTGTCCTGCTCGCTGAGCTTAGCTTTGAGCTCGTCGAGTTGTGCCACGCTGGTTTTTAACTCCTCGCGGCGCCGCCCCAGCTCGGCTTCGAGCGCGGTGATCTTCGCCGCGCTGTCGTGGATATCCTTGTCCTTGGCTTCGAGCAATGGTGCCAGATCGGTGCGCTCGCTTTGGCCGCCGACCAGAAACACCCCGAGAGCGAAAACCAACAGGCCCAAGACCAAAATGATCTTCGATCCGAGCGGCAGGCCCGACTTGGGCGTGGCGCTGACGGCGGCGGTCGGTTCATCCTCTTGGCTCGGCCACTGCGGCGCCGGCGCGGCGCCCAGGCTCGCCTTGCAGTAGGGACAAGTCAGGGTGTCCAACGCGACGCTATTGGCGCAGTGCGGACAGAGGCGGGTTTGGATGGTCGATTGTGCCATAGCGTTCAACTCCCACAGCCAGTTTCGTGACAGCCTTGAAAGCCGCGCTAACGGCGCGGACTCGATGGTAGTTTGCGGCGCGCCGCCGCCATCGTCAAGGCTTTGCCGGTTTAGACGTTGGGCAGCATTAAATTCATATCTGTCATTCCGGCAGCGTTGACAGAATTCGCGCGCGGGTGTTAAGCCAACGATAACTAATAAACCTGGCATTTCGCGATCGGGGTATGAACCCCGCTCGCGACCAAAGGGGATGCTCGCCCCCTTTGGAAACCCCATTTAGTTGTGCCCGCCGCAAGCAGCGGGGAATATTAGATTCAATCGAGGAGAAAACCAGTTATGGATGGAGTTGAAGTCATCGATGCCGACGGCCACGTGTTGGAGACCGACGCCGAGATGGAAGAATACTTTGACGGCGACTACACCGGCCACCGGCGCACCGGGACGTTTTCGATCTTTCCGTCGCTGGATGGCTGGCCGCGCGGTTTTGTTCGTGGCCTGAACAAAGTCACCAAGGTCGACGTCAACAGCTGGATCGAGTTCATCGACGGCTCCAAGATCTCCACCGCGGTCCTCTACCCGACCGCTGCGCTCTCCGCCGGTCTGATTCAGGACCATGACTGGGCCTGCGTGGTGGCGCGCATGTACAACAACTGGCTCTACGACCGCTACTGCAAGGTCGACAAACGGTTGAAAGGCGTGGCGCTCTTGCCGGTGCAAAATCCCCAGGAAGCCGCCAATGAATTGCGCCGCTGCGTCAAAGATTATGGCATGGTCGCCGGATTATTGCCGGCGGTGACCAAGTTGAACAAAGGCTACGGCCACGCCGACTTCCACCCGATCTATAAGGCCGCGCAGGAACTAAACGTGCCGCTCACGGTACATGGCGCGGTGAGCGCTAACTTGGGGTTCGATTTTCTCCAAACCATGTCGATGATCCACACCTTGGAACATCCCATCGCCCAGATGATTCAATTGACCAGCGTAGTCATCGACGGTGTCTTCGATCTATTTCCCAAACTGCGCATCGGTTTTCTCGAAGCCGGCGCCGGCTGGATTCCCTACATGATGGACCGACTGGACGAAAAGCATCACATCGACCGCAAGCGCAAACATTTCCCCTTGAGCAAGAAGCCCAGCGAGTATTTCACATCCGGCAACATCTACATCACCTGCGAGACCGACGAGAAAACCTTGGACGTGGTAGTGCGCGAGATGGGCGAAGATTTCCTAATGTACCCCACCGACTTCCCCCACGAACGCGAAGCCGGCGTCTTCGCCAAAGACATCCCGGAGTTCTGGGAGCGAACCGACTTATCGGAAAGAGTGAAACGAAAAGTATTCAGCGAAAACGCCAAGCGGTTTTACAATCTTAAATAGCGCTGCGCGCAGGGTTACGGCGGCGCCACGATCGGTACACTTGTAATTATAACCTGGCCGATTTATATCGAGATCGGATCGCTTCCCGGTGCCATCATGATTTGTTCCCGCTGCCAATCGGAAAATGCACCGAGCGCAAAATTTTGCGACGAGTGCGGCGCGCCTTTTGAATCGCCCTGCGTCAGCTGCGGTGCAACCAACCGGCGCAGCGCGAAGTTTTGCCAAGGTTGCGGCGTAGCGCTCAATCAAGCGCCGGCGGCGCCCAGCCCAATAGCGGCGCCGGCGGCCGGGCAGTATGTGCCCAAACATCTGGCGGAAAAAATTCGCGCCGGCCAGCGCGCCCTCGAGGGCGAACGCAAGCAGGTCACGGTGTTGTTCGCCGACATTCGCGGCTCGACCCAATGGCTCGACGGCGTCGATCCCGAAGAAGCCCAAGGGATCCTCGACCCGGTGCTCCACATCATGATGGATGCGGTACACCGCTATGAGGGCACGGTCAATCAAGTGCTCGGTGACGGCATCATGGCGCTGTTCGGCGCGCCGGTGGCCCATGAGGACCACGCGCTGCGCGCTTGCTACGCCGCCTTGGCGATGCAGGACGAGATGCGCCAGCATCGCCAAAAGCTCGGCCAATCGGACGATGCCGGCCTGCGCATCGGCATCGGTTTGAACACCGGCGAAGTCGTCGTCCGCTCCATCGATACCGAATTGAATCTCGATTATTCCGCCCTCGGCCAGACCACCCATCTCGCCGCGCGGATGCAGGAACTGGCCAAACCGAGCATCGTGCTCTTGACCGCGGCGACGCTGCGCCAAGTGGAAGGTTATGTCGAGACTGACGATCTCGGTACGGTTCAGGCCAAAGGGTTTTCCCAAGCGGTGCAAGCCTACCGGCTGGTCGCCGCAACCAACGCCCGCACCCGATTGCACGCCGCGGCAAGCCGAGGGCTGAGCGGCTTTGTCAGCCGGCAAAGAGAACTAGACGAATTTCACCGGGCCCTCGAACTGGCGAGCGCCGGGCAGGGGCAGATTCTCGCTCTAGTCGGCGAAGCGGGCTTGGGCAAATCCCGGCTGATTTATGAATTCACCCATCATCATCTGAGCGCCGGCCACAAGGTGGTCGAAGGAACCTCGGCCTCCTACGGCAAGGCAACGCCTTACTATCCGCTGATCGAATTGCTGCGCCGCTACTTCCAAGTCGATGACGGCGAAGCGGCCGACTCCGCGCTGGTTAAAATCGCCCAGCGAATCCGCCAACTGGACCGCAGTCTCGACGAGACCTTACCGGTATTTTTAAATTTATTAGATGTCCTGCCGAAATCTACCGACCGGATGGATGACGGCCAAGAACCTTGGGTGCTCAATGCCCTGGAAAAATTCCGTGGCTTGGAGCCGCAACAGCGCCGCCGCGCCACCCTCGACGCCCTGAAGCGCTTGATGGTGGCGGAGAGCCGGGCCCAACCGCTGGTGCTGGTCATGGAAGATCTGCACTGGATAGATAGCGAGACCCAAGCCTTTCACGACGCCTTGATCGGCGCTCTGCCGTTGACGAGAATCCTACTGATCGTCAGCTACCGCCCCGGTTACAGCCACAGCTGGGCCGACAAGAATTGCTTCACCCAGCTGCGCGTCAATCCGCTGCCGGCCACCGGCGCGGCGCAGCTGCTGCAACTCTTGTTGGGTAACGACGGCAACCTGACGCCGCTCAAGGAGCTGCTGATCAAGCGCTCCGACGGCAATCCGTTCTTCATCGAGGAAAGCGTCCGGTCGTTGGTCGAGACCGGGGTATTGACCGGTGCCAAGGGCGCCTACCGGCCGGGCTTGAGCATGGACAGCATTACCATTCCGAGCACGGTGCAGACGGTCTTGGCGGGTCGTATCGATCGCCTGGCCCACGACGAGAAGGAGCTTTTACAGGTGGCCGCGGTCATCGGCGTCAACGTACCGCAACGATTGCTGCGCGCGGTGGCCGGTTTGCCGGAGGAGCGGCTGCAAGAACTCTTGACCCATCTCCAAGCGGCGGAATTTCTCTACGAGACCAGCCTGTTTCCCGAACTCGAGTACACCTTCAAGCATGCCTTGACCAACGAAGTGGTGTACGGTGCCCTACTACGCGAAAGTCGCATCCTACTGCACGCGCGCATCGTCAGCGCGCTGGAAAGCCAGGGCAAGAGCGGACCCCACGATCATCTGGAAAAGCTCGCGCACCACGCCGTCCAAGGCGAGCTTTGGGCCCAGGCGGTGGGTTATCTCAAAGAAACCGGCGATCGCGCCACCGCGCAATCGTCCTTTAGAAATGCCTTGACTCATTTCGAGCGCGGCTTAGAGGCGTTGCACCATTTACCGAAATCGCCGGCTCATCTAAGACAGGCCATCGATTTGCGCTTCGGCGCGCGCAATTCGCTGTTTCTTTTGAACGACTTCAAACGCGGCTTGGAATATCTCGAAGAAGCCCGCGCCATCGCCGTGGAACTCAAGGACGAAGAGCGCTTGGGACAGCTGCTCACCTGGATGACCGCCCACTGGAATCTCGCCGGCAATTCGGAACAGGCGATCGTCATCGGCCGCCAGGCCATCGAACATACCACCGGCCCCAGCACCCGAGATGCCAATATCGTCTCGCACTATTTTTTAGGCATCGCCAATTATAATTTGGGCCGCTTCAAAACCGCTGTCGACGAACTCAAAACCGCTCTCGAATTGATCCCCAAGGAGCGCGAGTTCGAACGGTTCGGCACCACCGGCATCCTGTCGGTTCTGTGTAAGACTTGGCTCCTGCGCAGTCTGGCGCAGATGGGTCAGTTCGACCAAACCCAGCGCTATGGCGAAGCGGCGCTGCGCACCGCGGTGGAACGGGACCATCCCTTCAGCATCGTTTATGCCTGTTACGCCAACGGCGCGGTGGCGGTGCTCCATGGCGACTTCGCCCAGGCCATCGCTATGCTCGAACGCGGCTTGAAAGTTTGCGACGCCGCGGAGATCCCGGTGCAGCGGCCGTTGCTGGTCTCGTGCCTGGCGGTGGCCTACGCGTTCGTCGGGCGCCTCAGCGACGCCCTGGAACTGTTGAACCGCGGCAACGACACTCACCACGCCGCCCTGGCGGTGGAAACCGGGCAAGCGCCGCTGGGCAAAGCGCTGAGCACGGTGTGGGATGTGCAAACACTGATCTTGGCCGGACGGTTCGGCGAAGCCGAAAGCCTGGCTCAACATGGGCTCAACTTTTTCCGCGACGGTAAAGATCGCGGCAGCGAAGCCTGGCTAACCTATCTACTGGGAGAGATCTGGGCTCGGAGCGACGGGCCGCAAAGCGCGCGCGCCGAGGTTAGCTATGGCGCCGCCGCGGTGTTGGCTGAGCAGCTCGGCATGCGCCCACTCCAAGACCATTGCCAATTGGGCTTGGCCCGGCTTCAAGTAAAAGCCCACCAGGCCCAAGGCGCCCGCGCCCAGTACTACGCCGTGGCCGAACTGTTTCGCACCATGGGCGCGCCCTTCTGGGCCGCCGAGTCAGAGCGGGCTGGAGCCGCGATTGGTTCATGACCGCGACCATAAAAAGTTCCGCGTCTACGCCGGAGCTCGAATTTCCCAGCCATTTTGACCAATCTCCACTTTACCGGAGCGGCGACTCGATCGCGGCGATCTTCGAAGCGCAAGTACGGCAAAATCCTCAGCGCAGCGCCATCCAAACCAGTCGAGTTAGTCTGACCTACGAGCAGTTAAACCGCGCCGCCAACCGCGTGGCGCGAACCATCGCCGAACAGTCACGGGACCAGCGCCCGCTGGCGATCCTGCTCGAACATGATAGCCCGGCGATCGTCGCGCTGTTGGGCGCCCTCAAAGCGGCCAAGATATTCGTCCTCCTCGATCCCGTGCTGCCAGCGGCGCGCATGGCGCAGATCGTCAACGACTCGGGCGCCCAACTGATCGTCACCAATGATCGATGTGAAAACATCGCCGCGCCGTTGGCGACGCCGGCCGGCACCCCAATCAATCTCGATCACTTGAGCGAAACCGTAAGTGACGAAAATCTCGAGCGCGCGGTGGACCCCGATAGCGCCGCCTATATTTTGTATACCTCGGGTTCCACAGGTGTCCCCAAGGGGGTCATGCGCACCCATCGCAACGACCTCCACAACATCCGCCACCACACCAAAACATTGGGCTTCAACGCCGCCGACCGCATGACTCTGCTCGGCTCCTATAGCACCGGCCAAGGCATTCAGGATGTCTTCGATGCCCTGCTCAACGGCGCGACCTTGCTGCCGAGAGATTTGAAAGCCGAAGGGTTCGCTGACTTGGCCGACTGGCTGGCGCGTGAAAAAATCACGGTTTATCATTCCGCCGCGACCCTGTTTCGCCGCTTCACCAGAGAACTCGATGAGCGCCAAGTGCTCGCCGATCTGCGGGTGATCCGGCTCGGCAGCGAAGCGGTGTCGTGGAAAGATGTCGCAGCGTACAACGCCCACTTTGCCGATTCCTGCCTGCTCTCCTGTGAATTGTCCTGTTCCGAAGCCAATACCATCAGCCAATGGTTGATCGACAAGCGAACCGCCGTCGGCACCACCGTGCCGGTGGGATACGCGCTCACCGATAAAGAAATCTTGATTGTCGACGAAGCGGGCTTACCGATGGCGCCGGGCGAAAGCGGCGAGATCGCCGTGCGCAGCCGCTATCTCTCACCCGGCTACTGGAACCGGCCCGATCTCACCGCCCAGGCGTTTAGCATCGGCGGCGATGGTGCCACCCGCGTCTATCGCAGTGGCGATTTAGGCCGTCTGTCCGCGGACGGCTGCCTCGAACATCTGGGCCGGAAAGACTCCCGGGTGAAAATTCGCGGCTACCGGGTCGAATGCCGCGAAGTCGAATTGGCGCTGCTGAATCTAGACGCCGTCGATCAAGCCTTTGTCACCGCGGGCCAAGACCAGCAGGGCGAAACTGATCTGATCGCCTATGTCGTCGGCCATCGCGGCAGCAACTTGACGGTGAGCCAATTGCGCACCGAGCTCGGCCGTCAGCTGCCTAATTAGTGCCTGACAGAAAACCCCGTTTTTTTAGAACCCGGCCTGCTAATTTTTGAGCGCAACACGCGGGTTTCGTGTTTTCATGTGCGAACGGCAAAGTTTTGGAGTTATTGCGAATCCCCACACGCGTTGCGTCAACTTCTGGA
>CAMDBU010000137.1 GCA_945889495.1 Syntrophobacter sp. SbD2 | reverse complement strand
GTTTTGCTCTGTGGGTGCGACTACGTGACCAAGTCGCTGCTCATCGGCGCCGAGGACTCGATCGGAGAATATTTATGATCTCTCGTCACCGCCTCGCACTGATGCCTAGCGTTTTGTGAAAATCGGACTTCTACCACGGGCTGCTAGGCTAAACGGCTTGTCGCTATGCATGCGCTTGATGCCGTCGGAGTAGCCCT
Organism: Syntrophobacter sp. SbD2; assembly: GCA_945889495.1. Taxonomy (GTDB): domain Bacteria; phylum Desulfobacterota; class Binatia; order UBA9968; family UBA9968; genus DP-20. Next base: position 16,600 of record CAMDBU010000137.1, on the reverse strand, counting down.
TCATGAACGCCAGCGCCTGGGGGCGGTTTCTTTTGACAAAGCTCCGCGTGCTGGCGATGGTCGAGTACGGGAAAAAAATCCCCGCCTTGGTCATGTCGATGAGTAGTTTGGCGCCGCCCTTTTCGGCGCGCAGGCTATTGGGCGGCGCGATGGTGGCGGCGAACACCGCGCGGCTCAACAGCGATGTTGCCAGGCCGCGATGGCCGCCGGCGATCTGCAAGACGGTGACGTCTTTCACCGGATCGAGGCCGTTGCGCCGCAGCACCTGGCGCATGGCGAAATCGGTGGACGAGCCGAAGCGGGTGACCCCCACCGGCTTGCCGCGCAAATCTTGCACCGTGCGGATTTCCGGCAGCGCCATGAAATGCACCGCCGGGATGATGGAGATGCCGCCGATGTAAATCGAGTCGGCGCCTTTCAAGGCCGACTCCACCGGCGGTTCGCCGCCGGCGAGCACGATGGGTGCTTCGCCGGCGAGCATGGTTTGGATCGCTGTCGTCGCGCTTTGGACGTAAACCAGTTTGACGTCGAGCCCTTCCTTGTCGAAGTAGCCGGCGTCTTGGGCCACCCAGCAGGCCAGGAACAGCCCGCTAATCGAGGCGTAAACGACGTTGAGCCGGTCCTTGGCCTGGGCGAAGGACGCGGGCGTGGTTAGCAAAATCAGTGCGAGGCAGAGCTGGAGCAAGCTCGATTTCATCATGATCTCCTCCCGGTGAGCGCCGCCGCTCGAAGGTCTTGAATCTAACTGGCCGCCGATGGAACCTACTCTTTGTGTCCTTGGCGCGGAGTTTTGTCAACAATACGGCTTTCGCAATCTTGTTTGCTGCGATAAAAATGTTCATGGTCGTTAGATTGTGAGAGGAAAGAAAAACTATGCGATTCGGAATTGAGTTTGGCAGTTACCCGTCGGATTTGCCGCCGGCGGAGGTTTGCGAGCAGGTGACCGAGCGCGCTTTGGCGGCGCAGAAAAATAACTTCGAAGCGCTGTTTGTCGCCCAGCATTTTCTCACCGGGCCGGATGCGGCGATCTTGCAGTCGATTCCTTTGCTAGCTTATCTCGCCGGCCGGGTGCCGGGGATGTATGTCGGCACGTCGATTTTTCTCTTGCCGCTGCACCATCCGGTGATGGTCGCCGAGTACATGGCGACTTTGGATAATCTTTCCGGCGGCAAGCTCTTGTTCGGCGTCGGCCAGGGGTATCGTGAGAGCGAGTTCAATTCCTTCGGTGTCGATCTGCGTCAGCGGCGCGGCCGGCTGGTGGAGAGCTTGGAGATTATTCGCCGGCTGTGGAGCGAAGACAATGTCACGTTCCACGGCAAATATTTTCATCTCGACAAAGTGTCGATGGCGCCCAAGCCGCGCCAGCAGCCCGGGCCACCGATCTTGCTCGGCGCAGATTCGGTGCGCACCGTGGCCAAAGTTCCAGAGGTGGCGGACCATTGGATCGCCAGCCGGCGCCATTCGAAAACTTTTTTGCGCGAAGCGTTGCCGATCTACAAAGACGCGCTGGAGAAGCAGGGGCGGACGTATAAGGGTTTGTTCATCTTTCGCGATCTGTGCATCGCCGACAGCACCGCCGAAGCCGAAGCGCGCATCCGCGACGGCTACGAGCGGCGTTACTTGCGCTACCAGCAATGGGGCCAACCGGGCGAGCGCTACGATCTCAAGTTCGATGAGTTGAAGCGCGACCGCTTGATTCTCGGCAGTCCGGCGGAGGTGGTCGAGCAGGTGATGGCTTACTACGACGAGTTCCAGACCGAAGTGATGTGGTTCATGGTCGACTGGCCGGGCATGGACCCGCGCCACACCATGGAGACCATCGAGCGCTTCGGCGCCGAGGTAATCCCACAGGTCAACAAGCTGACCCGGCCCTGTCCGCTGCCGTGAAGAGAAATAATTTGCCGCATTATTGTCAGTTCCGGTTGGGCTGTGATAGAAAAATTGTTTCATAACTAGGCAATCACCAACCCATAAGAGGAGTTATCCATGCAACAAGAAGTTCTCGACCAAGTCGACCGCGACCGCATCATTGAGATGGCGACCAACCTCGCCAACACCGTCAGCATCACTGGCGATGAAGAAAACGTCGCCAGGTATTTAGGCAGCGAGTTCGAAAAACTTGGCATGAAAGTCGAATATCAGTATGTCGAAGACGGCCGGCCCAATGTCATCGGCACGCTCAAAGGCACCGGCGGCGGCGCGACCTTGATGTTCAACGCCCATATGGATCATTTCGACGCGCCCCAGGAGACCGTGGTCGACGAGGACCGCATCTACGGCCGCGGCTTGGTCAACATGAAGGCGGCGTTTCCCTGCTACATCGAGGCGGTGGCGGCGCTGCAAAAAGCCGGCGCGACGCTCAAGGGCGATCTGATTATTTCCGGCGTGGTCGGCGAAATCGAAAAGGCGCAGATCGGCCGCTTCCATGGCAAAGAGTACCGCGGCGCTGGCGTCGGCGCGCGTTACTTGATGGACCATGGCGTGATGGCCGACATGTGCATCATTGGCGAGCCCACCGGCTTGCAGCTGCAGATCGGCAACTCCGGTCTGCTCTGGGCGCGGGTCAGCGTCGACGGCCGGGCAACCAAGTTTGTCCTCGCCGCCTGCAAAGTCGCCCAGGCGATCCAAGACTGGGAAAAAGAATACCAGCGGAAAAATCCCCATAAGTTCATGTTACCTACTGTGCAAATTGGGGCGATCGACGGCGGCAACGCCTTCAAGCCCGGCACCCGGCCGACCACTGACATCTTTGTGATTGTTAAAATGCTGCCCGGCGCGGTGCCGTTGGCGATCAAACGCGACCTCGAAGCGGTGTGCGAAAAAGTCCGCAAGCGCGAGCCGGATATTCTCGACGTTCGCGTCGATCTCTATCTGACCACGCCGGGCTACGAGATTTCCAAGAGCGAACCGTTGGTGAAATCGATGGAGAGCGCGCACCGCGCGGTGTTCAAAGGCCCGGTGCCCTACGCCAAGCCGATCCGCTACGGTATCACCAGCGACGGCTCGCGCATCGCCCAGTACGGCGTGCCGGCGATCACCTACGGCCCCGGCTTCGGCACCCATCTGGTCGACCCGACGGAAACCAAGGCCGGCGAAGAGTGGGACTCCCCCACCGGCGTGCGCCGCGGCGTCGGCATCTCCAATATGGTCAACTGCGCCAAGGTCTACGCCATGGCGGCGCTGGATATTTGTAATCGGAAGAAAGAGGAAGTGGCAAAAGGATAATGGATAATTGACAATGGATAATGGAGAATGTCGGACTGGATTATCCGAGTCCGATAATTTTCCATTATCCATTTTCCATTATCAATTTGCTCGGAAAGAATACCGATGGACATAACCTTCGCTCACTACCGCAATCGTTTCTGCATGTTCCGCACCTACTACGCTCTGGCCGTCGGCAAGGTCAAGGCGGATGGCATCAATATGAAAGTCATCGAGCTGCCCGATCCGCCGAGTAAGGAGCAGGAGGACGCGCTGATCAATGGCGATGTCCAGGCGGCGAATTTGTATCTGCCGAACTTTCTTCGGCGCAAGCTGCAGGGCGCGCCGATTCTTGGGCTGGCCACCGAGTGGAAGTCGACGCTCAAAGGCAACGGCGTGTTTGTGCTTACCGACGGGCCAGTGAAGACTCCTAAGGATTTAGAGGGGCGGTTGATCGCCACCCATCAGGGCATGCACGCGATTCATAAATATCTCTTGCGCCGCACCTACGGTCTCGACGACGAGAAGCTGCGCTGGGAGGGCTACCCGCAAGAAAAACTACTCGGCGTCTTGCAGAGCGGCAAGGCGGATGCGGTGGTGCTGCTCGATCAGTTTTTCTTCCGCGGCGAAGTCGCGCCCGGCGTGCGCTGTCTCTACACCGACGGCGAGGCATGGCAGAAGCTCACCGGCTTTGACGAGATGATCAAGCATATGGTCGCGGCGCGGGAAGATCTCTTGCGCGACAATCCCGGCATCAAGGATGTCCTGCTGCGCGCCTTTCGCGAGTCCTTTGCCTATAGCGAAAGAAATCTCGAAGAGGTCGCCGATGTGTTTCTATCGCGCTACGAAGGCGACCGCGAAGCGCTGCTGGCATCGGCGCGCTACCCGCGCATCGAGTTCACCTTCACCAAGAAGGAACAAAAGCTCGCCCAGGAGGAGATGCAGCTGTTGGTTGACGTCGGCCAGATCCCGCGCAGCGCGCCGATCGCTTCGCTGTTCGCGGTGTAAGATATTAGTAACGGTTGCCGAGATTCTCTCTCGGAGTCCTTCGACAGGCTCAGGACGAACGGAGGGGGAATTGGAATGAGAGAATTTACTCCGTTCATGCTGAGCCTGTCGAAGCATGTTCCCACGTTAGTGCGCCGAAGTGGTTCCAAGCCATTTAGCTTGCGCGCCGCGACCATTCTCTTTTTCCTCATGTCCTCCTCTTGCTCCACGGTTGCACCTGCTGGCGACACCAATCGCTTGCGCCAAACCGCCGATCTCATCGAAGAGGTCAAAGCCTTCGGCAAAACCATCGGCATTGAACCGACCGAGGCGCTGCGCCGGACTTCGCAAGGCGGGCCGTCGTTGGCGATGCTGTGGTTGTGGATGCAGAAGGAAGGGACCTTGGCGCTGCGCGGGCCGGTGGACATTCGCCTGGCGATCGGACTCAACGTCGACAAGGAAGCGCCCAAGGTTGAGCAGGTCTACCGGGTCGACGGCTACAGCGTCTATCATCGCCAGGGCAGCGAGTTCGCCGATCCGCGCTCGGTGGCGACGGCGGGATTCGCCGAGGAGGCGCTGGTGCGCCGCGCCAAAGTGATTTTGCACGAAGACCTCCATGGCGATGTCAACTTCGAGCTGGCGTGGGAAATCGAAGAGGCGATCGTCACGCCGCTGGGCTCCTTGGCGGTGATCGAATACTTGCGCCACAAGGGCGACGAGAAAAATTTGTCGAATGCGTTGGCGTCCTTGGCCGAAGAGCGCGCGGTCTCGCGCGAACTGCTCGCGCTGGTCGACGAAGCGCAGCGGATTTTCGCCAAGGAAAAGGTCGACGACGCCAAGCAGCGGATTCTCGACAAGCTGGCGAACTATTCAAACTACCAGCGCCAATTCGAACGCCAGACCCGCGAGCAACATAGTCCCACGGTGCTCGAAGCCAAACTCAGCCACGACTTGGCTTACTATCGCTACTTCGATGCCATCGCGGCATTGGCGGAGAAGGGGCCGAGCTTGCGTACGCTGATCGAGGATTTGAAAAAGCTGCCCAAGGAGAGCGGCCACGAGGCGCTGGAGCGCTACTTGCGCGAGTTGGATGGCAAGTATGGGATGGCGCAGAAATAAAGCGAATGGAGCGCTCTTAGCGTCCGATTCGGATGGATGCCGGCCTACGCCGGCATGACGGAAATACCCAAGCCCGGTTCGCAAGGGGTGTCATTTCGACCGAAGGGAGAAATCTCTCCGAGATCCCTCGCATTCGCTCGGGATGACGGGCTACGCCCGTCACTTTTGCGTCTTGGCGCCTTTGTGGTTCGGCAGGCTCACGACACCCTGAGCCTGTCGATGGGTGCGGGAGACATTCCTAACTACGGCAGGATTTCCAGCGCCAGTTCGCGGGCGCGGCGGGCGTGGATGATGCCGTTGCGGAAACGTTCCTTGGCGCCCATTTCGGCGTTGGGGCTGCCGATGGCGGCGGTGAACTCGTCGTAAAACGACTTGAAGAGATTTTCGATCGCTGCGCCGTAGCCGCGCTCGATGGCGTCTTGTTCCTGCATGGGTAGTTCCTTTTTCGACCGCATGTAGACTGCCGGTCGCACTGGGATTGCCGAGTGGGCAACCTACCGCTTCGCTTTAGCTTAATCTAGCTATCCCAGAGTGCCGATCTCGGCCATGCTGGCGTCGAAGCCGATGCGCTGGTTTTCTTCGGGGCGGCGCAGCGTCCAGAAGGGGTCTTGGCCCGCTTGCACCGCTTCAATCGACTGGCGGATCACATCGCGCAGCAGGATCACGCCCTGGTCGGCGGCGCCGAGGTGTTCGGTGTTGCGCTGATAGATCGGCCCTTGGCTTTCCTGGGCGACCCGGTCCTGATCGTGGGAGGCGATGCCCCACCAGCCGTCGTCGACCCGCGTGTAGTTGCCCGGCTTGTCGTCTTCGAAACCGATGGTTTTTTGGATAAATGGTTTACCGCGCTCGGCTTCGGTGTGGGGTGTGAAGCGCAGCCAAAACGTTCTCGTGTTGGTGTCGTCCAGCGGCACGCGGAAGCGGATCGCGTGATCGGGGATGCGTCCTTTGCGCGCGGTGGTGTGGCGCGTGTGCGAGGGAAATACCCAGTGAGAATGTTTGGGCTTGGACACCCCCGGCACATGCATGGTGATCTTCGCGCCGTAGGCGGTTTGCAGCCAGCCGATCTCCGGCCGTTTCAATGCCATCTGCGGATACTCGGGTGCGTGGAGCGCGACCAGATGGGTTTGGTCGACGGAGTTCTCGGCGCGCTGCAGCCAGTTGCAATACTCCGTGCCGGCGCCGATGACGCGCTCGCCATTTTCTTCGAGCAATAGATCGTAGCGCGGCAACAGCGGAGCCGGATCGGGACCGATGTAGGCGAAGATGAAACCGCCCAGTTCTTCGACTTTGTAGGCCGGATGTTTGATGCGGTCTTTGAAGGTGCTGTCGGCCGGTTCGGCGGGCTGCTCCAAGCAGTTGCCTTTGATATCGTAGAGCCAGCCATGGTAGCAGCAGCGAATTCCGTTCTCTTCGACCCGGCCATATTCCAACGACGTGCCGCGGTGCGAGCAGTGCAAGTCGACCATGCCGAGGGCGCCGTTGCCGTCGCGAAATAGCACGAACTCTTCGCCGAGCAGTTGGGTTCTGACCGGCTTGCCCTTGCTCTCGACATGCTCGGTGAAGCCCACCGGCCACCAGTAACGCCGCAGCATCTTGCCGGCGGGAGTTTCCGCACCGACTCGGGTGATTAGATCGTTTTCTTCCTTCGACAGCATCGATGGACTCCTTGTGGAAATGGTTATCCGTGACTCCGACTTCTGACTACTGACTGCTGAATTCCATCTCCCTCACGATCCCTTGAGAATTTTCGCCAGCTCTTCCTTGAACAGCAATCCTTCGTCGGTCTCACCCTTGAGATAGTAGCTGATCGACAGCTTGGGTTCCTGCACGGCGATCTTATTGTCCTTGAGATACTTTTGCATGATGGTTCCCTCGACTAGATGGGAGCTGCGCGATTCATGCTTTTGCAATATCGTCTGGGCTTCGCGGCTGGCCATGAAGGCGGTGAACAGTTTGGCCAGGTTCGGATGGACGGCGTTTTTCGGTACGCTCAGTTGGAAATAATCGGTGTTGATCGGCGTCACGCCGGGCACGGCGACCAGCGGCGCGCCCTTGGGCTGCCAGGACCACATGGCGCTCAAGGCGTCGCCGAAGTTGGCCATGATCGGAAACTCGCCGCTGACCACCCGCTCTTCTTCGCTGTAGCGCAGCCGGCCGGCGCTGATGCCGACTAGTTTGCGGGTGAAGTCTTTGACTTTCTCGGTGCCCCAGACCAGCGACAGCTCGGCCAACCAGGCGACGTAGGGTGGGATGGCGATCTTGCCGGCCCAGGCGGAGCTGAATTTCGGATCCACCAGGTCGGCGTAGCTTCTCGGCGCCTTGTCTTTAGGAATCAAATCTTTGTTGTAAACGATGCCGTTGGGGGAAGTGTAGGTGAGCACGGTCTCGCCGGGGTAGATTTCCATTTCCTTGCTGACCCAGGAAAATAGTCCCGCGTAATTCACTTTTTCGAGCGCGTTCTCTTTGTGCATCAACGCCTGGTGCGACTGGGAACCGAGAAAGATGTCGGACGAAACCTTGCGCCCCGATTTGATCTCGGTGATATGGCGCGCCGCCCGCGCGTTCATGTCCGGACCGGCGGCGAAGCTGATCTTCATCTTGGTGCCGAAGCGTTTGTTGAAGGCGGCTTCGAGATCGGCCAACCCTTTGCGCCCGCCGAAAGTCGACGTGCCGGCGATGAACACCAACTCGTCTTCCTTTTTCGCCGCGGCGATCAGCGAGTCTAAGGTTTCTTGGGCCGGTAAGTTGGTTTCTCCGACCAGGGTCAACGCTGCGAGCGCCAAACCTAAACGGGATACTCTATTGATGAATTGTTTCATGGCTGCCTCCGACTCAGTGTCCAGTTACTCGGTCTGGAATTGATAGAATTCAATCGATCTGAATTGCCCGTCCTTAGCTTCCGTCATTCCGGCGTAGGCCGGAATCCAGGAGTGGGGCGGGGATGGATGCCGGCTTTCGCCGGCATGACGAACTGAGAGATGCCGAGTTCCACTTAACTTCATGATCACCCGACCTGAACTTCTCCCGGCACTATGGTGATCATCTTGTTGACTTCCGGATCGCGCACCACGCCGACCGGATCTTTGCCCTGCTGCACCGCTTCGATGCAGTCGCGGAACATGCGGCGCAGCTGGATCACGCCTTCGTCCGAGACGCCGAGATGTTCGCCGCTGCGGTCGAAGATCGGTCCCTGGCTTTCCTGGGCGCAGCGGTCCTGGTCGCCGCGGGCGATCCAGTTGGTCTCTTCGTCCCAGCGGTATTTGCCGAGCACGCTGTCGCCCAAACCTTCGGCGGATTGGTCTTTGGGGATCTTCGCGGTCACTTTGCCATTCACGATCGGCGCGAAGTAAAGCGTGAAGTGCATGGTGTTGGTATCGTCCACTGGCACGCGCCAGCGCAGCGCTTCGTAGCCTTCGTGGGTGGCGGCGAAGGCGGCGGGATGATCCTCGTTCAAGTGGTAGCCGACCTTGTTCATGTTGGGAAACAGGAAAAAACTCTTGGTCATGAACGAGCCTGCGCTCACCGTGCGCGTGAAGGTCGCCTTAATGCCGTACTCGAATGGATCGGAGGTAAGTTTTTCGTTGGACCATAAACTGGTCTTGGGCGTGCGGTGCAGCCACTTGAAGTGATGTTGGTCGACGCTGTTTTCCACCGCTTGTAAAAAATTACAATGCATCACCCGCCCGGCCAGGGCGCGCACGCCGTCTTCTCTGACCATGACATCCCAGCGCGGTAACAGCGGCGCCGGCTCAGGACCGAGATAGGCGAACAGCATGCCGGCCAGCTCTTCGAGCTTGTAGGCTTTTTGTTTGATGCGCTCTTTGTAGGTGCTGTCGGCGGGCTCGCCGGGCATTTGCAAAATCTTGCCGTCGCGATTGAACAACCAGCCATGGTAACAGCAGCGGATGCCGCCGTCTTCGACATGGCCGAACTCCAAGGACGTGCCGCGGTGCATGCAGCGCAGCGTGAGAATGCCGAGCTTCCCCTGGTCATCGCGAAACAACACTAAATCTTCGCCGAGCAGACGGCGCCGCAGCGGCCGGCCTTTGAGCTCGCTGGCGAAACCGATGGGATGCCAGTAACGGCGCATCATCTCGCCGCCCGGCGTGCCGGGACCGACATGGGTGATCAGTTCATTTTCCGCGACGCTGAGGGACATGGAAATACTCCTGAATTCTCACTCCGTCATGCCGGCCCTTCGACTAGGCTCAGGGTAGACTCCGGCCGGTATCCATCCGAGTCCGAAAGATGGATTCCCGCCTGCGCGGGAATGACGGATGGGGATACCGCGCCTTTTCTTAGCGAATCCCTTTTTTCTCCAGAAACGCTTTGAAGCCTTCCTTAGGCGAATTGGCTTTGAGCTTACTCTTGCGCGCGTTCTGTTCGTTGTCGAAACGTTCGCGCCAGGGGGCGCCGACACCGTCGTCGAGAAGTTTTTTAATGCCCTGGACCATGCGCGGGTCGTTGGCGGCGATCTGGCGCGCCATTTCGATGGAGTGGGTCAACAACGTCGCGCAGGGCACCACTTGATTGAGCAGGCCGATGCGCTCGGCCTCGGCGGCGCCGATGGCGCGACCGGTGTAGAGCAGCTCTTTAGCTTTCGGCATACCGACGACTAAAGGCAGTGACCATGTCGAGTTAGCCCGGCCGTATTTCGCGGCGAGAAACTGGATCTCGGCGTGTTCGCAGCCGATGCGGATATCGACCATGGTCGTGAGCTGCGCGCCGGCGCCGTAGGCCAGTCCATTGATCGCGCCGATGATCGGCTTGGTGAAGGTCGCCAGGTGCCAGTTCATCTCGCGCCGTTTGTCGGTGCGCGCGGCCATCTCTTCCGGCGTCGACTTGACCATCTGCATGATGTCGCCGCCGGACGAAAACGCCCGCGGCCCCGAGCCGGTGAGGATGACGCAGCCGATGCCGTCGTCATTTTCAATCTTGACCAACTCTTCGTCGATCTCGGCGGCGAGTTCGTAACTGAGCGCGTTGAGTTTCTCCGGCCGGTTGAGGGTGATCAACGCGACCTTGTCGATGCGCTCGGTAAGAATGTTTTGATAGCTCATTCGATTCTCCTTCAGTGTGACCGCATTAGAACAAAAACCGGCGAGCGGAGCAACTGAAGCCGGTGTTGATTGCCGGCGGTACGCAAAAAGATTTCTCACCACGAAGCCACGAAGGGTTCGGGAAAAAAATTCCGAACTTCGTGCTCTTCGTGCCTTCGTGGTGAATACTCTTGTCGTCTATTCGCCTACGTCCGCACCGGCTCGTACACCAGCGCCTGTTTGACCGCCAGGTCGATCTGGGCGGCCATGGGATTTTTGATTTCTTCGGCGATGTGGCCGATGGCGCCCAGGGTTCGGCCGATCAAGGCGAAGGCTTTGGAGATTTGCCAAGGATAGCCCATGTCGAGAGCGATCGCGGCGATGGCGCCGGTGACGTTGACCGGGATCAAGCGCTTGCGCCGTTCGCTCGACTGTTTCGACAGCTCTTGGATCAGCTCGCAGTATTTGCCGTAGATCTCGGTGCTCTTGGCGATGTTAAACAGGGTCTCGGCGCGCGGGTCGCCTTCGGCATGAGTCCGGTGGCCGATGCCGGGCATGCGCTGTTTGCGTGTGGTGTAGTCGTCGATGATTTTGGTGGCGATCTCGTCATAGGCCGGGTTTTTGGTCTCTTGCGGCAGGGCGTCGACCAACATTTTCGCCGACCATTCCGACGAACCCAGGTGAACGCTGCCGGCGCCGCATAGGGCCGCGGCTACCGCGGCCTGCATCGCCTCGGGCGCGCAGTGATAGATCAAGCGCGCCGCGATGACATGGGAGACCATGCCATGCTCGACTAAAATGATCATCAGCGCGTCGAGCATTTTCGCTTCGTTGGCGGTGGGCAATCGTCCGCGCAAAATCAACGAGGTCATGTCGGTGAACGTGATATGGCCGACCAATTCTTTATTCAAATCGTAGCCGCGCACCAGGATGCGGTGCAGTTCGGCCTTGCCGATGCCAGTAACTACCTTTGCTGCTTCTGCCATTGTCTAATCCTCCATCGAATAAATTTCGCTGGTTTGGATATAGGCCAGCCGGCAGGGCATCGTCAAACGAGGCCGGTTTATTTCCGGATTTTTTATGCCTAAAATGGCCGGACTGAAACGAGGACAAAGCAAACGATGGCTGAATACGCTAAAGAACATTACGACTTTCCGCTGACCAAAAAGAGCGAGCACAAACCGCTCAAAGGCGTGCGTGTGATCGACGCCGGCAACATGGTGGCGGCGCCGTTCGCCACCGTGCTGCTCGCCGACTTCGGCGCCGATGTGATCAAGATCGAACATCCCAAACATGGCGACGGCCAACGTAAGCTTGAGCCGATTATGGACGGCATCCCGCTATGGTGGAAGTCGGTGGCGCGTAACAAGCGCTGCATCACGCTCGATCTCGGCAAGCCCGAAGGCGCGGAGATTTTCAAGCAGCTGGTCAAAGGCACCGATGTCGTCGTCGAGAACTACCGCCCCGGCACGTTTGAGAAATGGGGCATCGGCTACGACGCCATCCGGGCCGTCGATCCGCGCATCATCATGCTGCGCATCTCCGGTTTCGGCCAGACCGGGCCGTACAAAAATCGCGCCGGCTTCGGCCGCGTCGCCGAAGCGATGAGCGGGTTGACCAACTTAATCGGCGAACCGGATGGCCCGCCGATGTCGCCGGGCTATCCGCTGGGCGATTTGATCGCCGGCATTTTCGGATCGCTTTCGGTCATGATGGCGCTCTATCATCGAGATTTGCGCAATGGTGAGGGGCAGATGATCGACCTGGCGCTCTACGAAGCCGTGTTCCGCTTTCTCGATTTCGATCCGATCCAATACGACCAGATGAAGACCGTCCATCACCGCACCGGCAACCGGGTCGCCTACGTGGCGCCGAGCTCTATGTTCAAAACCAAGGATGGCAAATATTTAACCCTGGCGGCGAGCACCCAGAGCGTCTGGCTGCGCCTAGCCGAAGCGATCGGCCGCATCGACATGACCACCGATCCCAAATTCATCGACAACTCGGCAAGGGTGGAGAATTCTATTGAGTGTAACGGCGTGGTCGGCGCCTGGATCGAGCAGCATACCCGGGACGAGGTGATCGAGCACTTCGACAAGCATGGCGTGGCCTACTCAGCGGTGTTCGACATGGAAGATGCTTTCCGCGATTTACAGTACCGCGCCCGCGAAGCGATGGTGCGCGTGCCCGACCCCGATCTCGGCGAAGCGATCGTGCAGAATGTTGTCCCGAAGTTTTCCGCGACGCCCGGTTCCGTTGACTTCCTCGGTCGCAAGTTGGGCGAAGACAACGAAGCGATTCTTTGCGGTGAGTTGGGCATCTCGAAAGAGAAGCTGGTGGAGCTGAAGGCGGCGGGGATCGTCTAAGAATAATTCAACCACGAAAAACACGAAAAAGGGGATTCCTAAATTTCGTGGCTTTCGTGTTTTTCGTGGTTATTTCTTTTTGCGGTGGTGCGGTGCGTCGGGTGGTGTGGTGTTTTGACCTTCCTGTTTGCGTTACTTGGCCTTGCGCCTAAGAACAATCTTCCTCACCTTGGTTGCTCAACCGGAGTTGTTTCTCGGCTTTCTCCCGTTTGTCTAGATTTGGAAAAGTCTTGACCTTTTGCCGGGGTCGAGCTCCGCTCACGATATTGACTTGATTGACAGCCATCGCCGCCACCGTGTAGTTTCCGCTGATGAGTAGTTCATCAGTGCGCGAAACCATGGAGGATGATCTTTTATGATGACCGATCTTTCCCCGCCGCAGATCCGCGGCATGACCGGCCTGGAGTTGGCTGCCGGTTTATTCGCCAAATGCTCCGATCAGTTGGCGACGCAGTTGAAGATTACGCTCACGTCGGCGGCCAAGGACAGCGGCGCGTTGCCCTTTAGCGTCGGCATCAACGGCGATGTTTATGGCGGCATGCGCGCGCCGCTGGAAGTGGGCACCCGCCAGGTCGATATCGCCTACGTCAATCCCTCGGCCATGGTCGCCATGGCCTACCGCGGCAAGGGTTACTACAAACAAAAGATGGAGCTGCGCGTGCTGGGCTGCTTTCCGTCCTGGGACCGCATCGCCTTGGTGGTGCGGAAGGATCTGGGCGTGAAGTCGCTTGCCGACATCGTTCGGCGCAAGATTCCGCTGCAGGTCTCGACGCGTTTGTCGGGGGTCGACAACGGGACTTATTTCACCATCGCGACGATTCTCGGTTTCTACGGTTTCTCCTTCGAGCAAATCAAAAAATGGGGCGGCCAGGTTCAAGAATGCACGCGCCCCTTCGTCGCGGAACGCATGAATGCGATCAAGAAACGCACGCTGACGGCGATCTTCGACGAAGGCGTGAGCACCGACGGCGGATGGCTCGATCTCGCCCTGGCCAATGGTTATGAAATCATTGCCATCGAACCGGTGATCGTCAAAAAGCTCGAAGCCATGGGTTACAGCCGCGCGCTGCTGCCGAAGAAACGCTTCAAGCAGTTAAACCAAGACATCCTGACCATCGACTACAGCGGCTGGGCGCTGGTGACCCACAAGTGGCTGCCCAACAACATCGCCTACGCCGCCATTCAGACCATCGACGAGCGCAAGAAATCGATCCCAGTGGACGACGACCGGCCGCTCAATATGAAAAATCTCTGCCACAGCACGGACAAATGTCCGCTGCGCGTGCCGCTCCATCCGGGCGCGGCGCGGTATTATCGGGAGAAGGGGTATCTGGAATAATCGTGTTCGTGACTCGTGGCTCGTGCTCGTCAGATTCCGGACACGAACACGAACACGAAACACGAGCACGATTCGGAGGAGCCATGAGCTATCAAGTTGTCGGAAAATCCACGCCGCGCACGGATAACACCGCCAAAGTTACCGGCGAGGCGCGCTATACATCGGATGTGTTGTTGCCGGGAACCTTGTGGGCGAAGACTTTGCGCAGTCCGCATGCCCATGCGCGTATTGTGCAGATCGACACGTCGCGCGCTGAGCGGGCGCCGGGGGTGCGCGCTATTCTCACCGGCAACGACGTGCGCGGGATTCTCTATGGCCGGCGTTACCGCGATATTTCGGTGCTCGCCCAGGACAAGGTGCGCTTCATCGGTGAGCGCGTCGCGGCGGTGGCCGCGGATACGCTTGAGCAGGCTGAGGCGGCGTTGGATTTGATCGACGTTCGCTATGAAGATCTGCCGGCGGTGTTCGATGTCGTCGCCGCGGCCAAAGACGGCGCGCCGCTGATTCATCCCGACATGAATAACTACAAGGGTTTGCCCAAGCAGTTCGACCAGCCGACCAATGCCTTCGTTCAAGACGTCTTTACCCGCGGCGATATCGCCAGCGGCTTTGCCCAGGCCGATGTCATCGTCGAAAACACTTATACCGTGCCACGGGTGCACCAGGGTTTTCTCGAACCGCATTGCTGCTTGGTGTGGATCGACGAGCAGGAGCGCATTCAGATCTGGTCGCCTTGCAAGGTGCCGCAAGGGTTGAAGTCGAGCATGGCGGCGGCCTTCGATATCCCCAAGGAAAAAATTCGCGTCAATCCGGTCACCATCGGCGGCGACTTCGGCGGCAAGGGCGCGCCCTTCGACGAGCCGATCGCCTATCTGCTGGCGCTGCGCAGCGGCCGGCCGGTGAAGATGGTGATGGAGTATCGCGAAGAGTTCATCGCCGGCGCGCCGCGCCACTCGGGTGTCATGCGGCTCAAGACCGGCGTCAAGCGCGACGGCACCATGGTGGCCCATGAGATGGAAGCCTATCTCGACGCCGGCGCCTATGGCGGTTTCCGTCCCGGCGCGGTGATCGGCGGCGTCGCCCATGCCGGCGGCTGTTATCGCGCGGCCCACGCGCGCATTTCTGTTTCTCGGGTCTACACCAACAATCTTCCCGGCGGCCAGTTCCGCGCGCCAGGGGAACCGCAAGGCGTGTTCGCCGCCGAGTCGCATATCGATTGTGTGGCGCGCAAGGTGGGCATGGACCCGGCGGCGTTTCGGATGAAAAATTTAATGGTCGAAGGCGACGAGACCCTCACCGGCAGCCACTACAAAGACATCAAAGCGAAAGAGACGCTGACGGCAGTTCTCAAGGCATCGGGTTACGACGCGCCCAAGGCGAAGAACATCGGCCGCGGCGTGGCCATGGGTTACCGCGGTCCGGGCGGCGGCAACACGGCGATGCAGCTGTCGCTCAATCCTGACGGTTCCGTGGTCATTCACACCGGCTTGTTCGAGCAGGGGACGGGAACCTACACGACGATCCGGCAAATCGTCGCCGAGGAGCTGCGTTGCGATCCGGAAACCATTCGCATCGATACTCTCGACACCGATCTCGGCGTGTCCTACGATTCCGGCATCGGCGGCAGTCGCGGCACGCGGGTGGCGAGCAGCGCGGCCTACAGCGCAGCCTGCGACGCGCGGGAGAAATTGCTGACCATGGCCGAGAAGCTGCTCAATTGGCCCAAGGCGGAGATTACGCTTGACGGTGACTTTCTCGTGCACCAGAAAAAGCGCCAGCGCTGGGACGAACTGCTCAAGGGCATCGGCCGGGCGATCACCGGTGAAGCGGTGACCCGCGACGACGGCCATTCGCCGGTGACGGCGTTCGCTGCCCAGGTCGCCGAGGTCGCCGTCGATTCGGCCACCGGCGAGGTGACGCTGCGCAAATTGACCACGGCGCACGACACCGGCGCGATCATGAATCCGGTGGGCCATCAGGGCCAGATCGACGGCGGCGTGGTCCAAGGCGTCGGCTACGGCATGATCGAATACCTGCCGGTGCTCGACGGCAAAGTCGAAGTCGCCAACTTCGGCGAATACAAACTGCCCAACATCCAGGACATCCCGGTGCTCAAGACCGTCATCGTCGAAAGCGCCAGCGGCGTCGGCCCATACAAAGTCAAAGGCATCGGCGAGAATCCGATCTCGCCGGTGGCGCCGGCGATCGCCAACGCGATTGAGGACGCGGTGGGCGTGCGTATACGCGATCTGCCGCTGACGGCGGAGAAAGTTTATCGGGCGCTGCGGGAGAAGAATGGCTGAGCTGGTGGGAACGACCGCGTGTGACTGTCATTCGGAGGTGTAACCGAGGAATCTCGTCTTCTAATGTTTCATCCAAGACGAGATCCCTCGCAAAGCTCTGATCGTTACCCGTAACTCCCCTTGCTGGGAAAAGGTCGAGAGGATGACGCAGCCGGTTGTTGAGCGGAATAAAATTCTTGGGCAAGCGAGAAACCGGTGACAATATCATGAAGGCGTTGCAAGCCACGTCCGAGGGTGATCGAG
>CAMDBU010000136.1 GCA_945889495.1 Syntrophobacter sp. SbD2 | reverse complement strand
GATCGCCGCGATTCAAGCCTATGTCGACTATCACAACGATCATCCCAACCCCTTTGTCTGGACCGCCAAAGCTGAAGACATTATTGCCAAATATCGTCGTGCCAAGGCGGTCCTTAATAAACTCCAAACAGCTTGAGACACTACACTAGATCGTTTTAACTAACCAAGCGGCTTATCCAAGTCAATCCAAGCTCGCGGTTCGCTTGAAAAAACCTGCTCGGCTCTCTACAGTCTTGAACTGATCTCACCTGCCGTTGCTCGCCATGGCTATCCTGTCAAAAGAAAAATTTCACGCAGCATTAAGGAAATCGATGGATACTTCCTCGCTCTTGATGATCGCCGCGGCCCTGATCGCGGTGATCGCCGTGTACTTGAAATCTCCTAAGGCCGCCGAGTCCGGGGTCGGCGCTGGGTTCGCGCTGATCGTCGAAATCGCGCCCCGCATGGTCGCGGCCTTCGTCCTGGCTGGCTTGGTGCAGGCGGTGGTGCCGCAGGAAACCATCGTGCGTTGGATGGGCCACGGATCGGGTAATCGTGGCCTGCTCATCGGCATGTCGCTCGGCAGCATCACCCCCGGCGGGCCGATGACCCACTTCCCGGTGATCGCCTCGCTCTACAAAGTCGGGGTCGGCGTCGGGCCGCTGGTCGCCTACCTGTCGGCCTGGTCGCTATTCGGCTTGCAGCGCATTATCATGTGGGAGTTGCCTTTCCTGGGCGCCAAAGTGGTGGCGATTCGCGTCGCGGTGAGTTTTGTCTTTCCTTTTGTCGCCGGTTGGTTGTGCGAAATGATTTGGGACAAGTTGAACGTCTAACCAAGCATGAACCGGCGTAAGTTTCTCAAAGTCATGGGCGGGGCGGGGATAGCTATGCCTGGCCTCCTGGGCGCATCGAGTTGTAGCCCACAGATCTTCAATCCTGATCCAAGCACCGGCTTGTCTTTGGGCTACATCAGCGGCGATGTTGGTTCCGATAGCGCGCTGGTGTGGCTGAAGGCGCAAGCCGGCAGCCGGGTCGCTCTGCAATACGGCAGAGCGCCGGGCTTGGCGCAGTTCCAGGCTACACCACTACGCGGGGTCGATCCCGGCGCCGACCATAGCACGATAATTTCTCTCGATGGCTTGGAGCCGGCGACGCGCTATTACTACCGCGGCATGGTCGAAGGTCAGGCGGCAGGGCCAGTGGCCAGCTTCGTCACCGCGCCGCGTCCCGACGAAAATGCGCCAGTGACGTTCTGCTTTAGCGGCGATACCCGCCAGAGCTACAAACCGTTTACGGTCATGAATGCGGTGCGCGCCCAGCGGCCGGATTTTTTCTTGCACTTGGGCGATACCATCTACGCCGATCGCAACGGTACGGCGCAAACCTTGCCAGAGTTCTGGGACAAGTATCGCATCAACCGCGACGATGCCGCGTCGCAGAGTTGTTTCGCTGAGACCAGTGTCTACGTGGTTTGGGACGATCATGAGGTGGCCGATGACTATCTGCCGGGCCATCCGTTGGCGTCCATTGGCCGAAAGGCCTTTCTCGACTATTGGCCGATCCGCCGTCCGGCGTCCGAACCGGAGCAGATCTACCGCGCCGTGCGCTGGGGCCGCGCGGTGGACTTGATCGTCCTCGACCCAAGGCAATACCGCGCGGCCGATCGCAGCACGATGTTAGGGCAGCGGCAAAAAGAATGGTTCTTCGACCGTCTGGCCAACTCCGGCGCGACCTTCAAGTTCGTCGCCACCACCGTGCCCATTGCCGGCGGCGGCAGTGACCGCTGGGATGGTTATCCCAAGGAACGCGACGAAATCTTGCGCTACATCCGCGAAAAGAAAATCTCCGGCGTGGTGTTCATGAGCGCGGACCTGCACTACGCCGCGGTAACCAAGATCCCCAACGGCAACGGCCTCCTCGACATCACCGCCGGCCCGCTCGCCGCACCGCTCAACCGGGTCACCAACAGCGCCAACCGGCGCTACGAATTTTTCCTCGCCGAGAATTTCAACTTCGCCAAAATCACCGTCGATCCCAAAGTAAAAGGCAACGAAGCGTTGCTGGAGTTTATCGATCAGGATAATCGGGTGTTCTACACGAGGAAGATTCGCGCATAGCGAAACGGGGTACTGACGTTCATCGTTGAGCCCATGACTTGTTGGAGTATTGGAGTGATGGAGTCGCGGGGTTCGGATTGGGCGCGCAGCTTCGTCGGTTCGTAGGATGGGTTGAGTTCCGACGAAACCCATCGGCTGCGGGATTGCGCGGAGTATTCAATCCGTCTTGCCGGTGCAGACCGGCATCCATCTTCGAAGTTGATTTGCCTGCAATAGACCTGGATTCCCGCGTGCGCGGGAATGACGGAATTCGGAAGTGCCGTCGCAGGTTAGTTCCCCTTACGGCGCCTATTCATCGCTTCCGGATTGAGCGCGCGGGTGAGTTTGCCTTGCATGTAATCGAGGATATTGGTAACGGCGTTTTCGGCGAAGCCTTCGAAGCCGGAGTCGGTGGGCCAGCCTAGGTGGGGCGTGAGGACCACGTTGTCGAGTTGGGTGATCATATGGTTTTTCGGCAGCGGTTCTTCGACGAAGACATCCAAGGCGGCGCCGGCGATGGCTCGCTCTTGCAGTATCTTTACCAGCGCCATCTCGTCGACGATGGCGCCGCGGGCGGTGTTCACCAAGTAGGCGGACTTTTTCATCAGGCGCAGGCGCGCTTCGTTTAATAAATTTTTGCTATCGTCGGACAGTTTCAAGTGGACGCTGACGACATCGGCGCTTTGTAATACTTCTTCGAGCGATAGGAACTTGGCGTTGGACTTGGCTGCTCGTTCTTGGGTCAACGTCGGTCCCCAAGCGATGACGTTCATGCCGAAGGCGCGGGCGATGGCGGCGACTTCGGTGCCAATCTTGCCGAGGCCCAAGATGCCGAGGGTTTTGCCTTTCAACACGTAGCCCAAGATAAACGGCCACTCGCCGCGGCGCATGGCTTGGTCGCCTTGGGAAATTTTGCGCATGACATCGAGCATCAAGCCGAAGGTTAGCTCGGTGGTGCTGTTGCCGCCGGGCGCCAAACTGACGACGATGCCATGGGCGGTCGCCGCCTCCATGTCGATATGGTAGGCGTGATTGCCGGTCTGAGAAATAAATTCCAGCGCCGGCAACTTCTCGAACAGCGACGCGGTGAACTTGGTCCGCTCGCGGATCGGAATCACGACTTGCGAGTCCCGGAGCGTTTCGACGACTGCGGCTTCGCCGCCTAATTTCTCATGGAGAATCTGCACCTCGGCGTGTTGGCGCAGGCGAACCATCGCTTGGGTTGGCGCGATGGCGTGTTGATAGTCGTCGAGGACGGTGACTTTCATGGGATTCGTGTTCGTGGCTCGTGTTCGTGCTCGCCGGACCGCGCTCGATTGTGTTTACGAGCACGAGCGACGAACACGATCACGGGTGTCTTAGATCACCGCGATGCCGGCGATTTCGATCAAATAGTCTGGGTTGGCCAGGCCGGTGACGATGACCAGGGTGCTGGTGGGGGACTTTTTCTTATACTGTTTTAAGCGCACTTCGTTGTAGCCTTCGCGGTATTTGCGGTCGACGATGAAGGTCGTGGTCGAGACTAAGTTATCCATGGTGCCGCCGGCGGCTTTGAGCACGGTCTTCAGATTGGCGAAGACCTGTTCGGTCTGGGCGACGATGTCGCCCTTGCCGACCACGTTGCCTTCTTTGTCGCTGGCGGTCTGGCCGGAGATGAACAACAGCTTGCCGCCAGTGGTCTGAATCGCGTGGGTATAGCGCGGCCGGGGATCGTCAAGGGTTTTCGGTTGAATGTCTTTGCGGGTCATGGAAGCCTCCGGTTATAAAATTCAAATTGGAGTGATGGAGTATTGTAGTTCTGGGTTTTTTCCGGACCCATTACTCCACCGCTCCATTACTCCATTACCCCAACCGGCCCCGGTCTGTCTACTTCACCGGATACCGTTTCGCCATTTCGTTGAAGAAGCCGTCTTTCTCCATTTCCTGGAGGAAGCTCAGATCGACGAACTGTTCCGGCTTGAAGTTCTTCGCGTTCGGCAGGGTCGGCGCCAACACGTCGAGCATAAATTGGATGCCCTTCAGCGTTGGGTAGGGCTTCTTCGGGATCGACTTGATATAGCCGTTGTACGAATCTTCGAGCACCACCGGGTCGTTGGTGCGCATGTATTTGGCGAAGACTTTTTGCGTCGCGGCTTTGTTGCCGTAGACGAAATAGATCGCCTCTACGAAGCCGCGCAGGGCGCTCCTGACGACGTCGCGGTTGTTGGCGATGTAGGCGCGCGAGGTGGCGAAGCCGTTGCCCTGAACTTCGACGCCGAGATCGCCGAGGGAGACATGCTCGACCAAGCCGGCGCGGCGGCCCAAGGGCGCGGCGGAAGACGATAGATAGGTCGCATCGATGACGCCGGACATGACCGAGGCGATGCGCTCGGTGTCGAGGCCGGCGGCGATCAGGGTGAATTCTTTCAGGTCGATGCCTAAGTGGCGCGCCAGAATAATCGATCCATAGTGAGTCGCCGAGTTGAAGCCGGTGATGCCGATGCGCTTGCCTTTGAGCTGTTCGATGTTGGTGATGCCCGGACGGGAAAAGACGATCAGGTCGTACTTGGTTTCGACCGCCGCGGCGAGCACCAGGTTATGTCCCTGGATGGTCGCCTGAACCACCGTGCCGATGTTGACGATGGGCGGATCGCCGCTGACCAGCGCCTGGGTCGCCACCTGGCCGCCGCGAAACAGGATCGGCTCGACCTCCAAGCCGTACTTGGCGAACAAACCCATCTCTCGCGCCACCCAGACGTTGCTCTGGCGAAAGCTGAGGGATGGGTAGCCGATTTTGATCTTCTTAAGGGTCTGCGCGTGGGCGGCAGCGAGAGGGAATAGGACCGATAGGACGCATAGGAGTAATATCTTTTTCATGGCTGGTCTACTTGCTCGGATAGCGTTTGGCCATTTCATTGAAGAAGCCTTCCTTTTCTAGTTCTTGTAAAAAACTCAGGTCGACAAACTGTTCGGGCTTGGCGTTTTTCGCCTGGGGCAGTTGCGGCGCGACGAGATCGAGCATGTATTGGATGCCCTTTAACGTCGGGTAGGGTTTCTTGGGGATGTTCTTGATATAGCCGTTGTAGGAATCGTCGAGCACTTCGCGGTCGGTGGTGCGCATGTATTTAGTGAAGACTTTTTGCGCCTCGGCCTTGTTGGCGTAAATAAAATAAATCGCCTCGACAAAGGCTTTGAGCGCGCTCTTGACGGTGTCGCGGTTGGCGGCGATGTAGCTTTTCGAAGTCGCGAAGCCGTTGCCCTGCACTTCGATCTTCAGATCGGCGAGCTGAAACAGCTCGGTGAAGCCTTGTTTGCGCGCCGGCGCCGATGACGACGAAGTGAAAAAAGTCGCGTCGATCTTGTTCGACATCAGCGCGCCCAAGCGCTCGGCGTCGGGGCCGCCGGCGACGATGGTGACATCCTTGTTGGGCTCCAGTCCCAGATGTTTGAACAGCATGTTCGACGCGTGGTGGGTGGCCGCGCCGAAACCGCTGATGCCGAAGCGCTTGCCGCGCAGGTCCTCCAACTTATTGATGCCTTTGCGGGCGAAGACGATCTGGTCGTAATAGGATTCCACGGCGGCGACCAACACCAGGTTGTAGCCCTGTAGGCTCGCCTGGACGACGGTGCCGATGTTGACGATGGGCGGATCGCCGGCGACCAGCGCCTGGGTCGCCATCTGCCCGCCGCGCAAAAAGATCGGCTCGACTTCCAACCCGTACTTAGTAAACAAGCCAACTTCCCGCGCCACCCAAACGTTGCTCTGGCGAAAACTCAGCGACGGATAGCCGATGCGAATTTTCTTGAGCGCTGGAGTCTGAGCGTCGGCAATCGAAGCCAATCCGATCGCGAAAATGATCAAGAGACCGATTGAACGTAGAGCTGTCTTCATCCGAACACTATCCATTCTCAATTATCCATTCTCCATTACGGTTTGAATCCCGCCAACTTTTGCGCCTCTTCGATCATCGACGAGTCGACGAAGTCGCTCATGGCGGGAATCTTCTTGCCTTTGTAGTGGCCCTCTTTGGCGCGTAGCTCCATGGTCTTGTCCCAGGCGCCTTTGACCACCGCGCCGCTGCGGGTGAAGGGCTGGAACTCCTCGATCATGAATTTATAGTCTTGCTCCGCCGCCTCGCGCTTGCTCTTCAGCACTTTCTGGTGAATCGCCAGGGCTTCTTCTTTATTCCGCTTGTCGTAGAGCCATTGGGTCGATTCGATGGTGGTTTTCAAATAGCGCACGATCTCGTCGCGGTGGTTCTTGATGTAATCCTGATGGACGAAGTCGACGGTGAACTGAATCGGTCCGAGGATCTCGTGGAAGGTGATGAGCTTAGTGAAGCCCTCCCGCGCCGCGGTGAAGTTGAACGGCGCGCCCATGAAAGTTGCTTGCACCGAACCGCCTTTGAGGGCGGCGTAGCGTTCCGGCGAGGTGCCGACGACCAAATATTTATATTCGCCTTCCTTGAGCTTGTAGGCTTTCTCCAAAACTTCCTCGACCATGAGCGTCGTCCCGCCGGTCAGCGTGCTGACGCCAAGGGTTTTGCCTTTCAAGTCGGCGCCGGTTTTGATCTCCGGCCGGGCCATCAAGTCGTAGGCGATCTTGTCCTGGATGCCGCTGACGATCTTCATGCGAGCGCCCTTTTCGATGCCGCCAATGACGTAGTCCGGATTGATCCGGCCCATCGGCACGGTGTCGCTGATGACGGCGCGGACTAGATTGGGCGAGCCGCGGATGATGATGACTTCCAAATCCAAGCCATTGCGCTCGAACATCTTTTTTTGCTGGCCGACGTAGATCGGCCAGCTCGATGACGTATGGCCGCTCTGGACGAAGCGGAGTTTTTTCAGCGGGGCGTCGGCGGCGTTGGAGGCAGTGGGCAGTAGCCAGTTGCCAGTTGTCAGTAGCCAGAAGCTAAGAGTGAGCATCACGTTACGATTAGCCATAAGTCTCCTTTTAATGTTCCGTACCAATACTCCATCACTCCAGTACTCCAACACTCCACTCTTCTACAGCTGGGCGAAGCCGCCGGCGGCTTTGACTTCCTGCTCGATCTGTTTCCAAATTTGGTTTTCCAAGTGCAAGAACTGGGGATCGGATCTGATGTCCATGTCCCTTGGACGGGGCAGCGGGATATCAAATTCAGATTTGATCGTGCCGGGGCGGTGGCTGAAGACGATCACCCGGTCGGACAAGAGCACTGCTTCGGCGATCATGTGGGTGACGAAGATCACGGTCTTCTTGGTTTCCGCCCAGATGCGCAGGAGCTCAAGCTGCATGAAGCTCCGGGTCTGGGCGTCCAGGGCGGCGAAGGGCTCGTCCATGAGCAGGATACGCGGGTTGACCGCCAGGGCGCGGGCCAGGTTGACGCGCTGCTGCATGCCGCCGGAGAGTTCGTGCGGATAATGGTTTTCAAAGCCGTTCAATCCCACTAGGTCGAGAAATTTCTTGGCGATCTGTTCGGCTTCTTGACCGTTATTACCGCGCCCTTCGAGACCGAGGAGAACGTTTTTCAAACTGGTGCGCCAGGGCAGTAGCGACGCGCCTTGAAAGACAAAGCCCATGAGTAGCTGGTCGCTGACTTGGTCGGCGGCTTTGCCGTCGAGGAGGATCTCGCCGCCGGAGTGGGGCATCAGGCCGTTGACCACCCGCAGCATGGTGGTCTTGCCGCAGCCGCTCGGGCCGACGATGCTGACGAACTCGCCTTCGCGCACCGACAGATTGAGATTGTTAAATATCTGGAACGGTTCTTTCCCCGGCCGGGGAATTTCCTTGTTCAAGTTGCGCAGCTCCAGTACCGGTCCGGCCATCATCAACTCCCTTGGGTTTGCCCGCGCCAGGGCGTGGCGAATTTCTCGACCCGCCGGACGATTTCAAAGCCGATAATTCCCAGCGCCGCGAATACGGCGACGCCGACAAACAGCGTCGGCACGTTCAAGGTCTGGCCGGCGAAGAAAATCAAATAGCCCAACCCTTCGGTGGCGCCGAACCATTCGGCGATGGCGACGCCGGTAAGGCCGCGGCCAATCGCCAAGCGCACGCCGGCGAGGATAAACGGCACCGATGCTGGCAGTAAGATTTTTCCAAACAGCGCCCAGCGGTCGAGGCGGTAGGAGCGCGCCAGCTCGACATACTCGCGATTGACCACGCGCATGCCGTAATAAGAGTTAATCAGCACCGGAAAGACGCAGCCCAAGAAAACTATCGCGACCTTGGAGCCGGCGCCGATGCCGAACCAGAGGAGCAATATCGGCGCGAAGGCGATGCGCGGCGCGGTGTAGAGAGTCGTCATCCAGGGATTGACGTAATCGCGCACCAGCGGACTCAAAGCCATGACGAAGCCCAAGGGCACGCCGACCAGGACGGCCAGGACAAAGCCGTAGAAAAAAATAATCGAGCTGGCGAACAGATGAGGATAGAGCTCGCCGGTGGTGACCATCATTTCATAGGCTTTGCTGACGACTTCGACCGGGGAGACCAGGATGCCGGGGTCCTTGATCACCGCCACGGCGAGGTAATGCCAGCCGAGGAGTCCGGTGAGCACCGAACCGACTCTCAGGAGTATCGAAACTAGATTGCGCTGCTCTTCGGTCATGGTTCGATCGCCGATGTGCTTAAGAATCCGCCGACCATTCGGCGCTTTGGCGCCAGGGCGCCATGCGCTGCTCGAAGCGTTTGATCAAGTTAAAACTGGTCAAGCCGATGACCGCCAGCAAGATCACCGTGACGAAAAGTTTCGGGCTATCCCAAGTTTCCGACGACTCGCGCAGTAAGTAACCTAAGCCGGCATTGGAGGCCATCAGTTCGGCGACGACCACGGCGAGGAGCGCCCGGCCGACGCCCAGCCGCATGCCGGTGATGATGAAGGGCAGGGCGCCGGGCAGGCGGATCTTATACGTAGTCTGCCAGCTCGACAGGCGCATGGATTGGGCCAGTTCGAGCCACACCGGGTCGAGGTTTTTAATGCCAGCCGCGGTATTTAAAATTATTGCCACCAGGGTGATTTTAAACACCACGACGATCTTGGAAAATATCCCGATGCCGAACCAAATAATGATCATCGGTACCAGTGCGATCACCGGGATCGAATAGAGCGCCGCCATCCATGGGTCCATGATCTCGTCGAACCAGCGGTGCATGCCCATCAAGTAGCCCAACAAGACGCCGACCATGCAGGCGGCGCTAAAGCCGTAGAAAAACTCCGTCGCGGTGGCGGCGAAATGTTTGTTGAGTTGGCCGCTGCTGGCGAGGTTCCAAAACGTCCGCGCGACGCTGCTCGGCGGCGGGATCAAGAGCTCGTTTTCCAACAGCGCCCGCGCCAAGATTTCCCAAACGGCAATGCCGGCGAAGATCGAGATGGCGCCGCGGCTGATTTCTTTGCGAAGCGGGAGCAAGCTCATGATTTTGCGGTTTGACGGTCGTTTATCAACGGTTTGGCGCGCGCGATTTGCGCACTTTTACACTCGATCGTGAGCCAATTCAAACCTGGGAGAGAAATTCGCCAACGGTCATCAGCGATAGAGTTCCGGGTCCGAACCGCGATCGACGCCGGTGCGAATGCGCGGGAAAACTGAAATGCCGCCGGGCCGGCCCTGGACCATGAAGTCGACGGGCACGAAGCCTTGCAGGAGCGGGATCGGGATCTGCACGCCGCCGTAGGCGGCGCCGCGGTCGCTGCCCACCGCCAACTGGCTGCCGCCGAAGCTGGCGGGTAGGCCGCCGGTCATGCTGAAGCGGCTGGCCGAGAGGCTGCCCTGGATCGGCGGCAGTGAATATTGGCTGCCGGGGTTGCGTTCGTTCTCAGTGATCAACTCGGCGTCGAGCACCCGGCGGTAGGATGAACCGCCGGCTTCGCGGATCAGAGTGAACGTGGTGTCTTCGCGGTCTTCAGAGTTAGCGCCGCGGCGCTCTCGTTCGCCGCGGACGATAGCCGTGGGCACATTTCGGATGCCGCCGACGCTGTCCTTGCCACGCTGGTTGGCATCGGCGGCGGCGACCTGCTGGTTTTTCTCGCGCAGGGCGACGTAGAAGCGGTCAGCGGTGGATTTGTTCAACCGGTGGGTCTGGCTGCGCACGCCCCAGGGGGTCTGGTAGAAAACCATCAGCTCGTTGTCGTTGAGCAGGATCGCGCCGCGCTCGGCGATCTCCATGTTGCGCGCATCGCCGTCGAACAGGGTTGCCTTGAGCCCCAGGCCGCGCGGCCCCCAGATTTCCGGATGCTCGAGCAAGAATTGCTTGCTCATGCGCATGCCCTGGTTTTCATCCTTGGCCAGGTTGGCGAGCTTCTTGGTCGCTTCGGCGGCGGCGCTGGAATCGGGATGATAGTCGATGACCGCTTTCAAATAATTTTCCTGGCCGGCGCGCGAAGTGGATTTGCCGGCGGCGTTCAACAGCGCGCGGGCGGCTTTGTCGTTGAGGGCGTCGAGTTTCTCTTTCGGTGACCCCGCCAGCTCGTGAAAGGTCAGGGCGCGCTCGATCAGGCCGCGCTCTTCGTAGGCGTCGGCGAGCACGCGAAATACCTCGCTGGCGTTTTCCGACTTGGGGTGACTGCGCACATAGGCGACGCCGGCGTCGATCACCGGCTGGGCCGACACCGGATTGTTGGTCATCACTTGAAACAGATTGCGGCTCCACATCATCGCATTGGCCATGCCCAGGGTGGCCACCGCGCCGGGACCGGCGGCGGCCATGGCGCCGGCGGCGAACAGCATATTTTTGCGCAGAAAATCCTCGCCGAACAGGACGTACTTGGCCGACTCCAACTGGCGCTCGCTACGGGCGTCGTTAAACGTCGTCAGCATGTTGTAGCCGGGGCTTTGCAGGAGCGCCGTGGCGCGCTCCTTGGCCGCCGGCGTGGCGGCCTGGCGCGCGTGCTGCTCCACTGCTTTGCGCGCCGCCTCATGCCAGCCCTTGATCTCCAAGGCCACCGCCTCGGCATCGCGGGCGGCGTCGGCCAGCGGCTTGCCGGGATATTTTCTCTCGGTGTCGATGGCGACCCGTTGAATTAAATTAGGATCGCGCAATGACAACGCTTCCAAAAGTTTCTTGGCATCGGCGCGCTGTTCCGCGCTCAGATTGCCGTCCTCGCGGGCTTTGAGGCTTTGGCGGCGCGCTTCTTGGCGCTGCTCAAGTTGTTTGCTGAACTGCTGGCGCAGCTTGTCGGCGTCCTGTGACTTTGGGTCGAAGAAACTCGCCACTTGGGCGTGAAACAACGCTCGATCCTCGTCGCCTTTGCCGGCCGCTTCCTTGGCCTTGGCGAGCTGCTTGGCGACCAAGACGGCGCGCTTTTTCTTGTCGAGGGCTTCGACCTGCTGGCGTACTTTGAGGTTCTGCGGATCGTCGGGATAGCGCTTCAAGTGATCGAGGTCGCGAGCCAGGGCGCGCCGCTCTTCCATCGACATGTCGCCGTCCATCAGGGCGTAGAGCTGGCTGATCGCGGTCTCGGCAGCGGCGCCGATGTAGTTGCCCGAGGCGACGCCGACCAGATCGACGGAGCTGAGCAAGCGATTGACCAAGCCACCCCAAAAGTTGGTCGAGCTCTGGCGCATCAACTGCTCGGACTGAAAATGATCGTCGCGGTTGAGCACCGATTCCAAATATTTTTTGCGCTCCATTGTCGACGCGTTGCGCAGCGCTTCACGGTAGGCGGCGAGGTTTTTCTCGCGGTCGTGAATCGTATTGTTGACCAGATCCAGGGCGCGTTCGCTGAGGCCGGTGGCGGGCTGGCGGTCTTTCTGGAGCCGGGCGTCCTCATCCTTCAAAAAAGTTAAATGTTCGTTCAGCGCCTGGTTGCGGTTGGTCAGGGTGTCGATCAAGAGATCGCGCGCCCGTTTGTCCACCGCGTCGGGAAAAAACAGCGGCGCCGCCGGCGGCGCCGCGAAGGGATCGTAGTCGGGCATCGGGTTCAAGATCTTTTCCAGATCCAACTCGCGGGTTTGGGATTGGACTGAAGTCGGAAAACCGATCAGCGCGGCGATCAGCGCGGCGGCGGCGAGAATGGTGAACCTAGGAGGTTTTTGACAAGTTCGTTCGGAGTCCTTCGACAGGCTCAGGACAAACGGAGAATAGATTGGATTCTTTCCGCTCATGCTGAGCCTGTCGAAGCACTGTTCGTTATGATGGGCCTGCCAAATGACATCATCGATTGAGTCTCGTGATTTTTTCCAGGTAGCCGCGGCTGGCTTCGATCTTGGCTTGGGCTTCCAACTTTTCCACCACGCCGTCGGTTTGCGCGACCTCGCTGTAGAACTTCAACGCGGCCTTGGCAAATTGATCCAACACATTGAAATCGAACGTCAATCCTTCGGGATCGTACTGGGCGGCATAGTCTTTTGCAAGGATCATATAGAAGTCGCCGAAGTCGAGCAGATGGCGCTGATAATTCTTGCTTTGCTGGTGCTTGGTGATCAGCTGGCTATAGCCCAAGATGGTCAACTGATTGCCTTCCTTCAAACGAAAGCGGTTGGCTTCGACGAAGGCCACCTTAGCGCGGTCGATGCGCTCTTCTTCGACCCGGGCGAGAAATTCATAGGGCGTGCCCAGATGCTTTTTGATCAAGCCGTTCCAGGCCGCCACTTTGTCGTCGAGGCCGGCGATGTATTTGAACGGATCGTCGGCCGGGATGACATGGTCGAAGATGCGCAGGAAGTTGTCCAAGATCTCGGCGTTCTTGGCCGCTTCACTGCCCAAGCGGCCTTCGGTCTCGGCGACCTTGCGATAGAGCGCCGCGGCCTGGTCGTACTCGCGCAGCCGTTCGAAGGCCAGGGCGCGGTTGTATTGAACGATGTCGGTGAATTGGCGCGGGTTTTTGGTTTCGTAATCTTGCAAGCGGGTCAAGGTCGCCTTCATGATGTTGATGCCGGTGACGTCCTTGGGGATCGCGAAGCGGTAGGTGTCTTCCTTGGCCAGGCGCTGAAAGTCGCGGACGATGTCGAGCAGATCGCCGGCCGGCATATAGCGCCCATCGGGCGCGGCGGCGCGAGCGAGAGGAACGAAGGGGAAAACAATTAGGCTGACGAACAGGATTCGAAGGAAGCGAGAAAATTTTGAACGAGCGATTTTCACGACTGTGACGGCGCCCCAAGGCGTAGTGAAAATCTCATGAGGAATAACCGGAAAGACTAGCCTTAGGCCATATTCCGAGAAAATCCCTCTAAGTCAAGCTACGCTCTATCACTCCTCGACGATCACGCAACCTGTCTAGTTAACCAGTGGTTCAATGTGATTGAGATCTCTTAGTTGCTCCGCGAGGGCAACGAGACTTTTCTGCCTTGCTGCCGATTGCGGCGCTATGAATTGACTGAGTGGAGGTCGGAAGAGACTTGGCGCGGTTAGGCAGCCGAGGCCATTTTCTTGCGCGGCAGCTGTGAATTGCGGTCGTAGGCTTGCACCGGCACTGGTTTGAGATCCCAGATGATGCCGAGCCAGGAGAGCATTTTGAGAATGTAAAAGGTCACGTCGATTTCCCACCAGTAGAAGCCCTGGCGCACCGTGCCCATGTGCTGGTGATGGTTGTTATGCCAGCCTTCGCCCATGGTGATCAGCGCTAGCCAGAAATTATTGCGGCTCTCGTCGCCAGTATCGTAGCGCTTGGTGCCGTAGATATGCGACAGCGAATTGATCGTCGCGGTGCCGTGGAACAACGCCGTGGTGCTGAGCACGAAGCCCCAAACCAACATCTGCAAACCGGTGACGCCGAGGGACGGAGCGGCGCGCTCAAGGATGAAGCCAGAAAAATACAGCAGCACCGCCAGACCGACCGGCACCGCTTTGTCATAGCGATTGAGCCAGACCAGTTCCGGGAAGCGGGCGAAGTCTTGAATGCGATTATACTGGGTGGCGTAAAACCGGTTGCACATAAACCAGCCCATGTGGGAGCGAAAGAAACTGTAGTGCACCGGCGAATGGGGATCGGCCGGGGTATCTGAGTTGCGGTGATGCTCGCGATGGTTGGCGGCCCACCAGAGCGCGCCCCGTTGAGTCGCCGAAGCACCCAACACGGCAAAGATAAACTGCACTGGCCGCGAGGTCTTGTAAGTGCGATGGGAAAAATACCGGTGATAAATGCCGGTGACAGCGAACATGCGCACGAAGTAGAGCGCCACGGCGGTGGCCACCGCGGTCCAACTCCAGCCGACGAGAAATACTCCGAGGCAG
Organism: Syntrophobacter sp. SbD2; assembly: GCA_945889495.1. Classification (GTDB taxonomy): domain Bacteria; phylum Desulfobacterota; class Binatia; order UBA9968; family UBA9968; genus DP-20. The sequence goes on along the minus strand of CAMDBU010000136.1, from coordinate 2,766 downwards.
CCCAGGTGCAGGATCAGGAATGGAATGCTGCGCACCCAGTTGACCTGGTCGACATTCTTGACCCGAGTATCGTCACCGGTGGCGTGGTCGGCGTTAAACCATTGGATGACCGAGGCGGAGGCGGTTTGAAGGAATGAGCGCTTCATTAATCCCAGGAAGATACCATGTGGCGGCAGGCGCTTCAATAAATATCGGCGCTTTTTCCGGCCACCGGCAACGCGCCAATCTCCGCCGATTCGTCAGCAAGCTGGCTTAGAAATGATACAGCCGCTCGGGGTTTTTGTTGAGGATTTTCTCGATGGTGGCGTCGGTCAAATCACCCCGTTTGATCAAACCTTGGGCGAGTTGATCTTGGCGAAAGGCGTCGCCATGGGGAAAATCCGTCGCCGTCACGATGAAATCGTCGCCCAATTTGCCGGCGACATAGGGTAAGTCGTCGTCGAGAGCGCAGGAAACAAACACCTGTTCGGCCAACCACCGGTCGACCTTGGCGCGTTTCTTTTCGCCAAGTCCTTTCACCAACCGGGTGGTCCACTCGATGCCGGCTTCGAGAAAGGCGACGCGGAGTTTGGGGAAGTCGTCAAGCAGCGTCGAGCTCATGATCTGGGTAAATCCGTAAAGCACGTAGGGATTGCTGACGATACCTTTGCCGAGCGGATGGATCTGGGGGAATTCGTCATAGAAAGGCCGCGGCACCCCTTCGAGCATGCGGCTGATGGTCGGGCTCGAGCCGTTGCCGGTATGCACCGTGACCGGCAAATCCTGCCGTTCGGCTTCTTGGTAAATCGGCCAATGATCGGGATGGGTCAGCGGCCGGTCCCATTCCAAGCCGCGGGCGAAGATGCCGACGGCCGAGCCGAGAGCTTTGACCCGGCGAATTTCCTGCACCGCCAGATCGGGCCGGCGCCAGGGCAGGATGGCGACGTAGAAAATGCGCCCGCCCGACTGGTTACACTGGGTCGCCATGAATTGATTGTAGCTGCGCGCTAGCGCCGCTTCGAGTTCGACGTTCTCAGCCAGGCAGCCGAGCCAGAGGGACGGAAATACTACCTGAGTGTCGAGGCCCAGCTCGTCCATGCAGCCGATGCGCTCTTTGACATCGCGCATCTCTTGCACGGGAATCGCCGTCCCCTTGCCCTGAGCCCGTTTCATGGACGTCGGGTTGGAGGCGAAGAAGCGTAGCTTGTAATCGATTACCCAGGCGGCGTTGTGGGTGCCGAAGCAAGTGTCTTCGGGAAACAGCACCGGAATCGGCCGCAGCAAATAAAACTCCGGGTCGAGATACTGCCAACTCTCGACGCTCTCTTCGACATGGGCATCGCAGTCAATCACGCGCATGATAACCTCCAGGACATACCGCTTCAGTTCACCTCGTTTATATGACCAGCGGGCGCGCGCGGCAAGAGATCGTGCCGCTGCGGGAACTTGTCGTGGCGCGTGCGGGTTATGGGCTGCAAGTGTGGGCGGCCATCTTGCGTTCGATCACGCCCAGGTTATGTTGTGAAATAAGTCTATTTTCCCGGAGGTGCCATGACGGTTTCGCGGTTACTCGGCAAGATGATTCAGGGCTTTGGACTGGTGACGCTGGTGTTTTTCTTTGCGCCATTGGCGGCCAGCGCGCAGAGCGCCAAGGCGACCTTCGCCGGCGGCTGTTTCTGGTGCATGGAGCCGCCCTTCGACGAGTTGGACGGCGTGGTCTCCACCACCTCCGGCTACATCGGCGGCAAGACCAAGAACCCGACCTACGAACAAGTGAGCACCGGCAGCACCGGTCACACCGAAGCGCTGCAAGTGGTGTACGATCCCAAAAAGATCAGCTACGAAAAACTCTTGGAAGTGTTCTGGCGCAACATCGATCCGCTCGCCGCCAACGGCCAGTTCTGCGATCTCGGCAGCCAATACCGCTCGGGAATTTTTTACCACGACGCGGGACAAAAGAGCGCCGCGGAAAAATCCAAGAAGACGATTCAAGCGCGCTTCAAGCAACCGGTGGCCACCGAGATCACCGCCGCCGCGGCTTTCTACCCCGCCGAGGATTACCACCAGGACTACTACAAGAAAAATCCCGTGCGCTATAAACTCTATTCCCATGGCTGTGGCCGGGCGGCGCGGCTGGAAGAGGTGTGGGGCGCGGCGAAGAAATGAGCGTGTTGAAGTTCGCCCAGCGCAGCTAGAAATAAAATTGCAAGTTGACCAAATATTCGCGCCTGTTGATGCGCTGATTGAATTCGAAGCGTAGCGCAAGATCTTTGGTTAACGTGAAGCGCTGCTGCGCGCTCAAGCGCCACTCCGTTCTGCCATCGCCGGCGCCGTAGCCGAAATAGCTGGCGTTGCTGGCGACTTTCCAGCGTTCGGTGACATCGACCAGCATCCCCGCCGATAGCCCGCCGCCGATGCGATAATCGCGGGCGAAACCGCGGCTATATTCCGCCGCGATTTCGCCAAAGCCGTAATAAACTTCGCGCTTCAACCAAGAGGTCTCGGCGGCCAAACCGACGCCGCCGTTGACGCCGCCGGTGCGGCAGAAGCGGCATCCATTGCGGTTGATGGTCTCGAAGCCGCTGTTGAGTTTCCACGACGGTTTGAAAAACAGCCCATCCACCGGCGACAACGAAGTGATAATTAGTGCCTGACCGGAAACCCCAATCTCAGTCTCTGCATCGCCGTAACGGCACGGGGTTAAGCGGGCTTTGAGGGCACGAAGAATGGCAATAAGTGGAGTTGGAAAGGGAGTTTTTTGCGAATGTGCTGGGGAAGGAAGGAATT
>CAMDBU010000135.1 GCA_945889495.1 Syntrophobacter sp. SbD2 | reverse complement strand
TTTTACGCTGTGGGTGCTACGGCGCGACCGAGCAACCGCTATTTGCTGCCGAGGCCTCGCTCTGGGACTATTTGCGATCCAAAGTCGCCGCTTCGCACTGCCCCCGTGCGTTTTGTAAAATTCGGACTTTTACCACGGGCTGTTAGGAGAGGCGCGACTTCCGTGATGACATCCCACCGCATCAGCCACTAATTCGGCCAAGTCATCAGGCCAGTCCATTTCTCGCAGCAGCTCCGTCAGGGCAATCTGGCTTACGAAGGCGTGGTTAATTTCGGTATTGGGGCTACGCCCGGCGTCCATACTCGTCAGATTTTTCCATTTGCATTGAAAGCCTGGACAAGCCTTCCCCAAATCATGGCAGGCAATCAGGAGCAATAACCAAGGACGGGCATCCACCCAACTCATCTCCAGAGTTGCCGCTAGTCTGTTGCGCGTGGACGCGGGTTCGCGCGCTAGAATGGCGTCCGCACTGGCCGCCACATCCAGCATATGGAGAATGAGTGGATGCCATCCACCATCGCCGTTCTTGCGTGTTTTCGCCCAGAGGTTTGCGAATATGTTTTTCATCTTCCAGGAGCGGAGTCGGTCGGAAATTTCAGCAGGGGGCCGGGGTCAAACTTTTACGTCTCGATTTTCTTCGCCATTGAATTCTCTCGTCATCGATTCAAGATCGGCGTGCCGCATAGCGATTTCTACTCCTCATGCAAGCCAACTTACAACCCGCTCGTGACAGATCAGGTCACGCCGAAGAAGATTTTTTGACATGTGGGGTCACGGTCACAGATGGGCGGAGTTCAAATCGTTGAAGCCGTTCAACCGCGTTGCTCCGCTCAAAACGTCAAAAGATCGACCCGTTCAAAGGTCCAAGCGTCGAGCGCCTTGAGCTCGGCGATCATGGGTAGGGACAAGGGGGCAGACTTTTATGTCACAACTATCCTGGGAAAAAGTAATGAAATAAAAGTGTACCCCCCCCCCTCGACCTAAATCTTTTCTTAAGGCGCAATGTATCTTCGATCTGAGACAGCACTTTCATATCCACTTGGTCGAAAAGTCCCCCGCCCTTTTCCGAACTTCCAGACGGTTTATCCAAAATAACCTGGGGCGGCAACAGGCGATGCCGGCGGATTGCCGGCGCGTATTGTCGCGTTCATCTTGAGCGCCACCGCCCGTCGTTGAGTTTCCCCAAGTGAAAGGCTAAAGTCGCGCCATGAATTTGCCGCATCTCGAAGCATCGCTCAATCGGCTGCTCGCCACCACCTCGCGGACCACCGCGACGATACTCGACCGCGCTTTGTCTGGACAAGATATCTCGATTGATGAAGCGACGACGTTGTTTGAGGCAGATGGTTCCGACTTGCTGGCCATCATGGCTGCCGCCGATCAGTTGCGCGCCCAGACCGTCGGCGATGTCGTCACCTACGTGATCAATCGCAACATCAACTTCACCAACGTCTGCGTCAAACAGTGCGGCTTCTGCGCGTTTAGCCGCGGGCACCTGGCCGAAGAAGGTTATTTTCTACCCATCGAGGAAATTATCCGGCGCGCCACCGAAGCCCGCGACCTGGGCGCCAGCGAAGTGTGCATTCAAGCCGGCCTGGCTCCCGGCATGGACGGCTGGCACTATGTGAAACTCTGCCGCGCCGTCAAAGAAGCGCTGCCGGAGCTGCACATTCATGGATTTTCACCCGAAGAAGTGCTCTACGGCTCGACGCTCACCGGCGTCACCATTCGCGACTATCTCCTGGCCTTGAAAGACGCCGGCGTTGGCAGCTTGCCGGGAACGTCAGCGGAAGTGTTCGTCGACGAAGTGCGCCAGCGCATTTCGCCCGGCCGCATCAGCATCGACAACTGGATTGAAGTGATCCAAACCGCCCATGAGGTCGGCATCCCGACGACTTCCACCATCATGTACGGCCATATCGAGAGCGCGCGCCATCGGGCGATTCACTTGAGCGTGCTGCGCGATGTCCAGAAGCGCACCGGCGGTATTACTGAGTTCGTGCCCTTGAGCTTTGTCTACGAAGAGGCGCCGATGTCGCACCGCAAGGCGCTGCCCGAGTTGCGCCATGGCGCCAGCGGCGCCGAAGTGATGAAGATGTACGCGGTATCGCGCTTGATGCTCAACAACTGGATACCCAATTTACAAGTCTCCTGGGTCAAGGAAGGGCCCAAGCTGTCGCAGATCGCGCTCTTGGCCGGCGCCAACGATTTCGGCGGCACCTTGATCAACGAAAGCATTTCCACCGCCGCCGGGTCGGCCTATGGTCAATTGATGAAGCCGTCGCAGTTTCGCGGTTTGATCCGGCAGATGAGCCGCATCCCGGCGGAGCGCTCGACCACCTATCAAAAAGTCCGGGTCTTCGAGACCGAAGACAACCATCGCGATCTGCTCGACGAGATCAACGACCCGTCCCAGCGCTTCGGCTCCTATCAGAATCTGATTCACTTGAAGGACTACCGCTTCCGCGATTTCTACAAGGAACAACGGAGCGAGAAGCAATCGTAGTACTGTTGAACGAATGCGGAACATGCTTCGACAGGCCTGTCCTGAGCCGTGTCGAAGGGCTCAGCATGATCGGAAGTGCTTGCGCCATTTCAACTCCGATACCGTTCGTCCTGAGCCTGTCGAAGGACTCCGAGAGACCTCTTCCGTAACCCACCGATGACCGGCGACCCAAGTCAGTTCGAAGCCATCGGCAATCGCCTCGGTTTCACGATCATCGAAGACTCGCCGCAACGGCTACGCCTGAGCTGGCAAGGGGCGCGCTTCCCGGCCTTTCTCTGCGTCGGCATGGCGTGTTTGCTGTTGTTCGTCAGCGTGCCGATCCTTCAAGCTCTACACCAACGCGGCTTCGTCGGTCCGGCCGGCTCGCTGTGGTATTTCCCGTTGATGAATCTGGTCTTGATCGGCGTGGCGATTTTCCTGGTCACCCAGCGGCGCACCATCGAAGTCGACGGCCAAGCGAAGACTTTCCAGCTTTGCCGCCGCAGCCTTTACCGCAAGACGGTGCTAACCGCGTCCTTCGACGAGATCGAAAAGATCACCCTCGGCATCGATCAGGTGTTCAGCGGTTTCGCCATCGGCGGCTCCACCGCCGCGGAAAGTTTTCCCGTGCCGGCGCTGCGCCTTCACTTTAAAGACACTGAGCCCGCGCTACTCGATCGCGCCAGCCTGCGGCGCTTAGAAGAGTCCGGTAAAAAAATCGCCGCGCTGATCGGCAAGCCTTTGGACGTCGCGCCCGAACTGGCCGACGGCGATCCGGCGCTGAAACCCAAAGTTAGAGAAGTCTAGCAAAACCGATTGGGATTTGGATTACACCACGGAGACGCGGAGGTGATCAAGAATTCTCTCTGTGTTCTCCGCGTCTCCGCGGTGAACACTCCGAAAGATCACGATGCGGGACGCCGAGTTAAAACATCGTGCAGCTGGCCGACGGCTTTCTTGATGCCTTCCTGGGCCAGTTGGTCGGCGCTCAACCAGCGCACGCCGCGCTCGCCGATGGCGCCGATGGAAAAAATACTTTCGCTCAAGGATTTTTGGGTTTCGTCGAAGCGCGCGGTCCAGATGATATCGCCGCGCCGGACATCCACCAGGTCGAGGATGAAGGCCACCGATGCCGGGCTTTTGGCGCCCCACTCATCCCCTACCCGTTCGCGGTAGCGCTGCACCCGGCCCATCATCACGGCGTCGGCATAAACTCTCTCGCCGATGCGCTTGAGCCGATCTTCGGCGCTGCTCGGCGGCAGGTTGGTCGCCGCCTCGCGCACTTCACTCTCAGAGACGATTTGCCAGTTGGGTAGGGCGACCAACGCCGCATGGGTAAAGCGGGCGATGGATTCGGGCGCTTCTCTTTCCGAAGTGCGCGGCACCGCTGGAGGGTTGAACGGCAAAGACGGTTGCGTGGCCGTGGCTACCATCGTTGGCGGCAAAACGGCGATGCGGCGAATGCGCCGGCTTTCGATATCGCTCGATGGCCGGCTTTGCAAACTGCCAGTCGTCGAGCCGCAAGCGTAAACGATCGCGCATAAGATGACCGCCAGGGCGATGGATTTGAACATAGTTTGCCGAACTTAACAGAAGCGGCGGCCTCGCTCAAGAAAAGTTTGCGCCGTGGCGCGCTTACTTGTCCGGACCGCTCACCCGGATGCCCAGCTCGCGCAGTTGGCGCGGCGACACTTCCGATGGCGCGTCGGTAAGCATGCACACCGCCCGCTGGCTTTTCGGAAAGGCGATGACATCGCGCAAGGATTTGGCGCCGCTGAGTAGCATCGCCAGTCGGTCGATGCCAAAGGCGATACCGCCATGGGGCGGCGCGCCGAAGCTCAAGGCTTCCAGGAGAAAACCGAACTTGTCCTGGGCTTCTTGCGCGTCGATGCCCATGAGTCCCAAGATTTTTCTTTGCAGCTCGACTTGGTGGATACGGATACTGCCACCGCCCACTTCGGTGCCGTTCATCGCCAAGTCGTAAGCCTTGGAGCGCGCCTTGGCGGGATCGCTGTCGAGCAGGTGTAAATCTTCATCCAACGGTGAAGTAAATGGATGGTGCAGCGCGACGTAACGCTTTTCTTCCGGGTCGAATTCCATGAGCGGGAAATCGACCACCCAGACCAAGGCGTAATCTTTCTCCGGGATCAGGCCGAGCTTTTCGCCTAGGTGGAGTCGAAGATTGCCGAGCGAGTCATGGACGATCTTGGCACTATCGGCGGAGAACAGCACGACATCGCCGACCTGGGCCTGAGAAATTTTTTCGACTTCCTTCTGTTCAGCTGCGGATAAAAATTTGGCGATCGGCGACTGCCAGCCTTCCGCGGTGATTTTCGTCCAGGCCACGCCCTTGGCGCCGTAGGTCGCCACAAACGGCGTCATGTCGTCGAGATCCTTGCGCGACATGGTGGCGCCGTTGGGAATGCGAAGGCCTTTGACCACGCCGCCCTTTTGGATCGCGCCGGTGAAAACCTTCGCCTGGCAGTTACCCAGCGCCGCGGAAAAATCGCACAGCTCCAGACCGAAACGCATGTCGGGCTTGTCCGAGCCGAAGCGGTTCATCGCCTCTTCATAGGTCAGCCGGGCGAAGGGGCGTTGGAGCTCGATGCCTTTCAACTCTTTGAACAGCAGCGCGATCATGCCCTCGACCACCGCCATGACATCTTCGGGCTGGACAAAGGACAGCTCCATGTCCAACTGGGTAAACTCCGGCTGGCGGTCAGCGCGCAAATCTTCATCGCGAAAGCATTTAACGATCTGAAAATAACGGTCCAGGCCGCCGACCATCAAGATTTGCTTGAACAGCTGCGGCGACTGCGGCAAGGCGTAAAACTTACCGTGGTAAATCCGGCTCGGCACCAGATAATCGCGCGCCCCCTCCGGCGTGCTCTTGGTCAGCACCGGGGTCTCGACATCGATGAAGCCCAGGCCGTCAAGATAATCGCGGATCAGCTTGGTCATGCGGTAGCGCAAGAGGAGCGGTTTCATGCTTTGGGGCCGGCGCAGATCGAGATAGCGGTATTTGAGCCGGGTATTTTCGTTGGCGTCGGTGTCGTCGTCGATGATGAACGGCGGCACCTGGGAGGCGTTGAGCAGGCGCAGGCTGCGGCTCTTCAACTCGACTTCGCCGGTGGGCAGGTCGGGATTGATGGTTTCAGCCGAGCGTTTGGCGACAATACCGCGCACGGCGATGACGTCTTCGGAGCGCAGCTGCTTGGCCTTGTCGTGCGACTCGGCATCCCCTTCGGGATTGAAAACGATCTGGCAGATGCCGCTGCGGTCGCGCAGATCGACGAAAATCACCCCGCCATGATCGCGCCGGCTATGCACCCAGCCGACCAGGGTCAACTCTTGGTCCACCGCCGTCGCGCGCGCGTCACCGCAATAAATGCTGCGCTTCCAATCGCCCAACTGATCGCTAAAAACTCGCTCTGCCATTAATTTGCCTTCCTCGCCGTCAATGCCGTCTCCAAGTTGTCCAAAGAAATTTCCTGCTGCTGCTTGCTCGCCATATCGCGCACTACCGCCAGCCCCTTGGCCAACTCGTCGTCGCCGAGAATCACCACCGCGCGGGCTTTGAGTTTATCGGCCCGGCGCATCTGACTTTTGAGACTGCGGCTTTCGGCTTCGATCTCGACGCCGATGCCCTGCTGGCGTAGACGATGAGTCAGTGGAAACGCCCAATCCCGCGCCGGCGCGCCGATCCAGGCGAAATAAAGATCAAGTCCACCGGCGTCGCTGCGCTCCTGCAAGCGCAACAGCATGGTCAAGCGCTCGACCCCCATGGCGAAACCGACGCCGGGAATCGGCGGGCCGCTCAACTGCTCGACCAGACCGTCGTAGCGCCCGCCCGCCGCCACCGCGCTCTGGGAACCGAGCAGTTTCGTCGTCCACTCGAAAGTGGTGCGGCAGTAATAATCCAGACCGCGCACCATGCGCGGATTGAGGGTGAAATTCACCTTGGTTTCGCCGAGCAAGCGCTGCACGGTGGCGAAGTGTTCGGCGCAGACCGCGCATAAGCCATCGAGGAGCGACGGCGCGTCCTTAGTCGCGTCGATGCAGCCCGGCTCTTTGCAGTCCAAAGCGCGCAGCGGATTGCGGTCGATGCGCCGCTGGCAGTTGCCGCATAGCGTCGCTTCGCGCTCCTTCAGGAACGCCAATAAGTTGGCCCGGTACTGCGGCCGGCACTCCGAGCAGCCCAGCGAATTGATCTGCAAAGCCGGCTCGGTGAGGCCCAACGACTGAAAAAAATCATGCAGCAGCAATAAAATCTCGGCGTCGATATAGGGATCGCCGCGGCCCAACGCCTCGGCGCCGATCTGGTGGAACTGGCGCATGCGGCCTTTTTGCGGCCGCTCGCGGCGAAACATCGGGCCTAAATAATATAGCTTGCGCACCGGCTCGATTTTATAGAGCTCGGCTTCGACATAGGCGCGCACTACTCCGGCGGTGCCCTCCGGGCGCAGCGTCAGCTTGGTGCCCTCGGCGCCCGCACCGGCGCGCGCGTCGCGGTCCTCGAAGGTGTACATCTCCTTCTCGACGATATCGGTGGTCTCGCCGATGGAGCGGCTAAACAGCTCGGTCTTCTCCAGGATCGGAATGCGAATCTCGGCGAAGTTGTAGGCGCTAAACACCCGGCGTGCCTGGGCTTCGACCCATTGCCAGGTCTCCACTTCGCCAGGAAAGATGTCGGCGAAGCCTTTAATGCTAGTGATCTTCATAGGGGAATTTTTGGCGTCCTCACAAGACACCATAAGAGCTGGGCGACTTCAAGTTAGCGGGCATCGTAACGGTAAATTCGGCTACGCCGGGTGGTGCCATGGAGTCGGCTGAAAAGAAACCCGCGAAAGGTCATGAAACAGGCGAGCAGTAGCCCCAACATCAACGCCGTGGCGAACAGCTGCACGAAGGCCGGCAGGCCAAACAGCAAGGACTCGAAGAAATCGAGAAAATAATAGCCGGCGGCGAACAAGAGCAGATTGGGAATCAGCCACTCGAGCCAATTCTCGACGATGAAGCTGTAGCTGGCGCCGATCAGCTCCAGCCCCGACACCCGCGCTTGGTAGATCATTTCCGGCACGGCGTTGAGCAGGATGAACAGGCCGAGGCGCAACAGCGAATAGATCAGCCAACCATTGGGCACGCCGCCGAGAGCGTTGGTGAGCACCCAGGTGGGAATCCACAGGATGAAATAGAAAGTCAGCAAATCGCCGAGATAGACCAGGAAGCCATTGAGAAAATCATGCACATCGGCGCGCCCGCTGTCGACCAGATTTTTCACCAGATAGAGCCCCGAGCTGGCGCAGGCCGAACTCGCCAAGGAGTAAATCAAGCCGCCGATCATACCGAGGGGCGCGACGATCATGCCGATGATCGTCAGTATCAGGCCGTAGGCCACCGGTGCCAAAACCACCAGCCAGTTACGGCGCACGCAGTCCCAAGACTTACCGAGCGCGCTGGCGTATAGCCAGAGCGTCACTTGAAGAATTTTCATGGCAACCAGTTATAGCAGAAAAAATTGCCGGTTTCAGACGCGTCGACAAAACGGCTGAGACTGGGCTATAGGATTGTCATGCACTGGAAAGGCCGAACACTGGAGGCAGCCATGAAGTCAGCGGTTACGCTACTGAGCGCGATGCTAATTACCGTTTGCCTGGTCGACAGCGGCCGCGCCCAAACGATCAATCTGCGCTACGGTCAGATCCCCTCGACGGTCAAAACCGTCTCGGCCTTGCAGTTTCACCTGGCCCAGCGCAAAGGCTTCTTCGGCCGCGAAGGCATCGCACTGGAGATGATCCCCATCGACGGCGGCGCCGCCAACATGGTGCTGGCCCTGACCAAGGGTACCGTCGACATCGCGCGCACCGCGACGCCCTATCTGATTCAAGACGTGCTCGGTGGCTCGGACAACGTCGCGATCCTCGGCGAAACCGCGACGCCGATCTATAGCTTGATCGCCAAACCGGAAATCAAAAGCTTCGCCGATCTCAAGGGCAAGACCATCGGCCTGTCCTTGGCGGTGGATACGATCTCGATCTCAACGCGCAAGCTCATGGGCCTCAACGGCATCAAGGAAGCCGACATCAAAGTCAAAGAGCTGGTCGGCACGCCGGCGCGCGCCGACTGTTTGCGCAAGGGCGAGTGCGACGCCGTGCCGCTTGGGCAGCCGGAGGATTTTTTGTTGATCCAGCAGGGCTACCGCCGGCTGGGGGTCTCCACCGACGCCATGAAAAATTTCCAGTTCATCGTCAGCGCGGTGCGTCGCCCATGGGCCGAGAAAAACAAGGACGCGCTGGTGCGCTACGCCCGCGCCCTGGCCGCCGCCTATCGCTACATGCGCGAGCCGGCCCATCGCGAAGAAGTCGTCGCCATCGTCGTCGACACCACCGGCTCGTCGGCCGAGATCGCGCGCCAAACCCTGGCGCTTTATTTCGATCCCGACCGCGGCGTGGTGCCCAAGCAAGGCGAGATCGATGTCGCCGGCTTTAACCAGGTGATTCAAGTCATGGCCGAGGCTGGCGAGCTCAAAGCGCCCCTGCCGCCGGCCGAGCGCTTTATCGATTTACAGTATCTGAAAGCGGCTGGCTTACAGTGAAACCGAGGTGGGCTGGCTGGAAAAAATCTGCACGTCGTTGTCTTCGATACGCTTGCCGCGGGTGATCAGCTTGAGGATGCTGCAAACGTTGCGGCTGACATCGCCCATGTTGGCCACCGGAAAGCCGTCGCTTAAATAACGTCCGATGAATTTACTCTCGCCGAACTCAACGATCTGCAGATAATCGTTACTGGCGTCGAAATATTGCTTCATGCCCGGCGCCGGGTTATCCAGATCCTCCTGGAGCGCCCTGGTGATCTTGATGCCGACGAACAGGTGCTTGGCGGCTTGATCCATTCGAAAAATCTCCTGACTGTCTCATCTCGCTACTGGGTAATGATAATTTAACTTCCGTCCGAGTGAAAGCACTATTCGCGGCGCCGGCCGATTTAGCTAAGCGAACACCAGCTTGCCCTCCTTATCGCGGATCAACCCGGCGCCATCGCGCGACGACGGCATATTGTCCGGACCGATCTTGAGCTCGTTGACATGGATATGGCCGTGGAAGGTGTCCACTTCGAGCATCGGCTTGGCGTCGCGCCACACCGCCTTGGGATCGCGCCCCTCGGCGACATCGGCCATCGCCTTATGCCAGATGCGCCGGAGCATGACGACGCCGCGATCGGAGCTCGCCAGATGTTCCAGACGGCGCTCGGGAATCGCCCCTTGGGACTCCTGCAAGACCAAGTCTTCCAACGCCGGGATACCCTCCCAACCTTTGTAGCGCCGTTTGTCATAGGGCCGCTCTTCGACGGTGCCTTTCAAGTTCTCAGGCAAACCGAACAACCAGCCGCCGGTGAAATTGCCCTTGCGCGTCAAGCTGTAACGAAACAGCTCGAAGTGGGTGTCGTCGATGATCCGGATCATGCCGCCGCCCTCTTGGCGCTCATCGGTGAAGTCGGGCGGAAATCCCGAGCGGATGCCGGAAAAGCGCCAGTGCACCGGCACCACCAGGCTCCAGGTGTTGACGAACTTGACCTGCGGGTCGCCGGTGTCGAGCACTGAGACCGTCTTCATGCCGAAGTCGGTTTCGACATGCTCCAGCGGCAGCGGCGAATAACTTTTAATGCTGTAGTCGTTGTAGGGCTTCAACTCGTCGGGAATATCGCGCACCACCAGGCCATGGAGAATCGTCGCGTGGCCCATGTCGGCGAAGTTCTCCATCCAGTTGAGATAGTTGTAGTTGCGAATATCGCCGTTGACGAGCTTAACCACGCCGTCGTCGCGGGCCAGCACATCGATCTTCGGCAGCGGCGGCGGATTTTCTTTTTCCTGACCCATATAGGTCCACACCGCGCCGCCCCATTCCTCGACCGGGTACCAGAGGTGGCGGATGTTGTGTTTGATCTGACTATCGCAAGGCTCCAGCGGCGTATCGATGCAGCGCCCCTGCACGTCGTATTTCCAACCATGGTAGGAACACATGAGGCCGTCATGGCGGATCTGGCCATATTCGAGGGACGCTAAACGGTGCGGGCAGCGGATGCCCAACAAACCCGGCCGTCCCTGGCCATCGCGAAAGGCGACTAAATCTTCGCTCAACATCCGCACGGCGATGGGGATGTCTTGTAAATCGCTCGACAGACAGACCGGATGCCAATAGCGGCGAAGCATCTCGCCACCCTTGGTGCCCGGCCCGGTGCGCGGCAAGTCGTCGAGCAATTGCTGATAACCGCTTTGCGCCGGGGCGGCGCGTTCCACGATGCTATCCGACATTTTTTATTCCTCCACCGAGAAGAAATCTTGCGTTTGACCGCAAAGCATATCTATAAACGCGGATTGGTTGCTGTCAACGCTCGGCCGAGTGTATTAAGTTCGGCCCAAGGACTCAAACCGAGCATCGGAAAGGATCGCATGAAATTCAATATAAATATTTTAGCTGGCGCGCTAACCCTGGCGCTGTTCTGCGCCGCCAACTCCCACGCTGGCCCCACCGCCGACAGCGTGGTCAAAAAAGGCTTCATTCAATGCGGCGTCAACACCGGCCTGGCCGGCTTCGCCCAGCCGGACAATAACGGCGAATGGCGCGGCATCGACGTCGATCTCTGCCGCGCCGTGGCGGCGGCGCTCCTGGGCGACGCGAAAAAGAACCGCTACACGCCGCTCACCGCCCAGCAGCGCTTCACCGCCCTGCAATCGGGCGAAGTCGATATTTTATCGCGCAACACGACTTGGACGTTTGCCCGCGACGCCGGCCAGGGGATTAATTTCGTCGGGGTTAATTTTTACGACGGCCAGGGCTTCATGGTGCCGAAGAAACGCAACATCAAAAGCGCCAAGCAACTAAACGGCGCCGCCATCTGCGTCCAGCCCGGCACCACCACCGAGCTCAACATGGCCGATTACTTCCGCGCCAACAAAATGAAATTCAAGCCGGTTGTGATCGAAAAACTCGAAGAGGTGCTAAACGCCTATTTCACCGGCCGCTGCGATGTCTTCACCACCGACGTGTCCGGACTGGTCGCGGTGCGCGCGGCGCGGGCGACCAACCCGGCCGATCATATGATCCTCCCCGAGGTGATTTCCAAGGAACCCTTCGGCCCGGTGGTGCGCCATGGCGACGACCACTGGCAGGACCTGGTGAAATGGACACTGTTCGCCATGATCGAAGCCGAAGAATTGGGTCTGACCTCGAAAAATATCGACCAACAAGCGCAAGCCGGCAATCCGGTCGTGCAACGCTTCGTCGGCGCCACCGGCGACTTCGGCAAGATGCTCGCCATCGACAACCGCTGGGCCTACAACATCGTCAAGCAGGTCGGCAACTACGGCGAAAGCTTCGAGCGCCACCTGACCCCCTTGGGCCTCGACCGCGGCGTCAACAAGTTATGGAACAAAGGCGGCCTGATGTACGCGCCGCCGCTGCGCTAGCGGCTGGACCGACAGACGAACTTGGTGGAGCCTCAAGATAATACGCAATCGAATGTTCACCACGAAGTGTTGCAGGTCCTGGCGCACACCTCGATAGCCTGAAAATGGATACTGCGCCCCTTCCATCAATCCGTCATTCCCGCGCAGGCGGGAATCCAGGTTTATTTTCCTGCGAATTAGCCTGGATACCCGCTTTCGCGGGTATGACGGAAGCAGGCCCCCTCGACCTCAGGCAGTTTAGCTCCACCAGGTTATTTCTAAGGAGGCACGAAGAGCACGACGTTCGGAGACCAAACTATCCGAACCCTTCGTGTCCTTCGTGGCTTCGTGGTGAGATATCCTAGACCAACCATCTCCCATGCTCCGCCAACGCGCCGCCATTTATCAAACTCTATTGCTCGCCGGCGTCGGCGCCGCCGGCTGGTATTTCATCGGCAATGCGGTGGACAATTTAACGGCGCGGCGCATCGCCAGCGGTTTTGGCTTTCTTGGGCGTGAGGCCGGTTTTGAGATCGGCGAGACTACACTGATCTCGTTTAGCGCCGCCGATAGTTATTTCAAAGCCTTGGCGGTGGGCCTGTTCAATACTTTTCGGGTGGCGTTACTTGCGGTAGTGGCGGCGACGGCGATCGGCGTCGCCGTCGGTTTGGCGCGGTTGTCGCCCAATTGGCTCCTCGCCAAGCTGGCATCGGCTTACGTCGAAGTGCTGCGCAACGTGCCCTTGGTGGTGCAATTATTTTTTTGGTACGCGGTAATCGGCGAAAGCTTGCCGGCGCCGGCCCAGGCTTTGAACCCATTGCCAGGCTTCTTTCTCAGCAACCGCGGCTTGGCGCTGCCCACCATCGTTTCGTTGCTACCATTTCAAATCGAAACACCAATGCTTTCGGGATTCGATTTTACCGGTGGCGTCATGCTGTCGCCGGAGTTCGCCGCCCTGTTGCTCGGTTTGGCGCTTTACACCGCGGCGTTCATCGGCGAGATCGTCCGCGCCGGCATCCTGGCCGTGGACCGTGGCCAATATGAAGCGGCGCAGTCCCAGGGGCTGAGCCAAAGCCAGCTCATGCGCTTGATCATCTTGCCCCAAGCTCTGCGGGTGGTGGTGCCGCCGGTCACCAGCCAATATTTGAACTGCACCAAGAATAGTTCGCTGGCGGTCGCCATCGGCTATCCCGACCTGGTTTCCATCGCCAACACGACGATCAATCAGACCGGCCAGGCCATCGAAGGCATCGCGGTCATCATGCTGGTTTACTTAACCATCAGCTTGGCGATCTCGGCGTTGATGAATACCTACAACCGGCGCATCGCCCTGCGCGGAGCGCGCGCATGAGCCGCGGCCAAGCGATGGTTCAGTGGACGCGCACGCGCTTGTTCAGCAGTTGGCCATCGGCGCTGGCCACCCTGGCGATTGTTATTCTCGCCGCCAAATTGCTGCCGGCGCTGATCGATTGGGCGTTTTTGCGTGCGCACTGGTCGGCCGGCGATGGTGCCGCCTGCCGTGGGGCCGACGCCGGCGCCTGCTGGGCGCTGGTCACGGCCAAGTACCGCTTTATTTTATTCGGCACCTTTCCGGTTGACCAACATTGGCGCCCGGCCATGGTCATCGCAACCTTACTCGCGCTTTACGGCGTCAGCGGCTTTCATCTGCTGCCCGCTAAGAAACTCTGCTCGCTATGGCTCGCGGCGCTTATAGCCATCGGGGTTTTGATGTGGGGCGGAGTGTTGGGTCTCAGCTATGTCGAGAATCAGCGTTGGGGCGGGCTGACGCTGACGCTGCTGCTCAGCACCTTCGGCATCGCCCTAGCGTTTCCACTGTCGATCCTGTTGGCCCTCGGACGGCGCTCAGAAATGCCGATCATCCGCTGGAGTGCCATCGGCTATATCGAACTGGTGCGCGGCGTGCCGCTGATCTCCGTGCTATTTATGGCCTCGGTGCTGCTGCCGCTGTTTTTGCCCCAAGGGGTGTCCATCGACAAGCTACTACGCGCTCAGTTGGCGATGATCCTATTCGCCGCGGCTTATCTGGCCGAAGTCGTCCGCGGCGGCCTGCAAGCGATCCCGCCGCAGCAGGAAGAGGCCGCGCTCGCCTTGGGCCTGAGCTACTGGCAGCGGGTGCGCTACGTCACCCTGCCCCAGGCCCTGCGGGTCGCCATCCCGCCGCTGGTCAACACCTTCATCGGTTTCTTCAAGGATACTTCCCTGGTCGTGATCATCGGCCTGTTCGATTTTTTGACCACCATCAAAGTCTCCCTCACTGAGCCGGCTTGGAGCGGCTTTGGCATTGAGGCCTATCTGTTCGCCGCCCTGGGCTACTTCGCTTTCTGTTATCCGATGTCGCGTTACAGCCAAGCGCTGGAGCGGCGCTCGGCCCATGGCGCCGGCCTGGGCGCGCTGCGGGAAAATTAGCCGGCGGTTTTTGCCGGACCCATCGGCTATGGTAAAATTATTTTCTTAGGACCATCGCGACCATGCGCAAACTACTTGTCTGCCAACATGTGCCCCATGAAATCTTGGGCACCCTCAATCCGATGCTCAAGCGCGCCGGCTTCCGCATCCGCTATGTCAATTTCGGCCGCCATCCTGATGCCCAACCGAGCCTGGACGGCTACGACGGCCTGGTGGTTCTGGGCGGACCGATGTCGGCCTACGACGACCACCGGCTGCCCCACCTGGCGGTGGAGATGAAGCTCATCGACAGCGCCATGCAGCGTAATATGCCGGTCTTGGGTATTTGCCTGGGCGCCCAACTGCTCGCTCGCACCCTAGGTGCGCGGGTCTACGCCAATCACATCAAGGAGATTGGCTGGTACCAGGTCGCGCCATCGCAACATGCCGGGGCCGATCCCCTGTTCCATGAGTTCGACGACAGCGAAATGCTCTTTCAATGGCATGGCGACACGTTCGACATCCCGAGCGGCGCGATCCATCTAGCGGCGTCGCGCCAGTGCGCCAACCAGGCGTTTCGCCATGGCGACAACGTTTATGGCTTTCAGTTCCATCTCGAAGTCGACGAAGCGATGATCCTGCGCTGGCTCAAGGTGCCGGAGAACCGCCGCGAGATCGCCAGTCTCCATGGCGGCATCGACCCGGATGAAATTCACCGCCAGACCACCCGGCACATCGGCCGGCTCCATGAGTTGAGCGACCAGGTGTTCGGACAGTTTATTGAACTCTTCGGGCTCGACAAGAGCCGGCCACGGTTGGTGTCCCGCTAGAAGAGTTTCAAACTTGAGAATGAACTGGAGTGAACGGAGCGAGGAATGTTGTTAACAGGATTGGTCGGCTGAAAGGTCGCGGTACCGAGTGAACCGATACCGGTAGGAGTGTGAGGATAGAAGCGCTCGGCTCCCTTTATGGCTCCGGCCGGTGTCTTCTAACTGCCACCAGGTTTTGTCGTTTCTGTCGCAACGCCTTGGCCGAAAACAGCGAAGTAAACGATACCAACACGGCGATCACCGACTTTTCGAGCAGGTCAAAGATCATGGCGATTGTTCTCCAGCCTGATGTAGAGCAACTGTAATGCCAGATCGGTGCGGCATGGTTTTCATCGTTGACCAACGCGCGATCGCCTGCCAATGTTGGATCGGCAGCACCACCGAAGTTTATCCAGGAGACCCGATACATGAAGCGACGGAACTTAATCATGGCAATATTGCTCGCACTGGTCTGGACCGAGTGCGCTTCGGCCGCCGAACCGAAATCCGCGACCAACCAAGAGTGGGAGTCACTGGTCAAGAAAGCCGAGGAGGAAGGCGAAGTGGCGATCTACGCCAGCGATTCCATCGGCCATGCCCAGTCGATCTGGGCGGCGTTTCAAAAGCGCTATCCGAAGATCAAACTGCTCGGCACGTCAGTGGGCCGGGGCAGCGATCTATTTCCAAAACTATTTAGCGAGCGACGCGCCGGCAAGTATTTGGCCGATGTCTTTCTCGCCGGGCCGACGGCGATCCATTTGAATCTCTACCCGGCCAAAGTCATCGACCCGCTGCCACCGGCGTTGATCCACCCCAATGTTACCGATCTGTCAAAATGGTGGCAGGGCAAGCATCACTATGTCGATCCCGAGGGCCAGTACAATTTCATGTACGAAAGCGCCCTCTATGGCCCACCGCTGTCGTTCAACACCAGCATCGTCAATGAAAAGGAAATCAAATCGGCCTGGGATCTGGTCCAGCCGCAGTGGAAGGGTAAGATCGCCGTCTTGCAGTTGAACGCCACCCAGGGCTCCACCGCATTGGCCTATGTCTACCACCACCCGCAGTTGGGGCCGAAATTCATCGAGCGCATCTACCGCGACCTGGAGCCGACCTTTTTCCGTGACCTGCGCCAGGGCACCGACTGGCTCTCCCAGGGGAAGTTTCCGATCTGTTTTCTGTGCCGGCGCATCGACCGTGCCCAGATGCAGGGTCTGCCGGTCACCGAACTCGATCCCTACGCCATCGTCGAACGACCCGGTATTGGCTCAGGCTCAGGTTCCATCGTTCTGGTCAACCGTCATCCCCACCCGAGCGCGGCCAGGGTATTTATCAATTGGTTTTTATCCCAGGAAGGTCAGATCGCCTTTCGCCAGGCCAACAGCGATGAGCTGCGGGTCGGCTCCATGCGCGAGGACTTGCCGCAAGATATATTGCCGGCGCTAGCGCGCCGGCGCAAAGACAAGGATTATTTATTTATCAATCGACCCGAGTGGATGGATTTCAAACCGATCCAGGCGCTCCTCGATCAGTTCAAAAAATCCAAATAAGCCAATTGCCTAGCGGCTTAATCGGGACGGCTTATCAGCCTGGCGATCATTGAAGCGGGCATTATTCAGCGGTCGACGCGTGCGTTTGGTTTTCGCCAGCAGGCGAAAAATAATCAGCGCCACCAACGGCACCAGCACCACCACCAAGGCTAACGGGATCAAGTCATAGAACATGTCACAGCACTCCTCTGGAGCCTTCCATCAGCAACCCAAGGGCCAACCGCCGTCATAAGCAATTCAAGTAGTTAGTGCCTGACCGGAAACCCCAATCTCAGTCTCTGCATCGCCGTAACGGCACGGGGTTAAGCGGGCTTTGAGGGCACGAAGAATGGCAATAAGTGGAGTTGGAAAGGGAGTTTTTTGCGAATGTGCTGGGGAAGGAAGGAATTTTCCC
>CAMDBU010000134.1 GCA_945889495.1 Syntrophobacter sp. SbD2 | reverse complement strand
CCAACGCAAATGCTCCAGGTATCGCGCGCAGGCTTCGTCATCGGGGAAAACCCGCTGAAACTCGGGAAGCGTTGTCGGAAAGCCGCGGGGGTCCATCCCAGCAAATTAGCATCGCCTCACCAAATTGGCAATAAACCGGATAGGCAAGGTTCGTTCCATAGCTGTAGCGCTTGCTTTTAAACGCAAGCCTAATGCCACCGGAAGAAAGTTTAACCTGTTGAAATCTAAGCATTTTAATTCACCGGCGATGGCGCGATTTGGGGTCCCTGGAAACAAATTTGAACGAATTAGCGTGGCTCAGCCCATTACCGGACACTAGCCTGGGCAAACCTCTAGTTGGATCTACCTGATTCCACTAATTAAAACCGCCCAACCGTCGCTGCTAACGGCAACGCTGATGGGCACTTGGTGGCGGGTGAACGGATGGCGGTTAAGATCGAGAAATCAATTTCACTGACGGTAGAGGAGGGCGCCAGCTTGGCTGGTGTCGTAACCACCCAAGGCGCTGACCGCCGCCTTGAACGGCTCGGAGCAGATGGTCGCCAGCAATTCGGCGCCGCGCGGCGACTCGAAAAAATCGCGCTCGATGAGCAGATCGTATTGCTCGCTGGCGATGGCAACGAAGTCGAGGTTCAAAGCGTGGGCGGCGGCGCGCACGCCCAGGCCGGCGTCGGCGAGGCCGCTCGCCACCGCCACTCCCACCGCCATATGGGTGAACTCCTCGCGCTCATAGCCGGCGACGGCGCGGTTGTCGATGGCCAATTTTTTTAGTTCATAGTCGAGCAACACCCGCGTGCCCGAACCGGGTTGGCGGTTGACGAAGCGGATATCCTGGCGCGTCAGATCTTGCAGCTGGGTAATCCCTTTGGGATTGCCGCGGGCGACGATGATGCCTTGCTCGCGTTGGGCCAGATGCACCAGCACCACGGGAGTCTTGGGAATCGCCCGCTGAATATCCGGAATATTATAAGTCCCGCTATCGGCGTCGAGCAGATGGGTGCCGGCCATGTGGGTCTCGCCGCGCTGCAAGGCGAGTAGGCCGCCCAAGCTGCCGACGTTGGTGGCGGCGATTTTCAATTCGGGATGGCGCTGCTTGAGCTGGTCTTCGAGGACGCCGATGGCGAGATCATGGCTGCCAGTGCAGAGAATCGTGTTCTCGATGTCTGCCATGGGGCGGAGCAGCTCCACTTCGGCGGCTTCGCCGGCGTTGAGCCCTTCGACCAGACTGGGAATGCGCATCAAGCCGTCGGCATGAACCATGGTGGTGATCACGCCGGCGCCGCGCGCCAACGGCACCGCGACCAAGGTCGCGCCGACTCGTCCCAGAGTGACGCGAATGAATTCTTCGAGCCCCAAGTGCGATGCGATCTTTTTCGGCACGATGGCGCGCACCGTCGGCAGGATCGGCGCCATGTTGCTGAGAAACTTCTCCAACGCCGGACGGAGAATCTCCCGGGCGATGACAATCGCCGACACCGGATAGCCGGGCACGCCAAGCACCGGCTTGCCGCCCAGCGATCCCAACACCGCCGGTTTGCCCGGCATCACATCGATGCCATGGGCGAGCAGCTCACCGGCACCGGCCACCACATCGGAGGTCAGATCATGCTCGCCGGCCGACGAACCGGCGATGATCGCGACCAGATCGCACTCCGCAGCGGCGCGCTCCAGCGCCGCGGTTAAAATCTGCTCATCGTCGCGGGCGCGCGGATATTTCACCGGTGCGCCGCCCCACTCGCGGACAAAAGCTGCGAGCACGGTGGAGTTGAAATCGATTACCGCTCCCGGCGTCGGCTCTTCGCCGGGCTGAATGATTTCATCGCCAGTAGGTATAATGCCGACCCGCGGCCGCGCTTTGACGCGCACGGTGGTGTGGCCGGCCGCCAACATCGCGCCAAGATCGTAGGGGCGCAGCCGATGGGAGCGCGGCAACAGTAGCTCGGTGGCGACGACATCTTCGCCGACCAACCGCACATGATTCCACGGCGCCACCGATTCGAAAATCTCGATGGTCGTGGCATCGATCTGATGAACCTTCTCGATCATGATCACGGCATTGGCCCAGCCGGGCAGGGCGTTGCCGGTGTCGACGTATTTGAAACAATCGGCGCCGGGGCTTTCCGGATTAACCGGCGAAAGCTTTTTGCCGACGAACTCAGTGGCGCCAAAGGTCTCTTCGGCGCGCACGCAAATCCCATCCATGGCCGAGGCGTGATAGTGGGGCGAGGAAATCTTCGCGAACACCGGCTCGGCGGTGATCCGGTCGAGCGCGTCGTCGATGGCGATCTCTTCGGTGGCCAGCGACGACGGATTAACCGTCGCGAGAAACAGTTCGCGCGCTTCGATGAGCGGGGTTTTTTTTAAATATCTTTTGCGAGCCATAAAAGCGCAGAATTTCCAGCGAGAAGTTAACCGGCAACTGACCACTGACAACTAGAAACTAGAATAGTATGACATCCACCACTTCGCCCTGCTCAAGTCCATCCTGATTCATGCCGATGCGCACCATGCCGTCGGCTTTGACCAGGGTAAAGATCGCGCCCGACTTACTCGGCAAGGGTGACGCGATGAAGCCGGCGCCGTCGGCTTCCATGACCACGCGGACATAATCTTCGCGGCCGATCTGCGAGGCGATGTTGGTTTTCAATTTCGCGCGCACGGTATGGCTGAAGCGTTGCAGTGCATCGAGGCTTTCGCCGCCCAGGCGGCGCAGCATGGGCGCGCCGAACAGATCGAAGATCACCAACGCCGACACCGGATAGCCAGGCAGGCCGAGGATCGGTTTGCCGCAGGCTTTGGCGTAGATCGTCGGCTTGCCCGGCGCGATCGAGATGCCGTGGAAAATAAACTCTGCATCGGGGAACGAAAGAATGGTTTCCAAGGCGATGTCTTTGGCGCCCATGGAGCTGCCGCCCGACAGCAACACCGCGTCGGCCCAATCGAGGGCGCCGCCGATAGCGTCGGTCAACTGCGCGCGGTCGTCGCGGATCACGCCCCAGTCCTTGAGTTCAGCGCCGGCTTCTTCGATCAGGCCGGCTAAAGAATGCTGGTTGATGTTGCGCACCTGGCCGGGCCGCGGCTCGACATCGGCGTCGACGATCTCGTCGCCGGTGGAGATCAGCGCCACGCGCGGCCGCTTGTGAACATTAATCGATGAGATGCCGACGCCGGTGAGCGCGCCCAGATCATGGCCGCGCAGCCGCCGCCCTTGGGGGAAAACCGGCTCGCCCTTTTTGATGTCGTCGCCGATCTGAATGACGTTTTGCCCAGGCGACACGCTGCGGTGGATTTCCACCAAGCCGCCGTTGGTCTCGTCGGTGTATTCAACCATGACCACGGCGTCGGCATCCGGCGGCATCATCCCGCCGGTGGAGATGCGGATCGCGTCGCCCTTGGTGAGCGCTTGGGTCGCCTCTTTGCCCATCTCGACGACGCCGGCCAATTTTAAATAAGCCGGCAAACTCTGACTGGCACCGAAGGTATCCTTGGCTTTGACCGCGTACCCATCCATCGCCGCGCGGTGGAAATGCGGCAGGTCCACTTGCGAGAAAAGATCTTCGGCCAACACCCGGCCGCGGGCGCGCACGCTGGCGATGGTTTCGATGCCCACCGGCGCGACTTCGAGTACGATGCGGCGCGCTTCCTGCGGCGGTTCAACTTTAAAAAAATCTTTCAGATAAACTCCTATGGGCGGCTTATATAGAAACACTTTTGTGAACGCAAGGTAAAGCAGCGCGCGGGAGAATCACGTCTTTCAATCATTTCACGGCTGGGGTAGATGTGACACCAGTGAACCCGCGGCAAATCCCACCAGCGACGGCAATCATTCTTGCCGGCGGCAAAAGCTCGCGCATGGGCCAGCCCAAAGCGCTGCTGCCGTTTGCCGGCGAGCCGCTGATCGTTCATCTGGTGCGCCGTCTGGAACAGTTATTTACCGACACCGTGGTGGTAGCCGCGCCGGAGCAGGAGTTGCCGGCGCTGCCATCGGCGATTGTCCGCGACGACGTGGCGTACCAAGGGCCGGTGGGCGGCATTTACTACGGTCTTAACGCCGCCCGTGAAGAAATCTGTTTCGTGACTTCCTGCGACGCGCCGTTTTTAAATCCGCGCTTGATCGCCTTTCTCATGGCGCAAATAACCGACTACGATGTCGTCGTGCCGTTTACCGACGAGCGCTATCAGCCGCTCCACGCGGTTTATCGCAAATCCGTGGCGCCGCTGTTGAAAACCCAACTGGAACGCAACGAGCTACGGCCGATTTTTCTCTACGACAAAGTGCGCACGCGAAAAATTAGTGAAAACGAAATGCTGCCGCTCGATCCTGACGGGTTGAGCTTTCTCAACATGAACAGCCCGGAGGATTATCAGGCGGCCCAAGCGAGATGGAGCGCGGCGTCGATCCCCGTCACGGTGGAACTGTTCGGTGTCGCCCAGCTGTTGGCGAAAACCAAGGAAGTTGCTCTAACGTTGGCGCCAGACGGGACTTTGGCTCAGGTTTTTCAGCAACTCGCGGAACTGCATCCAGTACTGCTCGGTCGCGTCATCGATGCCGACGGAAACCATCTCGTCAGCGGCTATGCCTGCAACCTCAACGGTCTGGCGTTCGTCAAAGATTTTCGCACTCAAGTTCAACCCGGCGACAAAATCTTCATTCTCTCGGCGGATGCCGGAGGCTGAGCCATGCATGGTTTTCACGGGCAGCTGCTCCACATCGATCTGACCAGCGGTAAAAGTTCCTGGCGCGAGATCGAAGAGTCGCGCCTACGTGCCTACCTCGGCGGCATTGGTCTGGGCACGAGCTTGCTCTACGAATACGCGCCGCCCGGCGTCGATCCCTTCGCGCCGGAAAATCCGCTGATCTTCGCCAGCGCGCCGCTGGTCGGCACTGGTCTCACGACTACGGCGAAATTCGCGGTGGTGACTAAGTCGCCGCTCACCGGATTTATTGCCGACTCATTGTCTTCCAGCCACTTCGCCCTCGAGCTTAAGCGCATCGGCGTCGACGCCCTGGTGATCACCGGCAAGGCAGCGGTGCCGGCCTACATTCTAATCAACAACGACCAGGTCGAAATCAGGAACGCCGAAGCGCTGCGCGGCAAAAGCCCAAACGAAACGGAATCGACAATTCGCGCCGAATTGAACTTACCAGCGCTACGCGTGGCGGCCATCGGCCAAGCCGGCGAAAATCTGGTGCGCTTCGCCACCATCAGCAACGAAGGGCGCCAGGCCGGCCGCGGCGGCGTCGGCGCGGTCATGGGCTCGAAGAGTTTGAAAGCCATCGCGCTGTGCGGCGCGCGCGAAATATCGGTGGCCGATCCTGCCGCCGTCGACGCCATCGCCAATCGCCTGCGCCGGCAAAGCCTCGGTTCGCTCACCGACAAATACCGCAGCATCGGCACCGTCGCCAACCTGGCGGTGTTCAACCGGCTCGGCACTTTACCGACGCAAAACTTTCAGCAATCGACCTTCGATGACGCCGAGGCGCTCAGCGGCGAATCGCTGACGGTAAATAATTTTAGCCGGCGCCATGGCTGCGCCGCCTGCACGATCCAATGCGAGCGCTTGTTCAAAGCCTTGAACGGCGAAGAGCAGCGCTTGGAATACGAAACGCTGTTCGCCTTGGGCCCGCTCTGCGGCATCAACGATCCGCAGGTGGTGCTGCAAGCCGCTCAGCTCTGCGATCTCTACGGCCTCGACACCATCAGCACCGGCGGGACACTGTCCTGGGCCATGGAGTGCAGCGAGAAAGGTTTATTGCCGGAAGCGACGGAACTGCGCTTCGGCGCGGCTGATGCGCTGCTCGCGGCCATTCCACTGATCGCTCAACGCATAGGCGTCGGCGCGCGATTGGCCGAAGGCTCGCGGCGCGCGGCGTTAGCGCTCGGTTACGGCAGCGACTATTGGGCCATGCATGTAAAAGGCTTGGAACTGCCCGGCTATGAACCGCGCAGCTTGAAAACCATGGCGTTGGGACTAGCCGTCAGCCCACGCGGCGCTTGCCACAACCGCTCCGGTGCCTACGAAGCGGACTTTTCCGGCGAAGTCGACCGGTTGAAATCCGACAGCGGCCGCGGCGCCATCGTCGCCGCCTCAGAAGATTTCGCCGCCGTGCTCGACTCAATGATCGTTTGTAAATTCCTGCGCAAATGCTTCAACGATTTTTATCTCGAAGGGGCCGAGCTGGTCAGCAAAGTCACCGGCTGGGATTGTTCCAGCGACGAGCTCAAGCGCATCGGCGAGCGCATTCACAATCTAAAAAAACTCTTCAACCAACGCGAGGGTTGGCGCGCCCAAGACGACTGGCTACCCGAACGCCTGCTCCAAGAAACCCTGCCCACCGGCGTCGCCCAGGGCGTCGGCTTGAGCCCGGATGAATTGCGCGGGATGATCGCCAGCTATTACCAAGCTAGAGGTTGGGACGAGAACGGTTTGATTAGCGCGAAGAAATTAGAGGAGCTGGGGCTTCCCGACGCTTGAAGCTTTTCGCCTGGCAATTTGAATTGCCAAGCCGCTGCTGCCGAACTTAGCCGTCTGGCTGTGTCGAGAGGACTGTAAGCCACTAGCCCAAAAGTTCTTGCAAGCGCAGCACTATGTTGCCGATGACGCCGAGCGAGTCTTGGTTAACCTCGGTTCGCTTCCGCAGTGCAATTTGGTAGCCCCGGTGCAACACCTCGACATGCTTCTCGTATATCCGCAGAAACGCGTCGATGGCGATGCGCGGGGTCTTCTCTGGGCGAACCCAGGCACCTAGGCCTTTATAACCATAGTCGTCGAAGATGATGACCGCCCCTGGTTTCAACAGCGGCCACGTGAGAATGACGTCGGTCAGAACATCCGTGGCATCGTGGGAGCCATCGATGTACGCAAAGTCGAAATAGTTTGGCTTGAGCGTCGGTAAGGCGTGTTGCGAGGCAGCTTTGATTTTGATGACTCTTTCCGGCTCCGGGAACTGCGCAATGTTGTGGTCGAAAGTTGCCTCAAATTCCGGGTCGAAGATGTCGATGCAAGTAAGCGTTGAGCCCGGTTGGTTTAAAATGTTTTCTAAGAACCAAATCGCCGAGCGCCCTTCGAAACTACCGATCTCTAAACCCTGAATATTCGCTTTGCCCTTGAACGGGCCCAGCACGGTTGACCACATACCTTGATTGGCGCTCACCCAATCGGTGGAAAAGCGGTACTTTGAGTTTCCGTGGGCGTTCTGCTCGGCGCGTGACTCTTCCACATGAGAGTAATTGTAAGCGGCGAGCAAACTAGCGCCGATAACTACCGCGACAAGCACTAAGATTCGGACATTACGCCCGCGCGCCGCTGATTCTCGCCGGAATCTGACGACAACCCCGACCAATACGAGAGTCATGGCTAGCCATGAGGCGACCTGAAGATTGAATGCGAGCTGCACCCCGTTGATATTTTGCGCCGGATATAGCGGGATCAGAAATTCAAGTAAGAATACGGAACCCGCGATCAAGCCACCGATCACGATTAACGCAAGTGCTGTTCGCTTCATATCTTCCTCGCCAACCCCTATTTTTAAATTCTCACTAAGATTACTACGGCCGTTTGGATTTCGCCACTTGACAGGATTCACCGGAAGAGAGAAGAGAAAGGAAATTCATTGAGATTGTGAAAGTAGGGCAGATGCGATGAAACTCACCAAGGTCTATCACATGGGTATCCCAGTGGACGATCTCGATCGCGCCAGGGATTTCTACACCAACGTCCTCGGCATGGAGTACTTGGGCCGGGTCGGCGGCAATCCTGACAACCCGGATTCGTTTCCGGTGCATGGCGTGGCGCAGAAGCTCGACCGGCTGCGCTGTGGCGATTACGACATCGTGCTGTTCGCCCGGCCGCGGCCGCTCAACCGCGACGCCGTCGATCAGGATGGGATTACCCACCAAGCCTTCAGTCTGGCTTGGGAAGACTACGAAGCGGCGATGAGGCAAGCCAAGGAACTCGGCAAATATCACCGCAGTGTCGAGCGCGACAGCGGCAATACGATTTACATGTTCGACTCCGAAGGCAACTATCTCGAACTCCACTTCGCCCGCCCTGGCGGAAGACGCCCACGGCAAGCCAATTAAATCGCGCGGGGAATTATTCACCACGAAGGACACGAAGGGCACGAAGTGCGGGAAAACAATTGTCCGAGATCTTCGTGTCCTTCGTGATTTTCGTGGTTAGAATTCCGGCCCATTAAAGCAACATCACAGACCAGGAAGGCAACATGGACAAACCGATCAAACTCTCCATCGCCGCGACCTCCAAACGCGTCGATATCGCCAACGTCGTCGGCTACACGTTTTTCAATAGCATCGAGTTGCCGCGCCAATCGCAGCTCGACATCGCCATGGGCTGGCGCGATTCAGAGCTGGGCGGCACCGGGCCGGCGATATTGGTCGGCCAGAAAAAGTACTCGTTCGGCTTCGGCAATCCGGTAGGGCTGTCGGCGATGGCCTATCTCGGCTGCGGCTTTTACAAAAAGAAAATTCCCCTGCGCGCCATCGGCGTCTTCCCGACCTGGGACCGCTTGATCTTCGCCGTGCGGCCGAACCTGGGCATCAACTCGCTCGAAGACATCAAACGGCTACAATATCCGCTACGGATTTCGACGCGCCGGCGCGGCAAGCTGGCGACCACCATCTACGCCATCGAAGAGGTGCTCAAGTCCTACGGCATGAGTTATAAGGACATTGAAAAATGGGGCGGCAAGATCATGGAAGCGCCCAACCCGAGCGGGCCGGAGCGGCGCGACGCGATTGTTTCCGGCAAAGCCGACGCGGTGTTCGACGAAGGGGTGAAGAGTTGGGGGCCGACGGCATTGAAAGCCGGCATGCGCTTCTTGCCGATCAACGACAACGCGGCAAAGCATATGGCCAAGCTGGGCTTTCCCAGCGCCATGCTGACGCGCAAGCATTATCCCAAGCTCGACCAAGCGGTCCGCTGCGTCGATTTTAGCGGCTGGACATTCTTTTGCCATGCCGACTTATCCGACAAAGTCGCCTACCACATGGCGCGAGCGGTCGACCTATGCCACAAACATATTCCGGTGGACCACTTCGACAAGCGGCCGATGACCATCCGCGAATTCTGTCGCGGTGGCGAAGCCGGCCAGCTGAACATCCCGCTCCATCCGGGGGCTAAGAAGTATTTCCGCGAGAAGGGCTACATCGATTAGGATGATCTCTCGCAAAGGCGCAAAGACGCAAAGGTAAGAAAGACTCTTTCCGAACTTGGCGCCTTTGCGTCTTTGCGAGATAAAATCCCAGGCTTCATTTTGACTTAGCACAATGACAACTGTACTACGCCGATTCATCTTCGCCCTATCGTTGGCGGCGCTGCTCGTCGCGCCAAAGGACAACGTCCGCGCCGAACAATTCCGCGTCGCGCTCTCGACCAAGGACTTCGGCTATCTGCCGCTGTTCGTCGGCATGCGCGCCGGCCTGTTTGCCCAGGAGAATTTGGAAATCCAGTGGATCGTCGTCAATAGCAACGTCGTCGTCACCGCGTTGATGGCGGGCGAGATCGATGTCGCCGGTATCGCCGGGTCGTCCATGCGCGCGGCGGCGCGCGGAGCGCCCTTGAAAGCGAACTTTTTTCCTTACGACAAATCGCTGTTCGTCCTGATGGGCGCGCCTAACATTAAACGGGTGCAAGATTTGAAAGGCAAGGTGATCGGCACCACCGGTCCGGGTGCGACCACGGAAGTCGCCGCGTCCATGGTCTTGCAACATCACGGCATGGATCCGAAGAAAGATGTCACCTTCATGACCGTCGGTGGCGCCGAGACCTCCATCGTCGCCATGCGCAACGGCATCATCCAGGCGCGCGCGTTCAATCCCGACGCCGCGGTGCTGCTCAAGAAGCAAGGCTTCACCGAGCTCGGCGTGTTGGCCGACATGGGGCCTTGGCCTTGGGCGGGCTATTCGACTTCAGACGCTCACCTGGCCAACCGGCGCGACAAAATCAAGCGCTGGACCCGCGCCATGGTGAAGAGTTTGCAGTTCATGCTCGCGCGCAAAGAGGAAACCTACAAAATCGCCCAAGCCGACTTCACCCACTCGCGCGATGTCATCGAAGGCGCGGCGAATATCTGCATCAGGGCGATCGACGCGCAGAATCCCGGCGGCGCCACCGACGACGCCATGCGCAAGAATATCGATCTGACCATCACCCAGCCGCTCAAACTGCCCACTAGTCCAGCACTGGCGCAGCTGGTCGACTTCTCCCTGTTGCGGGAAATTCACAAAGAGTTGGGCATCCCTGGACGCAGATGATGCGAAGGATCGTCATTGCCATCATCGGCGCGGCGCTGCTGCTTTTGCCAATCAAACTTCAGGCACAGAGCACGGAAGCCAAGCTGGCGGGGTTGGAAAGACTCTCGCCGGCAGAACGCCAACAGCGTTTGCTCGACGCCGCCAAGGCCGAAGGCGAAGCGGTGATCTACGCCAATATGGACGTCACTGCCATGAAGCCGCTGGCCGACGGCTTCATGAGAAGATATCCCGGCGTCAAAGCCACCAGCG
This sequence comes from Syntrophobacter sp. SbD2, assembly GCA_945889495.1. Classification (GTDB taxonomy): domain Bacteria; phylum Desulfobacterota; class Binatia; order UBA9968; family UBA9968; genus DP-20. The sequence goes on along the minus strand of CAMDBU010000134.1, from coordinate 6,685 downwards.
TGCACTTCTCCGGCGCCGCGATCATCACCCGCATCGAATCGGAAAGCCGGGTCGGCAAACCGTTGTCCGATGTCGTGCTCAGCGGCCAACTAGGTGTGCTCGCGTCCATCGAGAAGAGAATCGCCACGCGCTACCGCTCGCCCGAGCGCGACGCCCTGCGCGACGGCTTCAAAGACAAAGAAGGGCTGTGGACCACCTACATGACCAACGTCATGGTCAGCGCCTACAACACCAAGCTGGTCAAGCGAGACGAGCTGCCGCGCAGCGTCGACGATCTCTTGAGGCCGCGCTGGAAAAACAAGCTGGTGATGGACAGCCAGTCCTATGTTTGGTTCGGCACCATGATGCAGTTCCTCGGCGAAGACAACGGCCTGCGATTCATGAAGCGCTTGAACGAGCAAAACTTGCAGCACTCGCGCGGCCGCCGCTTGTTGACCCAACTGCTCGCCGCCGGCGAACATGAGCTCGCCGTCGAGACCAATCTGAATTCGGTCTTGAGCTTGAGCAAACAAGGCGCGCCGCTCGGTTTCGCGCCGATCCAACCTTATTTTCTCACTCCCAGTCTGATGTTCATGAGCGCCGGCGCGCCCCATCCCTTCGCCGCCGCGCTGTTCAGTGATTACCTGCTTTCGGAAGACGGCCAAAAGATCATCGTCACGACCAACAGAATGCCGGCTCACCCCAAAGTGAAATCCCCCGAGAGCTAGTTATTAGAAGGCCAAGACGTGCGCATGCCGGATATCTTTGATATTGGACGAAGGTACCAGGCGATCGGTAATCGTTATCGGGAGATATTTCCTGGGTCGCGTTAGCGCGCTGCTGCGCGCTAACGCGAATCTCAGATCTCAAATTTCATATCTCATAATCCGATCTGAGATTTGAAATTTGAGATTTGAAGTGGTGATGCGCGTGCACTAATAAATACGAAACCGCGATAACCCGAGAAAAGAAGGAATCACGACATGGCGAACAACAAACCGCGCATCACCCTAGGCCTGCCGGATCACCCGCGCTGTCAAGCGATCATCGACGGCAGCGTCGGCATCGAGGGGTACGATCTTTGGGCCGACCCCGAGTTCACTACCTCCGGCGAGCGTCACTATAAATATCTCCACGACCAGTGGGATGTCGGCGAAGTTTCGGCGGCGAGCTTGATGCGAGCCATGGAAAAGGCACCGAAGGATTATTTGGCGATCCCGGTGTTTTTCGAGCGCGGGCCGCGCCAGCGCAACATTTACCATTGCGACAAACATCTGAAACATCCGTCCGAGCTTAAAGGCAAAAAGTTCGGCTGCTTTCGCTACGGCGCCACGGCATCGGTTTGGGCGCGCGGGTATCTGCTCGACGCTCATGGCATCAAGACCACCGACATGCAGTGGTTCGTCTCGGGCCGCGAAGTCTTCATTGGCCACGAGCTACCGGTGAAAGTCGAGCGCATCGATCCACCGCCACCTTTTGGCGGCGAAAAATTGGTGCTGTCGAAGATGTTAAGCCAAGGCGAGCTGCACGGCGCCCTGGTGCCGGGCGATAATGGTTACACCGGCTTTTTTGGCGGCGGCGAGACTCCGCCGATGATGGCGGCCTATGAAGGCGTCAGGCCGTTGTTCGACAACAACGACGAGATTCTCGCTTACGTCAAGAAGACCGGCATCAATCCGATCATGCATGTGATCTCGATCCGCAAAAAAGTGGTCGAGCAGCATCCCGATCTGCCGGCCAAGCTCACCCGCGCCTTCATGGAAGCGCGCGATGTGGCGCAGAAGTATATGCCCGCCGAAGAAATCGCCGGCTACCAAAAAGAGCGCGACGCCCTCGGCGGAGATCCCTACGACTACGTCATGCGCGACAATGAGAAGCGCACGCTGGCGGCGATGAATCGCTACCAGATCGAACAGGGCTTGATGAAATCCACGCTGAACATGGACGACTTCTTCGTCGGCCATGTGTAAGAGTTGACCAACGATGCCCCGATTGCTGATTCTACTAGCCCTCTCAGTCCTCGCCGTTGCCACCGCCCGCGCCGCTACGCTCGATGACGCAGCGCGGAGCGAGGGCGAAGTCGTCCTTTACAGCTCGCTCAACAACGAGCAGATCGTCACCCTGGTTGACGCCTTCAAGAAAAAATATCCGGCGATCAAGCCGTCATTCTACCGCGGCACCAGCGAGCGGGTACTACAACGGGTCAGCACCGAAGCCAAGGCCGGCCGCTTCGCGGTCGACGTCGTGACCTCGGCGGGATTCCAAGTGCAGCTGATGAAGGAGTCCGGCCTGACTCAGCGCTTCGTGCCGGCGGAAGCGGCGAGCTTCGACGACGGCTTCAAAGATCCCGACGGCCATTGGGTCAACGTCCATTCGCTGCTCAGTTCCATGGCCTACAACACCCAGTTGGTGAAACCGGCTGACGCGCCGAAGAAATACGAAGACCTGTTGGCGCCGCGCTGGAAAGGGCGGATTGGCGTCAATCTTTTGGACCCTGAATGGTACGTTAGCTTGCAACGGCGCTGGGGTAAGGACAAAGCGCGTGGCTTTTTGAAAGCGCTGGCGGCTCAGCAACCGGCGGTGCGCGACGGTCACAACCTTACCGCGCAACTTTTGGCCGCCGGCGAATTTCACGTCGTCACCAACACCTACGCTCATATCGCCGCGCGCATCAAAGCCCAAGGCGGCCCGGTGCAGTATGTTTTCGACGAGCCGGTGATCACCTACGTTCATCCGATGGTCTTGGCCAAGGGCGCGCCCCATCCCAACGCCGGCAAACTTTTGATCGGCTTTATTCTCTCCGTCGAAGGCCAGCGCATGCTGCGCGACCAGGGACGCATCCCGGCTCACCGCGATGTCGATCCCCAAGTGTTTTCTTTGCGCAATGTGAAACTCCAAGCCAGCGATCCGCGCCAGGCGAAAGAGCATGGCCCGGCGGCGGAGGAGATGCGCGGGATTTTCGGAGCAAGATAAGAAAATCAAGGATGAAGGCGGAAGGATGAAGGATGAAGTCAAGATGATTGAGTTCCCCACTTCATCCTTCCGCCTTTCGCCTTCATCCTTTCATACTTCCAACCCATGGAGCCATCGATGAACCTATTTCCAACGACGCGCACCACTCCTCTCCCCGGCGGCTACATGGGGAAAATTCTCCGTGTCGATCTGACGACCGGCAAACTCACCGACGAGAATCTGCCCGAAGAGCCGATCTTGAAAAAATTTATCGGCGGCCAGGCGCTGGCGCTTTACATTCTAATGAACGAGCTGCCGCTCGACGCAAAACCCTTCGGCCCGGAAAACAAAGTGGTGATGATGACCGGGCCGCTCACCGGCAACGGTTTCACGCCGGGCGGCACCAAGATGACCGCGGTGTATTTAAGTCCTTTGACCAACACGACACTCGGCCGTGGCGCCACTAGCGGCTATTGGGCGACTTATCTCAAAGCCGCCGGCTACGACGGCGTCATCGTCGAAGGCGTGTCGGCCAAACCGGTCTATCTCTACATCAAAGACGGCAAGGCCGAGCTGCGCGACGGCGCGCAGGTCTGGGGACTCGGTACCCGCGATACCGAAGACCGGCTGCGCGAGATCGTCGGCAACCGCGACGCGCGCGTGCTGTGCATAGGCCCGGCGGGGGAGAATCTCAATCGCGGTGCCATGCTCGCCAACGACTACAATCACTTCGCCGCCCACAGCGGCGGCGCTGTATTGGGCTCAAAAAAATTAAAAGCCATTGTCGTCAGCGGTTCCGTGCGGCCGAGCCACCGCGACAAAGCCAAGCTCGCCGACGCCGGCCTGCGCTGGCGCAACGTCCTGCAGCAACATGACGTCAAGAAAAAGAAAACCAAGTACGGCCATGGCGACGCCTGGGGCGCGCTGAATAATTTAAATTGGCGCAGCACCGACATCCAACCGGCGCATATCGCCGGCTTCGCCGACAACGACGTCGTGCTCCGTCCGTGCTTTCAGTGCGCTCGCATGTGTCCCTGGGACGCCAAGCTGGGCAGCGGCGAGTTCAAGGGCACCGTCGTCCACTTCAACGCCGGCGGCGAGTGGCTCGATACTTTTTTCAACCTCGGCATCAAAGGCAACGCCGTGCTCCACTTGGCCGAGAAGATCAACAATTTGGGAATTGAATGCAGCCATTTCTCCTGCGGCGCCGGCGTGGCGTTTGAAGCTTGGGAAAAAGGCTTGCTCGGCCCGGACCGAACCAACGGATTGAAACTCGAATGGGGCAACGTCGAGGCGGTGAGCAAATTGCTCGACATGGCGGCGCGCCGCGAAGGCTGGCTCGGCAACTTGCTCGCCGAAGGGCCGAAGCAGTTGGCCGAAGCGCTCGGCGGCGACGCGCCCAACTGGGCCGTTCACACCAAAGGCGGCACGCCGGCCATGCATGAGTGGCGCCCGCTGTTAGGTCAGATGTTGCGCGAACTGGTCGCTAGCGGCGGCATGAAACCTCAAGGCGGCGGCTCGACCAATCCGCCGCCGGATCTGCGTGGCAAAGAAAAGTGGGGGCCGCTGACCATGGACAGCCCCGATGGCTGGGTGTGGTCCCACGTGTTGTCCGAGCAGTATCGACAGTTCACCGGCATCTTCGGCGGCTGCTGGTTCGCCCAGGAGAGCCACAAAAAAGATGGCTTGAATTCCATCGTCGATGCTTTCAATGCGATCACCGGCTGGGATTTCTCCATGGACGAAGCGCTCCAAGCCGGCCACCGCAGCATGATTTTACAAAGTCTGTTCGGCACCCAGCGCGGCTGGATCGCCGACTTCGACTGGCAAGATGTCGGCCCAAGATTTTTGGAACCGATCCCCGACGGCAAGTACCAAGGCTTCACCATCGCCAAGTGGCTGCCCGAGATGATCTGGGATTATTACAAACAATCCGGCCGCCACGAGCGCACCGGTAGGCCGTTCAAAGACACCTTGGAGAAACTGGGGCTGCAAGAGTTCCAACAGTGGAGCCAACTGGACTGACGGCCAGCGCGCGCCGGCGCCGCTCACCTTGCTTTCACGACATCGATACGATATTAACTCGGGCAAGTTTTTGCGGAGGGAATTTATGTCGAAACCAGCGGAACAGACCGATAACGTAATGGACAATATCCCCTTTTACGATAAGTGGCAGTTGGGCGAGGGGATCCCCGTTGTCAAAACCTTCTTCGTGCAAGATTTAAAGAAAATCGACGTCAAGCCCTGGGCGCGCACCGGCGGTAACGGCGCGTTTATCAACATGGAAGGCGCCGAAGGCGCCACCGGGTCCTACGTCAGCGAGATTCCCCCGGGCAAAAAATTAGAGCCCATGCGCCATCTTTACGAGGATCTGCATTTCGTCTTGAAGGGCCAAGGGGCGACCACGATTTGGAACGATAAGGGCGTCAAGACGACCTTCGAGTGGCATGATGGCAGCTTGTTCGCGCTGCCGCTCAACTGCACCTACCAGCACTTCAACGGATCGGGCAGCGAGCCGGCGCGGTTTTTCTCGGTCAACAGCGCGCCCATCGTCATGAACCTGTTTCACAACGAGAATTTTGTCTTCAACACGCCGCATGATTTCACCGAGCGTTTCGACGGCGATCCGGAATATTTCAGCGGCAAGGGCAAAGCCTATCCGGGCCGGGTTTGGGATACCAATTTTGTCTCCGACGCGCGCAACTTCGCGCTCGAAGAATGGAAAGAGCGCGGCGCCGGCGGCAAAAATGTTTTCTTGGAAATGGCCAACGGCTCCATGGCCGCGCATATCTCCGAGTTTCCCATCGGCACCTACAAGAAAGGCCACCGCCATGGTCCGGGCTTTAACGTCATCATCATCAAGGGTCAAGGCTTCTCGATGTTCTGGCGCCAGGGCGAAGAGCCCAAGCGCTACGATTGGCAGGATGGCAGCGTGTTCACGCCGCCGGCGATGATGTGGCACCAGCACTTCAACACTGGCGCCACCGGCGCGCGCTACTTGCCGCCCCGTTTGGGCGGCATCAAGTACAGCCTCGGCGAAGGCTTCGGCGATATCACCAAAGTCGACAAGGATGTCAAAGCTGGTGGCAACCAGATCGAATATTTCGACGAGGATCCGAAGATCCGCAAGATGTTCGAGGAAGAGCTCGCCAAGTCGGGCACGACTACCAAGATGGACCCGAGCTTTTACAAACGACCGTAATCGTCGATCGCTTGATTGCTCAAAAGGCCCCGCGGGAATCGATCTCGCGGGGCTTTTTGCATTTCATCGGGTAAGCGCGGAAATTTCGTTGAGCCGCGATCCACGCTTGTGATAGATTGCCCCCATGTTGGCCGCTCATCGCTTGCTCGTCGTCGCCGTTGTGGTTTCGCTCGGGTTGGTTCCAGGCCGCGCTCTGGCAGCCGATGCGGCGGCGCAGAAGGCGGCGGTCTTCGGCACGCCGACGGCGAATCTACGCGCCGGCGCCAGCGTCGAGCAGGCGATTAAGCTGACGCTCAAGGAAGGCGACCCGGTTGCGGTCGAGAAGTTGGAAGGCGAGTGGTATCTGGTCACTGCCGCCGACGGACAAAAGGGCTATATTCATAAAAATTTATTGAAGTTCGCGGCTAGCAGCCCGTGGTGAAAGTCGAGAATGAAGTGGGTAACCGAGGCGATGAGGATCGACAGGAAGAAGAGATCGTGTAGAGTTTATTGCATGGCGATGGGAAAACGAAAACACGAAGAGCAGAGAGGGATGTGGGTGGCGGTGAGCGA
>CAMDBU010000133.1 GCA_945889495.1 Syntrophobacter sp. SbD2 | reverse complement strand
GAGCGCATTCGCCGCGCCCTGTGGATCGTCCTGACCCAACAGAGCGTGTTCAAGACACGGCCGGTGGTGTCGTTGCTCCACGCGATGATTTTTTACGGTTTCATCTTCTACTTCCTGGTCAATTTGGTCGATGTTCTCGAAGGGTTCTTCGGTATTCACGCGCGCGGCGGGGTTTGGAATGTCTTCAATATCGCCGGCGATCTTTTGACCGCCTCGGTGCTGATCGGCATCGTCGGCATGCTGATTCGCCGCTTGCTGGTCAAGCCGCGGGATTTTTCCTTCGCCGACAACACGCCGGTGGAGCCGGAAGTCCGCGCCGGGATCTTTCGCGACTCGACCTTTGTCGCCTGCTTCATCATCTTTCACGTCGGTTGCCGGTTGCTGTTCAAGGCGACCCAGCTGGCCCAGCAGGGCGGCGATCCATTTCAGCCGGTGAGTTCGTTGTTCGCCGGGCTGTTCGCCAGCTTCAATCCCGGCGCGCTAGAATTTCTCAATCATTTCTACTGGTGGGGCGCGTTGGGGTCGATCCTGCTGTTTCTGCCGTACTTCCCGCGCTCCAAACATATCCATATTTTCTTGGCGCCGATCAATTTGGCGTTGAAGAAGGACAAACCCGGCGTGCTGCAACCGATGGACTTCGAGAAAGAAGAAACCTTTGGCGCGGCCAAGCTGGAAGACTTCGCCTGGCCGCGGTTGTTGGATTCCTATAGCTGCATCATGTGCAACCGTTGCCAGGATGTCTGCCCCGCCTCCAATACGGGTAAGGCGCTTAGTCCGGCGGCGATGATCATCAACGAGCGCTATGAGCTCAACAAAATTTTCCCGAGCTTCTCTCAAGGGCTGGAGAGCCCGCGGCCGCTGCTCGACTTCGCGCTCAACGAAGAGTCGGCCTGGGCCTGCACCACTTGCAACGCCTGCATCGAAGTCTGTCCGGTGGGCAACGAGCAAATGCTCCACATCATCGACGTGCGCCGCGAGCGGGTACTGGGCGCGGCAGAGTTTCCCAAGGGGCTGCAAACCGCTTTCAATCATATGGAGCGGGCCGGCAATCCCTTCGGCATGCCGGTGGAGGAGCGCGTCGCCTGGACCAAGGGTTTGCCCTTCGCCGTGCCGACGCTCGCCGACAAGCCCGATCCCGAAGTGCTCTACTGGGTCGGTTGCGCCGTCGCCTTCGATCCGCGGGCGCAGAAGATCGCCCAGAGCATGGCGACCATCTTCAATGCCGCCGGCCTCGACTGGGCGGTCATCGGCAAGGAAGAAAAGTGCACCGGTGACACGGCGCGGCGCACCGGCAATGAATATCTGTTCGTCCAAATGGCGGAGGAAAATATCGCCGTCTTGAACGACATCAAGCCCAAAACCATCGTCACCACCTGCCCGCATTGCTTTCACACCATCGCCAACGAATACCCGCAGTTCGGTGGCAACTATGTAGTTAAGCATCACACTGACTTCATCGATGAGCTGGTGAAAAGCGGCAAGCTCAAAATCGATAAAGACAGCAGCGGCTCGGTGACCTATCACGATCCCTGTTATCTCGGCCGCCACAACGGCATCTTCGACCAACCGCGCGGTCTGATCGAGTCCACCGGCGCCAAGTTGACCGAGCCCAAGCGCAATCGCAGCAACAGTTTTTGCTGCGGCGCCGGCGGCGGCCAGTTTTGGAAGGAAGAAGAAAAAGGCAAAGAGCGGGTCAGCACCAACCGCTATCGCGAGTTAAAAGAGACCGGCGCCAAGACCGTCGCCACCGGCTGTCCGTTTTGCATGCGCATGCTCACCGAGGAGACCAACAAGGAAGAGCCGGAGACGGCGATGGAAGTGCTCGATGTCGCCGAGATCGTCGCCCGCAGCCTCAGCAAGTAATATGCGCGGTTTTGGAAGAATCCTCAGCGCCTTTGGGCTGTTCATCCTCACCGTCTCCGCCTGCGACGCCCAACCGAAAGTGACCATCACCACCCAAGACGGCCGGCAAGTAGCCTTTCAGGTGGAAGTCGCCGACACCCCCGGCAAGCGCGAGATGGGTTTGATGTACCGCACCGAGTTGGCCGACGACCGCGGCATGATCTTCGTCTTTCCCGGCGAGTCGCAGCAGTCTTTTTGGATGAAAAACACGCCGCGTTCCTTGGACATGATCTTTATCAGCAAGGAGCGCAAGATCGTCGGCATCGTCGAGCAAGCCACGCCATTTTCCCTCGACCCGCGCTCCGTCCCAGGCCGGAGCCAGTTTGTCTTTGAGATCAACGGCGGTTTGTCGAAACGCCATGGTTTCAAAGCCGGCGACTCGGTGCAGTTCGACGGCTTCAGTGCCGATGTCAGTCAGTAGTTGTTCGGTTGCGAATTCCTTTTCACCACGAAGACGCGGAGGGCACGAAGGTTTCGGAAACAATTGTTCTCAGACCTTCGTGTCTTCTTAGAAAAGATTCGCTTGTGGCTAATGGTCAGGTTAATTCGGGGCTGAACAAATCTGGATTCCCGCCTACGCGGGAATGACGAATCGACCAAAATCCGTCATACCGGCGTAGGCCGGTATCCAGGCGGGGCGGGGTGGTCAAAGATGGATGCCGGCCCCGAATCGCCTCCGGGGCAAGCTCTGCGCCGGCATGACGAGTCAAACAGACAACCCGACTTTCATCGTCCGCAGACGAGCGTAAGCTCATGAAACACTTCGTGGTGAAAATTCCCCCCTCATAAAACCTGAATGCCCAACAAAAAAAGGGACCGAAAGCCGCAGCCTTCGGTCCCTTTTGCCATCCGTTAGTGGGTCTTTAGATCTCGCTGAAAAAGTACGGCCGCACCGGCGCCAATTTTTCTTCGTAGGAGTCGGGGTACATGAACCATAGCGAGGCGGCGATGCTGCTGAGCAGCGAGTTGCCGTCCTGGGGCGTGAAGCAGGTGCCGATGACTTCCTTGTCGTTGTGGATCGCCAGGCTCTGGGCGACGATCACGGTTTGGTTGAGGATGCGGCCGAACAGCCCATGGTCGCGGCCAAAGGAAAACACCGACGCCGACGATGCCTTGTTGGTTATTGCCACGCGGCGCGTCGAGCGGAAGCGGCGCATCAGTTCGTCCTTGTCGATGGACCGGCGCAGACGCAAGTTGAAATGAATCGTATGCATGTACTGGGTGTTGAGCTTCAAGGCTGAGGAGAAAATATTCAGATCCAGCCCGACGGTTTTGAATAGCTCATGGGCGTCATGGCCCTGATGGGTGCCGTAGTGGGCGTCGTCGTGTTTACTCGCCTCGGGCGCCGGGATGAAATCGCCTTCCTGGCTCAGATCGTTGGCCCGGCGCATGCAGACAAAGCGGCTCTCGGCCAGGTTGTCTTCCTTTTCCGGACCCAAGGCGATGGTGTCGATGAGTACCGCTAAGTTGTGGGTATTGCAGCTAACTACCTGGATGAACTGATCCTGCCCTTTAACCAGCGCTTTGTCGTTGATGCCGCGGGCGTACTTCTTGCCGAAGCCATCTTCGCTGCCCTGGGCGATGAAGCCGCGGCCGTTGTTGGCGTATTTGTTGTACAGCTTTTCTTTGTTTTTATTCCCCACCGGCGTGCAGTCGATGACCACGCTGGCGCGCTCGATCGCCTCTTCGGCTTCGAAGCTTGGCGTCATGCCCATCTCGATAAACTTCTGGCGGCTTTCTTTATCGACTGCCAGTTTGGCGCCCTTGGCGCAGGACACATGGACTTTTGAGCGGTCGGTGATCAGCGGCGTGCGCTTATGAAAGGTCACTTCGTCGATGCCAAACTGCTCTTTGAAGGTCGAAAGAATCACCACCAGCGGTTCGCCGATGGTGCCGGTGCCGACGATGTGAACGATTTTTTTCTGTGCCATGATCCTCTGCCCTGCTGAATTGTGATGGGCGAATATTAGCCCAATGGCGTGACACGATCAACTCATTATTAGACACCAAGAGCTGGTTTTTGGATGTAAATCCTCTATCTTACAATGCACAAGCGAGGTGAATTGCCATGGCAGACTTACCGGTTCCCGCCAAAACCTTTTTCGATCGCAACTTCGGTATCCGCAATCGCGACCTCGACAAGATCCTCGACGCGGCCATCGGCAAAAAGGCCGACTACGCCGATCTGTTCTTCGAATACCGGCGCAACGAGGGCATCAGCCTGGAAGAGGGGATGGTCAAGAACTGTTCCCAGTCGACTTCCAACGGCGTCGGCGTGCGGGTCTTGGCGGAGACTAAAACCGGCTATGCCTACACCGACGACATCACCATTGAAAATCTTGAGATCGCCGCGCGCACGGCGCAATATATCGCGCAAAGCCGGCCGGCCCAGGTGCCGGCGCAAGTGGGCCAGCTGCCCAGCAAAGCCCACGACCTCTACGCCATCGCCACGCCGGTGAACGATGTGCCGTTGGAGCGCAAAGTCGCGCTGCTCTATGAGATCGACAAGTTCACCCGGTCGCTTGACCCGCGGGTGAAAAATGTTTTCGCCTCCATCGGCGCCGAGTACAAAGTTATCCTGGTGGCGTCATCGCAAGGCATGGTGGTGGGCGACATCCAGCCGCTCACCCGCCTCAATGTTACTTGCATCGTCGAAGAAAACGGCAACCGCCAGGTCGGCAGCTTCGGCGGCGGCGGCCGGGTCGAGTTCGGTTTCTTTGTCGACGGCGGCGACTATGAACGCTACGCCCGCGAAGCGGTGCGCCAGGCGGTATTAAATTTAAGCGCCGAGGACGCGCCGGCGGGTACCATGGACGTCGTGCTCGGTCCCGGCTGGCCCGGCATTCTGTTACATGAAGCCATCGGCCATGGTCTCGAAGGCGACTTCAATCGCAAGGGCACTTCGGCCTTCAGCGGCCGCATCGGCGAGAAGGTCGCGTCGGAGCTCTGCACCGTGGTCGACGACGGCACGATCCCGTCGCGCCGCGGCTCGATCAACGTCGACGACGAAGGCACGCCGACGGGATGCACGACGCTCATCGAGAAGGGCATCTTGAAAGGCTATCTCCAAGACAAGCTCAACGCCGGCCTGATGAAGATGGCGCTCACCGGCAATGGCCGGCGCGAAAGCTACGCTCATATTCCGATGCCGCGCATGACTAATACCTTCATGCGCGCCGGCGAGTCGGCGCCGGAAGATATTTTGAAATCGGTGCATAAGGGGCTCTACGCCGTCTCCTTCGGCGGCGGCCAGGTCGACATCACCAGCGGCAAATTTGTTTTCTCCGCCAGCGAGGCTTACTTGATCGAAGACGGCAAGGTCACCAAGCCGGTCAAAGGCGCGACGCTCATCGGCAACGGCCCCGACGTCTTGACCCGCGTGTCGATGGTCGGCGCCGACTTGAAACTCGACGAAGGCGTCGGCACCTGCGGCAAGGACGGCCAGTCGGTGCCCGTCGGCGTCGGCATGCCGACGATAAAAATTGACGGGCTGACCGTCGGGGGCACTAGGGCGTAGGCAAATAATCAGTTCCAGCCGTTCCAATGGTTCCAAAAGTTCCAGGGCTCGGAATCGCTCTCGACCGATACGATTGGAACCGCTGGAACGGTTGGAACGATTGGAACCACAGATCGGATAATTATGGAACGTTGTGAACTAAACCAAGATCTCGGCCGCGAGTTGCTAGACCTGGCGAAGAAGAAGGGCGCGTCGTCGGGCGATGTCGTGATGGTCGAGGGCGATTCGTTTTTCGTTACCGTGCGCATGGGTGAGGTCGAGAAGATCAGCCAGGCGGGTGAGAAGCGGCTCGGCGTGCGTTTGTTTCTCGGCAACAGCTCGGCCTCGGCGTCGACTTCGGATATCTCGAAAAAATCTCTTGAAAAGCTCATCGACGATACCGTGTTGATGGCGCGCGCCACGGCGCAGGACCCGAGCGGCGGCTTGCCCGACGTGGCGATGTTGGCGACCGAGATCCCCGATCTCGACTTACTCGACAACGACGCGCGCAGCATCGCCGTCGATGACAAGATCAAAATCGCGCTCGACACTGAGAAAGCCGCGCTGTCGTTCGACGCGCGCATCACCAACTCCGAGGGTGCTGACTTTTCCAATCACTTCGGCCGGGTGGTTTACGTCAGCAGCCAGGGCTTCGCCGGCGAGTACGCCGGCTCGACCTTCGGCCATTCGGTATCGCCGGTGGCCAAGCAAGACGGTGCCATGCAGCGCGACTATTGGTTTTCATCCAGCCGTAATTTCGCAAGGTTGGAATCGTCGCAACATGTCGGTGAGCGAGCCGCCCAGCGCGTGCTGCGCCGCTTGGGCGGACGCAAGGTGAAGACCTGCGAGGTGCCCATCGTCTTCGATCCGGAAATGGCCGCGTCGCTGTTGCGCAGCTTGGCCTCGGCCTTGTCGGGCTACGCGCTCTACAAAGGTGCGTCGTTTTTGGCCGGCAAGCTGGGCGAGAAGATCGGCGCCGATTTACTCACCGTCATCGACGACGGCACCATCGTCGGCGGCCATGGCTCGCGTCCCTTCGACGCCGAAGGCTTACCGATTAAGAAAAAGGTCGTGGTCGAGAACGGCGAGCTGAAAAGTTATCTGCTCGACACCTACAGCGGCAAGAAGTTGGGCCTGCCGTCCACCGGCAACGCCTCGCGCTCCGTCGGCGAACCGCCCGGCGTGTCGCCGGCTAATTTTTATCTGACTCCCGGTAAGCAGAGCGCCAAGGAGATCATCGGCACGATCAAGTCGGGCTTGTACGTCACCGAAATGATCGGCTCCGGCGTCAACATGATCACCGGCGACTACTCCCGCGGCGCCGCCGGTATGTGGATTGAAAACGGCGAGCTGGCTTTTCCAGTAGAGGAAATCACCGTCGCCGGCAATCTAAAAGAAATGTTCCACAACATCGAAATGGTCGGCAACGACCTAGAAATGCGCGGCCGCATCGCGGCGCCGACGGTGAAGCTTGCCAAGATGACCGTGGCGGGGGAGTGAGGGGGGCAATTAATAATGGAGAATGGATAATGGAAAATGACGGAGGGGAGTGGCTGACTTGCTAAATACTACTTCTTCGCTGCGTAGCGTACCTCCGCAATATGTTCGTAGTCGGAATCTTGGCTCCACAGAGTCGCGCCGTAGGCACGGGCGGTCGCTAACATGATGCTATCCGCCATGGGGATCTTTTCGGTATGACTGATTCGGGCTGCGCTCAAAGCTAGCGGCGCGGTTAATTCGATAATTGTTCCTTGCTGCATCAGCGCTACGGCTTGAAGAGCATCATCCTCACCTCGTTGCTGCAATATCCGTTTGAAGACTTCGTACAAGCTGATCGTTGGCACGATCAGTTCTGCCGTCGCGGTGATAGGCATGGCGAAGAAGTCGGCATTGGGTCCGTCCGCCAAGTACTCCAGCCACCCGGAGGAATCGACGACGTTCACAGACGGTCATTTTCCCGTGAGACGGTGCTGTCGATCCCTTTGAGAAAGCCTCTCATTTTCTTAATCGGTCGCACGGGAATCAGCTCAATGCGGTTTTCGTACTGGACCGCTTGGATTTTCTGACCCGGCGCCAGTTTCAGCGACTCACGAATTACCTTGGGGATTACAACTTGAAACTTCGGAGAAACCGTTAGCGTTTCCATAATATCTCCCTATCGACCGCTCGTTGGACTTAGGAAAATTGTATCGACCGATGGAATACTTTGCAATCGCGATTTTTTCGGCGGCGAAACGCGAGCCTGCATTGCCCAAGAATTTGATAACCCTTCTTTCCCCTCCGTTATTCGACTTACTCATGCCCTCCGCCTCGCGCCTCATGCCTACTTGATGATCTTATCCGCTCTTGCCAACACCTGCGGCGGGATCGTCAAGCCGATCTGCTTCGCCGCTTTCAGATTGACGATGAACTCGAACTTGATCGGTTGCTCGACGGGAAGATCGGCAGGCGTTCGCCCCTTCAAAATTTTGTCCACATAGGTGGCGGCGCGGCGGAAGTTCCCGGAGAGGTTCGCCCCACAGGTAAAAGTTACGGATAAGGCCCGGTTATGCCGGGGCATCTTCGAGCAACAGCGCGCGAAAGCCGGCTTGGCGAAAGTGCTCATCAGTTGTCAGGGCTTCTGACAAGACGCGTTCACGCATGGCGACGAAGGACGCACAGTCTGTCAAGCCCCAATCTTTATCAGGGCGGTTACGATACAGCTCTAGCGCGGCAGTGAAGAGGTCAGAAGAAGCGGGAATAATTTCAACCAGTGCGCTTGCTTGCAAAGCCGCTATCAGCTGCGCGGCCTGGAGCCGAAATCTAACCCGTGCCAATCCGTCAGCAATCTCGACCAGCACGAACTCGGTCGTGATGAGCTGTCGTCGGTCCGTCGCAAGCTTTCGCTCCCATTGGACTGCGGCCTCGTGCCATTGATCACGAGTGTTGATTAAGGCATTGACGTAAGCCGTGTCCAGAAAGACCGGCTCGAAGTCAGGTGTCACCGCCATCGTTCTCCAGGCGGTCGTGTGCGTACCAACTATGGCGAGTGGATAAATCCGTAACGCCCATGTCGATTGCCAATCTACCGATCTCAGTTAGAGGGTAGGCACCCGCTTCGCCGCTCTCTTTTTTTTCATCACCCGGCTCGATGATCACCAGGTAGCGGACGTTTGGTTTCAAGTCGGCCGTTTCCTCCGGGCGAAGAACCTCGCCGTCAAAGACGGCTCGAACACTCTTAGCCATGGACTCCCCTTTCTGAGCACGATGCTGATTGAGATCGTTCTCGGCTCGTTTTTGACCTTGCGGGTGCCTTGAACGCTCCTGATCCTGACATGCTTGCACCGCCTCGCCTAGACTGGATTGACATTGATCCCTCAAAAAGCTTTTCGTTAGCAACCAGCGAACAACGAAGGAGATTCTTTCCGAAGTCCCAGTGGATGTCAAGGTAACGTTCTATCGAGGAACCTTCACGTTTTCATCGAATCACCCGATCCGCCCGCACCAGCACGTTGGGCGGGATCGTCAGGCCGATCTGCTTGGCAGCTTTGAGATTGACGATGAACTCGAACTTAATCGGCTGCTCGACGGGAAGGTCGGCGGGCTTGGCGCCTTTCAAAATCTTGTCGACATAGGTCGCCGCGCGGCGGGCCAGGTCGTTATAGTTCGTGCCGTAATACATCAGTCCGCCGGCTTCGATATACTCCGGCCTGGCGTAGGTCGCGGGGAGCCGATGCTTTACCGCGAGCGCCACAACTTGTGTTCGCCGAGCATTGAGTGCGGGATTTCCCAGAACCACGAGCGCGTTAGCACGCCCTTTGGTTGCGGCTCGGAACATAGCCTCAAGATCTTTGGGATCTAGGACATCGAGGTAGCGAAGGTAGACCTCCAATGAGCCTGCCGCGAGTACGGTCTCTCTCAGAGCTTGCGAGTCGCCTGGGTTTGTCGAATTGCCGATGATGGCCACGTGTGAGAGTTTGGGAACGATCTCCCTCAAAAGCTCCAGTTGCTTGCCGCTAATCTCTGGCGAGAGAGTTGCTAAACCGGTAATGTTCCCTCCAGGTCGCGCCAAGCTGGCGATGAACCCGTTGCCGACCGGGTCGGTATCCTGCGCCATGACAATCGGAATCGTCGACGTCGCTTCCTTGAGGCGGCGGGTGTTGAGCGAACCACCCGAGACGATGGCGTCGACCTTGAGACGCACGAGATCGGCTGCGAGCACGCTTAAGCGATCTATATTCCCGTCGGCCGATCGCCACTCGATAAAGATGTTTTTCCCCTCAGTGTAGCCAAGCTCGCGCAGCCCCTGGCGGAACGCCTCGATGCGGGACGCGACAGCGGACAGCTCGACACCGGATAGGTATCCGATTCGGGGGACTTTCTCCGGCTGCTGGGCCTCAGAGAAGTGCGCAGTGGTTAGAAGAATTGTTACGAGTAACCACGAAAGAGACTTTGCATTCTTCATTGTTGCTCCTGTTTTTGCTGACGGCTGATGGCTGACAACTTTCATCGAATCACCCGATCCGCTCTTGCCAACACCTGCGGCGGGATCGTCAGGCCGATCTGTTTCGCTGCTTTGAGATTGACGATGAACTCGAACTTGATCGGTTGCTCGACGGGGATGTCGCCGGGCTTGGCGCCTTTTAAGATTTTGTCGACGTAGGTGGCGGCACGCCGGAACAAGTCGTTGTAGTTGGTGCCGTAATACATCAGTCCGCCGGCTTCGATATACTCTGGCCTGGCGTATGAGGCGGGCAATCGGTGCTTGGCCGCGAGTTCGATAACTTGTTTGCGCTGGAGATTGAGGATGGGATTCCCGAGTATTAGAAGCGCATCGGCGCGCCCCTTGGCGGCGGCGGCTCGGAACACCGGCTCGATATCCTTCTGATCTAAGACGTCCAGGTATCGCAGATAGACGTCATAGGCACCGGCCGCCAGCACCGTCTCTCGCAACACTTGAGCGTCGCCAGGGTTGGTCGAATTGCCTATGACAGCCATGCGCGAGAGTTTCGGCAGGATCTCTTTCATAATCTCCAGTTGTTTGCCACTCATCTCTGGAGAGAGAGCCGATAATCCCGTGATGTTGCCGCCCGGCCGGGCCAGGCTGGCGGCGAACCCACTGCCGACCGGGTCGGTATCCTGCCCCATGACGATGGGAATCGTCGAAGTTGCTTCCTTGATGGCGCGGGTGACCGTCGGGCCACCGGAGACAATCACGTCCACTTTCAGCCGTACAAGCTCGGCGGCGATTTCACCGCGGCGCTCGACTTTGCCTTCTGAAGAGCGCCACTCAATGGCGATGTTCTTGCCCTCGACGTAGCCCAGCTCGCGCAGCCCTTGGCGAAATCCTTCGACGCGGCCTGCGAGCATTGAAAGGGGTGCGTCGAGCTGGAATCCTATGCGCGGAACCTTCGCCGGCTGTTGCGCCTCGGTGCGTGGGCCAGTTGTCAGAAGGATAGTTGCCAGTATCCAGAGGATAATTTTCTTCGTCATGGTTTTCTCTCTTACTGTTGCCTGTTGCCTCATGCCTATTGCCTTCTTCACCGAATCACCTTATCCGCGCGGTACAGCAGTGACTGCGGGATCGTCACGCCGATCTGCTTGGCTGTTTTCAGATTGAAAGCCAGCTCGAACTTGGTCGGCTGTTCCACCGGCAGATCGGCGGGCTTGGCTCCCTTAAGGATTCTATCGACGTAGTAGGCCACGCGCCGGTAGCTATCGGCGAGGTCGGCGGCATAGAACATGAAGCCGCCGGCATCGACAGCTTCAATATTGGAAAACACCGACGGTAGCCGGCTCTTTAACGCTAACTCAGCGATCCGTTTTACATTAACGCGCATGAGCGGCCCCTGGGCGACGTAGAGTCCATCCGGGCGCTCTTTGTTCAGCGCGGCGAATACTTTGTCGAACTCGTTGGCAGCTCGTACTTCCCAAGAGTGAAGCGCCAACTTCAACGCGACCGCCGCGGGCTGAACCTCTTTCAGCTCGAGTACGGCAGACGGTAGACCCGGATCGTAGAGCATCGCGACGCGGGTAGCTTTCGGCAGCGCTTCTTTGAGCAGCTCCAGCCGCTTGCCGCCGAGTTCCGTGATCAGGCTCGTCAGGCCGGTGACGTTGCCGCCAGGACGGGCCAGGCTATCGACAAAACCCGCTTTGACAGGATCGGACCCACGGCCCGTCATAACGATGGGAATCGTCTTGGTCGCATTCTTGGCCGCCAGGATCAGCCTGTCCCCTCCTGATACCACGATGAGATCAGGATTGAGGCGCACCAGTTCAGCTACAACCTCAGGCGCGCGCTCGACCTTGCCGTCCGAATAGCGGTACTCGATGGCGATGGTCTGTCCTTCGATGTAACCGAGATCGCGCAGCGCCCGTCGCATCCCCTCGGCCCGGGCCGACTCAGTCGCTGCGTCGGGCGCTGCGAGATAGCCGATGCGTGGCATTTTCTTCGGCTGCTGCGCCTGGGCGGGTGGGGTAGCTGTCAGCAAGACAGCTGTCAGTAGCCCGTAGAGAAAGGATTTCATCATCAATTTATCTCCGATGTTTTTGCTGACAACTGTTCGCTGACTGCTGACCGCTGTCATTTGATCACCCGATCCGCCCGCACCAACACGTTGGGCGGGATCGTTAAGCCAATCTTCTTCGCCGCTGGCAGATTGATGATTAGCTCAAACTTCTTCGGCTGTTCGACTGGGAGGTCACTCGGTTTCGCGCCTTTCAAAATCTTATCGACGTAGCTTGCCGCGCGGCGGTAGAGTTCAGGAAAATTTGTGCCGTAGTACATGAGCCCGCCGGCGTCGCTGAACTCCGGCCTGCCGTAGGACACCGGCAGCCGATGCTTTGCCGCCAGATCGACCACTTGTTGGCGCTGGCTATTGAGCACGGGATTGCCCGACGCCAGGATCGCCTCGGCTCGCCCTTTGACGGCGGCTCTGAACGCCGGCTCGATATCTTTGGGCTCTTGAACGTCCAGATAGCGCAGGTAAATCTCCAGGGCGCCGGCGGCGATCACGGTCTCGCGTAGGGTTTGGGAATCGCCCGGATTGGTCGAGTTGCCGATGAACGCCACCCGCGAAATTTTTGGCAGGATCTCCTTCATAAGCTCCAGTTGTTTGCCGCTAAGCTCCGGCGCATAGGTCGCCAGTCCAGTGATGTTGCCGCCGGGTCGTGCCAGGCTGGCGACGAACCCCGAGCCTACCGGATCGCTATCCTGCCCCATGACGATCGGGATCGTCGTGGTCGCCTCCCTGGCAGCGCGGGTATCCGATGGCCCGGCAGTGACGATCACATCCACTTTGAGACGCACAAGCTCGGCGGCGAGTTCGCTCAGGCGCTCAGATTTTCCCTCGGCGGAACGCCACTCTATGATGATGTTCTTGCCTTCAACGTAGCCGAGCTCGCGCAGCCCTTGGCGGAACCCTTCGATGCGCGCGGCAAGGCCCGAAGCAGGCGGGGCGAGCAGGAAACCTATCCTGGGGATTTTCGCCGGCTGCTGTCCATGGGCGAACGGGGCAGCCGTCAGCAGGAAAGTTGTCAGTACCCAAAAGAGAATGAATTTCATCATGGATTTGGCTCCGATGCCTTTGCTGACAACTGATCGCTGACTGCTGACCGCTGTCATTTGATCACCCGATCCGCCCGCACCAGCACGTTCGGCGGGATGGTCAGGCCGATCTGCTTGGCGGCTTTGAGATTGACGATGAACTCGAACTTCATCGGCTGCTCGACGGGAATTTCGCCGGGCTTGGCGCCTTTCAAGATTTTATCCACGTAGGTTGCGGCGCGGCGGAACAATTCGGGATAATTGGGCCCGTAGGTCATGAGTCCGCCGGCGTCGCTATATTCGGGTTGCCTGTAGCTCGCCGGTAGCCGATGCTTGTTTATTAAGTCGATGACTTGTTGGCGCTGGAGATTGAAGATGGGATTGCCCAACACCAGCAGCGCATCGGCGCGCCCCTTAGCGGCGCTTCGGATCACTCGCTCAATGTCCTTGGCCTCTTGGACATCGAGATAACTAAGATAAATCTGGTAGGTACCGGCCGCGAGTACCGCTTCTCTCAATGCCAGAGCGTCGCCGGGATTGGCCGAATTGCCAATGATCGCCAAGCGCGAAAGTTTGGGAACGATTTCTTTCATCAGCTCCAGATGCTTGCCGCTCATTTCCGGTCCCATTGAGGACAGTCCAGTGATGTTGCCGCCGGGCCGTGCCAGGCTTGCCGCAAAGCTGTTGCCGACCGGATCGGTATCCTGCGCCATCACGATCGGTATGGCCGATGTAGCTTCTTTGAGGGGACGGGTTACTGACGGGCCGCCAGAGACGATGACGTCGACTTTGAGACGCACGAGTTCGGCGACAATCTCACTGCGGCGCTCGGCTTTGCCTTCTGACGAGCGCCACTCAATGACAATGTTCTTGCCCTCGACGTAACCCAACTCGCGCAGCCCTTGGCGGAATCCTTCGATGCGCGCCGCGATGGAAGCAAGCGGCGAGTCGAACTGAAATCCTATGCGCGGGATCTTGGCAGGCTGTTGGGCCTCGGTGCGTGGGCCGGTTGTCAGAAGGATGGTCGCCAGTAAAGAGAATACGATTGATTTGGTCATGTGTTCTTGCTCCTTAGAATTTAACTCAAGCCTCGTGGCTCATGCCTGCTTCAGCGAATTACCTTGTCGGCCCGGTACAGCAATGACTGCGGTATCGTTACGCCGATCTGTTTCGCGGTCTTGAGATTGATCACCAGCTCAAACTTCGTCGGCTGCTCCACCGGCAGATCGGCGGGCTTGGCGCCTTTCAGGATTCTGTCGACGTAATATGCGACGCGCTGGTAGCTATCAGCGAGATCCGCCCCGTAGTACATGAGCCCGCCGGCATCTACAGCTTCTCTCCGCTGGTACATCGACGGCAACCGGCTCTTAGACGCTAAGCCGACTATCCGTTTGTGGTACGAATTCATCAGCGGCCCCCCTTGCACATAGAGTCCATCTGGGCGCTGCTTGTTTAGCTCAGTGAAGACCTTCTCGAAACCGTCCGCAGCCCGTACCTCCCAAGGCTGAATAGTTAACCGCAGCGCACGCGCCGCCACGGGGAGAACCTCTTTCACCTCGCGTACATTGGACGGCCCGGTCGGATCGTAGAGCACCGCAACACGGGCAACTTTGCCAACGGCTTCTTTGAGCAGCTCCAGCCGCTTCCCGCCTAGTTCTCCGGTAAGGTTTGTAATGCCGGTGACGTTGCCGCCGGGACGGGCAAGGCTTTCAACCAGGCCTGCCTCGACAGGATCGAGCCCACCGCCTGTCATAACGATGGGAATCGTCTTGGTCGCATTCTTGGCCGCCAGGATCAGCCTGTCCCCTCCTGATACCACGATGATATCAACCTTGAGACGCACCAGCTCGGCCGCAAGCTCAGGGAACCGATTGACCTTACCCTCCGAATATCGGTACTCGATGGCGATGTTCTGTCCTTCTATGTAGCCAAACTCGCGCAGAGCTAGTCGAGTTGCCTCGGCACGGGTGGACTCAGCAACTAAATCGAACGGCGATAGGTACCCGATCCGCGGGATTTTCTTCGGCTGCTGCGCATGAGCGGAAGAAAAAGTTATCAGCGTGACAGTTGCCAGTAACCAATAGAGAATTGATTGCATCATGAATTTATCTCCGAAGTTCTTGCTGACAACTGATCGCTGACCACTGACAACTGTCATCTGATCACCCGATCCGCCCGCACCAGCACGTTGGGCGGGAAGGTGGCGCCGATCTGTTTGGCGGTTTTCAAATTCACGATGAAGATGAATTTTATCGGTTGCTCCACCGGGGTCTCCGCCGGTTTGGCGCCTTTGAGGATTTTGTCGACGAAGATCGCGGCACGGCGCGACAGGTCGTTGGTGTCGACGCCGTAGGTCATCAGGCCGCCGTCGTCGACGTAGTCCGCGCGCGGATACATCGCCGGCACTTTTAGCTTGGCCGCCAGCTCGACCAGTGGTTTGCGGTGCGAGTTGAACAGCGCGCTCGGCAGCGCGAGCAACGCATCGGCCTTTTGGGCGCGCATGGTGCCGAGGGCGCCATCGAAGTCCTTGAGACTGCGCAGGTCCAAGTAATGCGGCTGCACGCCGAGCGCTTTGGCGGCGAGCTCGGTTTCTTTCACCGGCTCGGCGCTGCCGGGTTCGGACATGTCGCCGAGGATCGCCACGCGCGCGAGTTTAGGAAACGCTTCTTTCAAGACTTCAAGCTGTTTGCCGCTGAGCTCGGAGTTGAGATTGTCCAGGCCGGTAATGTTACCGCCCGGCCGCGCCAGACTCGCGACAAACCCGGAGCCCACCGGATCGTTGTCTTGCGACATGACGATGGGAATCGTCGAGGTAGCCTTCTTGGCTGGACCGGTGGCCTGCGAGCCGCCGGTAACGATAACGTCGACTTTCAAGCGCGCCAACTCTGCCGCCAATTCCGAGATCCGTTCGATCTTGCCGTCGCCATAGCGTTCTTCGATGACGAGGTTCTTGCCTTCGACGTAGCCCAACTCGCGCAGGCCGGCGCGAAACGCTTCGACGCGGCCGCTGACCGACGCGCGCGGCCCGGCAGCGAGGAAACCGACGCGGAAAGTTTTCGCCTGCTGCGCTTGGGCGGATGGAGTAGCTGTCAGAATGAAACTGAACAGTAGCCAGATAATTTTCTTGTTCATGAATTTCTCTCTTACTATTGCCTGTTGCCTGTCCTGAGCCACGTCGAAGGGCCTCATGCCTATTGCCTTCTTCACCTGATCACCCGATCCGCCCTGACCAGCACATTGGGCGGGATTCTGTGGCCGATTAATTTGGCATCTCGATTCTCGATCGTTCGGTTGTCGTCGCTCCCGTGAATTTGACAGAAGTGGGACCGGTCTGTAGACTTAAGTCCGTGCAATTCACTGCTTTCAACGAGGTTAGTCATGCCGAGAGCCTTTAACGCTATGTATGAGAACGGAGTTTTCAAGCCTCTGGGAAAAATCCGACTCAAAAACAAACAAAAGGTTAAGCTGACCGTAGTCGAGAATCGGCGGCCATTGAAACGAGTTGCTAAGTCGGCGCCGAAACGCCGGCAAACCCCACGCCAAATTGCTGTCGAGTCTCACCCTTCGCAGAGTATCGTCGCGCTGTTTAAGAGCGGAGCCCACGACCTTGCTAAGAATCATGACAGCTATCTGTATCGATAGAGTGCAAGCTCGTGAAGGTCTTTCTCGATACCGGAGCGTTTCTTGCTCTCGCCGACGAAGATGACGATCATCATGCCGTAGCCAAATCAGTGCATGATCGGCTGCTCGCGACTCATGCCCAGCTCCTAACATCGAATTTCATCCTGAGCGAAACCTACACCTTGATCCGTTTCAAAGTCGGCCACCATGTGGCGATCGAGTTCATGAGACAATTCGATCAAGCGGGAATTAGAGTCCTTCGTGTTAGCGACGCCGTCGAACGCGCCGCGAAAGCGATTTTCGCAAGGTACGACGACAAAGAGTTTAGTTTTGTCGACTGCACCAGTTTCGCCTTGATCGATCATCACCGGCTCGACCAGGCATTCGCGTTTGACGGCCACTTTAGACAGTATCGCTTCAAGAGACATGTGATTGTTCTGAATCAATAACGTTCCCTCAACAGTTTGTCATCCATTCAGCCTGGCTTATTCTTTACCCTTCACATCTTACCGCCTACCGGATCACCCGATCCGCTCTTACCAACACATTGGGCGGGATCGTCAAGCCGATTTGTTTCGCCTGTTGTAGCAAAGTGAATCTGTCAGGGTCTAACGGCAACGTGAATATGTCAGGGTGGAAGGATGACAACCCTGACGATGAGAGACGAGAAACGACTAGACATCATACAACGATCGTTACGTAATGAGCTGACGATGGTGGAAGCCG
>CAMDBU010000132.1 GCA_945889495.1 Syntrophobacter sp. SbD2 | reverse complement strand
TGATCGATCCAATGTTGCCGACCCCGGTCCGGTTCGCTGATGTAGCTGCGTAACCCAAGGGACTGCACATCGAGCACGGTTTGCTTGCTGTGATAGCCCTTGTCGGTGACCAGTTCCTCCCCCGTCTTTATCTTGTCGTCGACGATCGCAGCCACCGCGGCCAACTGCTCGATCGCTTCGGGTAACGTTGTCTGCATCGTGGTGGTGTCGCCCAGATCGGCCTCTTGCAATGTCACCGCTATGATCGCTCCGGTCTCCAGATCCACTGCGTGCTCGGCTTTGTGCGCTAAATGCGTCCGTCCGTCCTTCATCTTGGCGATGCGCGCGTCGGGATCATACGGATGTTCCCAATCCTCGTTAGATCCTTTCTTCTTACGTTTGCGATCGAGCTTGGCCAGATCGGCCCGCGTCGGGGTCTCAATGCCGGACTCCTTAGCCAGCTTGGTCAAAAACTCGTTATAGCTCTCCCCGGTGTCGCGCCGCACGATTGTCCGCATGGCCGCGTTCGCTTCGAGTGTGGTGGCATCGATCGCCAGCGTTTTCCCTTTGACCAGCCCCGCAATCCCCAGACATTGAAGTACCCATGTGAACACCGTGCGATGGGTTTCCAAATCGATCAATCGTCGCGTCCGCGATATCGTCGAGTGGTCCGGCGCACACTCGGTCAGCCCCAGCCCCAAAAACGCCCGCACTCCCGACGAGTCCGCCGCGCGCCATGCCATCGCCCGTTCCGAGTCCAGACATTCGAAGTAGCCCAGCAACATGAAACGAAAATACTGCCCCGGTGCTAGACTGGGCCGCCCCATCTTCTCGGCATAGAACGACCGGCACTGCGCTTCGACAAATTCGTCGAACCCATGCTCGTCCAACAGCCGATTTAACTTGTCGTAGAACGGGTGACTCACCGACCTCGGTAACTCGCTCACCGCCACCCACATCCCTCTCTGCTCTTCGTGTTTTCGTTTTCCCATCGCCATGCAATAAACTCTACACGATCTCTTCTTCCTGTCGATCCTCATCGCCTCGGTTACCCACTTCATTCTCGACTTTCACCACGGGCTGATAGGCCACCGATTATATCAAAGCGCCTTTGGCTGTAAACCCATGGCGCAGCTATGTTAGGCGCCGAAGATATCCCGCATAATCGCTTTGACCGCGTCAGCGGAAAGCTCATCCAAGCGCGCCGCGCCGCTCGGCGCAACGGTTTTCGAGAATTGTCGCTGCCAATGCACGCTGCCATCGGCGATGCGTAGCAATTGCATATCAACCACTGCGCGCAGCGGCGAGCGGCCGTCGCTGTGCCAACGGCGAATCTCGGTGAGCCACAACCAGCCGGTTAGGTTGGCCGCGCGCGCGTTGGCCGCGGCGCCATCGCCAGCAATTGAGGAAGACTGCATACGCCGGTCGCGCGCTTCGGCGAAGTCAACTTTCACTTGCCGTTGTTGCAGTTCGCGCTGCAAGGAATCGCGCAGCAGATCCATCACCGTGAGCCGGGAGTCGGGCGCGATTTTGCCGGCCATTTCCGCCAGCGAACGGAGCGGATTGGTCGACGGCAAGCGCAGGTCAGAGTCCGTGCCATTGCGCACCGGCACGAGCCAGATCGCACTCTGACCGAGGAGCGCTAAATCGAGCGGCGCCGGCGAGCGCTGGACCGCGCAGCCGGAACCAAGGACGATTATTAGCGCCAGCAGAGAAGCCGGCCCATGGCCGCGGCGCCAGATCGCCTGAACCAGATAGACCGCGAAGATCACCACGCAGCCAAACGCCACATCGGTCGGCCCCAACGGCAAATCGAGTCGTACGGAAATAAAGAAACCGAGCACCGCGATGGCGATACCGATGAGCGAAGACAGCCCGAGAAACCAGCCCATGCCGCGCGCCAGCGTGCGCGCCGCCAGCGGCGGCAAGACCATGAAGCCGAACACCAACAGCGGCCCGGCCATGATGACACCGACGGCGATGCTGAAGCCGCACAGCACGTAGAGCCAAAAATTCCACTGGACGCTGCCGCCGGTGAGGAGAAACGACAGATCGCGGTCGAAAGAGTTGAGCAGGAACTCGCGGCGAAACAGCACCAGGCCGAGGTAAACCACCCCATAGACAATCGCCAACAGCTTCAACTCCTCCTTGGACAGAGAAATCACTTCGCCCTTGAGCAGGTTGAGGATCTCCACTTCGCCGGCGGGGTTAAAAACGATAAACAGGATGGTCAACGCCGACGCCAGCGCATAGGCGGCGGCCAAACGCCCCTCCGGCGAACCGGTGGCGTGACGGTCCAGATAAGCGAGCAATCCCATACCAGCGAGCGTGAAGACCAATGAGCCAGCCATGGCCAACAGCCGCTCGCCTCCCGAGCCATGATCTAAGCCCAAGGCATGATACAGCCAAAAGGTGCAGGCCACGCCGCAGGCGGCGATCTGCGGTAACGTCAGGCCGAGGAACATGCGCCGGCGCAGCATCAAATGCGCTCCCACCAGCGGACAAACCAGCGCCAGAATGACACTGCCCAACAGCGCCGGAAAGAGTAAAAACGACGGGCTCAAAATCTCCCAAAAACTCACCATGGATGTTGCTCCGTCGACGCTTCTTGCCACGCCGCTTTACCGCCGTCGACGCGCAGGATCTTATCGGTCACGCTCCGCACCATGCGCAGATCATGGCTCGAGAAAAATATCGCTTTGCCTTCTTCGCGATTGAGCTTGACCAATAGATCGCTGATCGCTTTTTGCGACTCCGGATCGACCCCCGACAAAGGTTCGTCGAGAATCAATATTTTTGGCCCGACCATCAGTGCCCGGGCGATCAGCATGCGCTGGCGCTGGCCGCCGGACAGCGAGAAGAACGAACGGCTGGCCAGCTGGGCTAAGCCAACCTGTTCGAGGACGGCGTCCAGCCGCTGCTTCTCGCCCGCCGGCAATCGTTCATAGGGCTTGAGCCGGCCGAAGCCGCCCATGGCGACCACTTCCCGGGCGGTGATCGGAAAGGTTGAATCCAACGCCGAGCTCTGCGGCACATAGCCGAACTCGTTGAGCGCGCAGTTGCGCACCAACAATCCGCTGATGGTCGGTATGAAACCCAATATGGTGCGAAAGATCGTCGTCTTGCCGGCACCGTTGGGCCCGGCCATGGCGATTAGATCGCCGGCGGCGATATCCAAATCGACATCGCGCAACACCGCCACGCCGCCGTAACCCAAATTGGCCGCGCGCAAGGACACCAATGGCGCAACCTGACTCATGGCAACGCTCCCCGTGAAATATCGTGATCCGGTGGCATGGCGGTGGCTGGCTAACTCTTTTTCAACGCGCTGAGCAGGCTTTTCAAATTATACTCGATGAATTTTACATAACTGTCGGTTTCCGCCGCGCCGCCGGAAATGCTTTGCAGCCGCACCACGGCAGCACCCGATTGGCCGGCCAACTGTTTCGGATAGCGATCGCTCTGCGGGCCGTAGATAATTAGCGGAATTTTATCCTGCTGCATCTTTTGCGCGAGGGCGACCAAATGATTGGGCGTCGGCTCGATGCCCGGCTTGACTTCGATACTGCCCACCTGTTGCAGGCCGAAGCGCTGGGCGAAATAGGCCCAGTCGCTATGATAGGCGACGAACTTGGCGCCCTTGAGCGGCGCGGCCATTTGTTGCCAGCGCACGATCGCCTTGTCGAGCTCGGCGACATAGGCCGCGAGGTTTTTCTCGAACACCGCCTTATGTTGCGGAAAATTGCGCGCCAGGCCGTCGGCGATGTTACGCGCCATCACTTTGCCGTTATGCGGATCGAGGTTGTAATGCGGGTTGCCCTTGGGATGAACATCGCCCTCGGCGCGATCGAGACTTTTCGGCACGTCGATGACACTGACACCGGTGGAACAATCGATATGGCCCGCCTGGCCCGGCATGATTTTCGGATTGCTCGCCGGTTCTAGTAGCGCCGGCAGCCAGGAGATTTCCAAATCCAAACCCATGGCGGCCAGTATATTGGCGCGGTTGAGTTTGGGCACGAAGCTCGGCTTCACCGGCACCGCGTGCATAAACTCCACGCCGCGGGTCAGACTCTCGACATCGACTAGCTCTTTGCCGATCTGCTTAGTGATGTCGGCCAGGTCGGGAGTCGTCGTGATGACACGAATCGTTTGCGCTTGAGCCAAGCCAAACCCCGTTAACAGAAAACTGAATAGCAATGCGCTCAGTATTTTTCGTCGTTTAGTACGCATAACCATCACTCCTGGCCATGGTTAACGGTTGGCGAAGCCGTGCGAATGGGCGCCCAACGTGGTCGTCCATTGCAGAAACACTTGATGGCCGCGTTCGGCCTTGTCCTCGCGCACCTGATCGTCGAAGTAGCCGTACTGCAAACGCAGCCGGTTAAATTCGCTCAAAGTCCAGGTAACAAACGGCGAGTAACTGTTGGTTTTCTTTCCTGGACTGATCAAACTCGGCGCATTGTCGTACAAAAAACCCGTGGACCACTCGCGATTGAGCTTCATCTCGGCGTAGGCATAGCCGCCTGCAGCGAACATGCGCCGGACACCGGATACCCGCTCAACGCGCTCGCTGTTGCCAAACAATTCGGCGCCAACAGTCACCCCTTGATGCAGCGTGCTGCCCAGGGGCTGGTAGCGATAGGTCAAGTCGAGGCCGCTCAAGGCCCGGCGGCCACCTCGGGGATCGCCGGCCATGCGCAGCGACGGCGTATAGGCCAGGCTAGTTCCGGCTTCGATGCTGTGGTTGTCGCTGAGATCGAAATAACTGTTGAGCCGGCCGAGATAAGTAAACCGGCTCCAGGAACGCGTCTTGTTGTTATCCAGGCGCTCGTTTTCGGCGCCGAGTTTATTGTAGCCGCCAATGGTGCCGCGCAAGAAAAACGGCGTGGTGAAAAGATAGCTGAGCTCGACGCCATCGGCTTTGGACTCGCCGCCAACCATGCGCTCCAAGGACAACGGCGTATTGACGAAAGCGTATTCATGGGGATGGAGCTTCGGCAAGCGGCCGAAATCGGCGAAGAAGCGCCCGCCGCGGGCTTGCAGATTCCACGGCAATGAAGTCGTCACTATCGCCGCTTCCTCGACGTCAAAGCCATCTCGGCTACCGTTGAAAATCGCATAACCGCGCGCGTAGGGATCGATGGACGCGGAGATGCCGATTTCCGCCGCGCGAAAATCGAAATCACCACCGGCCTTGCCGCGCTGCTCCACGACGTTGTCGAGCGCCATGCCGATGGCCGGATTGAGCGTAGACGGCGCGCTTTGCACCGCCTTCACCGATTGCTCCACTCGTTCGACCCGCGAGTTGGCCGCGCCTTTTTCTTTTTCTAACTGATCGATGCGTTGCAGCGCCTGTTGCAGTTGCTGCTCCATGCCCTTGACTAGCGCACGCAACGATTCGAGCTCGAGACTTTGCGCCAAGCCCGGTTCCGAACGAAACAACAGAAAAGCAAAAACCACAAACACTACGACAAGCGGTGTCTGAAAAACAGATAATCCCATGACGAAACCTCCATTATCAAAACAACAGAGTTCCCTCGACGCGCTCACGCCGTCGAGAAAACAACAACATCGGTGAGATGTGCGAACTAGACTGCGATTGAGGGAGGTGGCCCACGAACATGCTGACAGATGGAGGCGGCGGATATCCACTCGCAAGTTTGCGGTTCGACGAGAACCCCGACCTGCGCTGCCGGTGCGACTACCGGCGCCGCGTCATGGACGACAAACTGGGTTCGAGCGCCGTGCAGGCAACTGCATTGGCTCGTCAGTTGCGGTGATAGCGAGAAGTGAAAATGGAGCGGCAAGAAGAAAACGAACATCAAAGTCGCCGCGCAGAGCGCCCGGCTGATAGTTGTCGCGGTTCGAATTCGCCGATCCACCATGGTCAGAACCTAGACAATGGCCCCTGGCTTGTCAATGAAAACGCGCCAAACTGCCTTGGGCTCCCAATCGGCACCCCATTGGCCAGCTGCGCAAGCCGCCGCAGTGGCGTCCAAGTAACCGAGTTCGCTGGCAATTGCCGGCCATTGGGAATTTACCAGCGGCGCGGTAAACCGATCCCGGTCCAGCCCGTCTAACCCCTACAGAACGTCATAACCAGCAAAGGAGACATTAGAAGATGAAAAATAAATCGATGGTAACCACCGGACTGTTTGTCGCGACTCTAGCATTGGCCGCCTCGCCGCTGTTCGCCGCCGAACATAAGTTCGACCATAAGGAAAAAGTCGAGCTGCGCCATGACCGCAAGGAACTCCTTCACGACCGCCGTGAGATCAAGGGCGACCGGCGCGAATTGAGAAAAGACCGCCAAGAGCTGCGCAAGGATCGCCAGGAATTGATCCGCGACCGCCAGGAACTGCGCCGCGACCTCAAGAACGGCGCGAGCAAGGAAGAGATCGCCCGCGACCGCAAAGAGATCCGCGACGACCGCAAAGAGATCGCCCAGGACAAGCGCGAGATCAAAGGCGACCTGAAGGAATTGAAACAGGACCGCGGTGAGCGGCGCGATGACCGCAAAGAGCTCATCCGCGACCGGCGCGACGCCTTGAAGAACTAATTGGGAGCGCGGCCCATGGCATGCCTACAGCCGGCGGAAGAACTTGAAATCTTCCGCCGGCCCCTCCACAGTGATGCGAACGAGCGAGTATCGGGGAAAGGCAGGACCAGCCAATTGGCGCACTCTGGCGATGAGGAGTTGGTGGCGTTGGCCCAACAGGGCGACCGCCGGGCGTTCGAGGAATTGATCGAGCGCCACAAGCAAAAGGCTTATCACATCGCCTTTGGCTTCGCCCGCGATCGCGAGGAAGCCAAGGATCTATCCCAAGAGGCGTTTTTGAAGGCCTTTAGTTACTTGAAGAATTTTGACGGCCGATCGAGTTTTTACACCTGGTTTTATCGCATCGTGGTCAACGTCTGTTTGGATTATAAGCGGCGCGCCAAGCGTACTTCGGCTGGCGAGTTTGACGAGAATATCGAGAGCGAAATGGAACCGTCCCATACCCCTTCTCGACCGCTGGCGCCGGAGCAACATGTGTTAGCCGGCCAGCTGTCGCGCAAAGTCGACGCGGCGTTGCAGAAACTGCCGGCCAAACAGCGCACGGCATTTATACTGAAAAACAATCAAGGGCTGTCGATTCGCGAGATCGCCGACATGATGGAAACCGCCGAGGGCACGGTGAAAGTGCATCTGCACCGCGCGGTCACCGCGTTGCGGCTGAGTTTGGCGGAATTGGCCTAGGAGAAGTTATGGCAGAGCAAAATCGCACAATACCCTGCGCCGAGTTGGAAGCGGATCTGGTGCTGCTCCATTACGGCGATTTGGACGACGGCCCGCGCGCCGAGCTGCGATCGCACAGCGCCAACTGCGCCGGCTGTTCGGCCTATTTGACCGAGCTCGCCACCCTGCTGCCGTTGGCGGTCGCCAGCGACGCGCCGGCGCAAGAGTTCTGGATGGATTACAACCGTGAATTGCGCCACAAGATCGACGCCGCGGTGGAAAGCAAATCTTGGTGGCAACGTTTCACCGCGATGTTCCGACCGGGCTACCTGCCCGCCTTCGCCACCGCCGCGGTGGTCGTCCTAGCGCTGACGATTACTTTCGGTAACGGCTTGTGGTCCGGCAAGCATGGCGTCAATGAAGACGAGCTCAGCGAAGCCTTGCCGGTGGCGGAGAACTTGGAATTTTTCCGCGCCATGGATGTTTTGGACGACCTCGACTTGCTCGAAGTCATCGGCGGCGGCGCCAAGGATGCCGCTTGAAGTTTGCGGTCGTCAATCGCCTGAGCGGCTTATCCTTGGCGCTGTTGTTGTTCGGCCCGACCACCGGATTGAGCGCCACCAAAGACCCGGAGCCCCCAGACCGAGAGATGCTCAAGATGATGGAGTTCTTGCGCGAGATGGAAATGCTCAAGCAGATGGAAATGATGCGTGAACTGGATCGCGCCGAATCCCTTGGTGAACCCGCCAAGAGTGCCGCGCCGGTGAAATCCGCCTCCGCGCGCAAGAAGGAGAGCCCCAAGTGAAGTTCATCGGCAAAGCAATCATCGCCTTTGGGCTGGCCGCGTCACTGCTCAACGTGGCGGCACCGGGCCGGGCTGCTGATTCAGGCCGCCCGTCGGCCCCAAGCGATCAGGAGTCCATCAACCGCTGGCAGAAAATGTCCAACGAGGAAAAACAGGAAATGCGCGAGCGTTTCCAGCGTTGGAAAAATCTCGATCCCAAGGACAAAGCCGAGCTCCAGGACAAGTTCGACAACTGGCGTAAGCTGCCGCCTGACGAGAAGGCCACGGCGCGGCGCAATTTCGAGCGCTTTCAGAAATTAAAACCTGACGAGCGCGAACGCTTACAAAAACGCTGGGAGGAATATCGCAATCTGCCGCCGGAACGGCGTGAGGAAATCAAACGGCGCCTGGAAAAATTGCGCGACATGCCGCCGGAGCAGCGCCAAGAGCTGCGCCAGAAGCTCATGGAGAAGCGCGAACAGCGCATAGAAGAAAAACAGGAGCGGCGGGAAAAATTTCGCGAGCGTTTTCAAAAGATGACCGACAGCGAAAAGCACGAGCTCCGGGAAAAGTTCCGCGAGCGCAAAGAACGCGGCCGGTCGGAAGAAAAGCAGCGCTTCCGCGAGAAAATGCACGATCGGTCGCGCGGCGATCGCGACAAGGGGTAAGCCAAGGGGGCCGACGATGATCGCAGCGCTCAACCAAGATCAGAAAATCGTTCACTTCTTGAATCGCACCAGCTTCGGCCCCACCCAGGACAAGATTAAGAAAGCCGCGCGCATGGGCATTGGCGGCTACTTGGACGAACAGCTGGCGCCGGAACGCATCCCAGACCAGCTCGCCGAGGAAAAAATCGCCGGGTTAAAAACCATGCGGCTCAACAGCCGCGAGCTGATCGAACTCTATCCGCCACCAAATCTGCAAAGACTGCAAAGACAGCAGGCCAATCAGCCGGCCGCCATGGCGATGCCGGCCATGGAAGGTCCGCGGGTTGTGATCCTCGAGTTGCAACAAGCGAAACTCTTGCGCGCGCTCTACAGCAACCGCCAGCTCTACGAAGTGATGGTCGATTTCTGGAGCAACCATTTCAACATCTACATCGCCAAGGGTGCCAACCGCTGGCTCACCACCGCCTACGATCGTGACACCATCCGGCCTCGGGCGCTGGGCCAATTCAAAGACTTACTCTTGGCGACGGCGCAGAGCCCGGCGATGCTTTTCTATTTGGACAATTGGTTGAGCGCCGATCCCAATTCGCCCGGCGCGCGGATCGGCGGGCCCAACAACCGGCGCCGCGGTCTGAACGAAAACTACGCCCGCGAGTTGATGGAGCTCCACACGCTCGGCGTCGACGGCGGCTACACCCAGAAAGATGTTCAGGAAGTCGCCCGCTGTTTCACCGGCTGGACGATCGTGCAGCCCCAGGGTCAAGGCGTCTTTCGCTTCGAACCGCGCATCCATGACAACGGCGAGAAAACCGTCCTGGGCCAGCAGATCCCGCGCGGCGGCGGCATGGACGACGGCCTGCGGGTGATTGAATTGCTGGTCAAACATCCGGCGACGGCCAAGTTTATCGCGACCAAATTGGTCCGCAAATTGGTCGCCGACGAACCGCCGGCGGCGCTGGTCAGCAAAGCCGCTGAGGCGTTTCGCCAGAGCGACGGCGATATCCCAACGGTGGTGCGCGCGATCATTGAGCAGCCGGAGTTTTTTGCCGGCGATTTTTATCAGGGCAAAATCAAGAATCCTTTTGAGTACGTCGCCAGCGCGTTGCGCGTCACCGCCAGCGAGACCCAGGTTACGCACCAGCTGCTGCGCTATCTGGGCCGCATGGGCGAGCCGCTGTTTTTAGCCCAGGCGCCCACCGGCTATCCCGATGTCGCGGCGTCGTGGATCAGCGCCGATATGTTGCTCACGCGCATGAATTTCGTCAGCGATCTAATCGCCAACCGCTTGCCCGGCGCGAAAGTGGCGCCGGAGGTTTTGAAAAATCGCGATGAGCTGATCCGGCGCATCGCGCCCGACTCGTTGTCGCCGGCGACCCAAGCGGCCCTGAACGCAACCGAAGGTCAGCAAAGCATTGCGCTGCTACTCGCTGCCCCAGAATTTCAAAGGAGATAGCATGAACTCCTCACGCCGCGATTTTTTACGCTCCACCGGTTTGGGCTTTCTCGCGTTAGGATTGCCGCCAGCGTTTCTGGTCCGCACCGCTCAAGCCCAGTCGGCAAAAAACAAATCCCTGGTCGTGGTGTTTCAGCGCGGCGCCATGGATGGTTTGAACGTGGTCGTGCCGTTCAAGGATCCGGCCTATTACAAACTGCGGCCGAGCATCGCCCTACGCGAGCCGGGAACGAATCCGGAAAGCGTCATTGATCTCGACGGTTTTTACGGCCTCCATCCCGCCCTGGCGCCGCTAAAAAATATTTACGACCAGGGCCAGCTGGCGTTTATCCAAGCTACCGGTTCGCCGGACAACACCCGCTCCCACTTCGACGCCCAGGACTACATGGAGATCGGCACGCCGGGCATCAAGGGCACACCCGATGGTTGGCTCAACCGCTGTTTACTGGAGGGCGCAAGTTCGTCATCGAATTTCCGCGGCGTCGCCGTGACGGCGCAGTTGCCGCGCATGTTGGCCGGCCGCGCGCCGGCGCTGACACTGTCGTCCATCGATGAGTTTCACTTCCGCAACGAAGCTTTGGGCAATGCTTTGCAAAAGCTCTACGCCACCAGCCAGGATAAAGAACTGCGCTTGGGCGCGGAAAATCTCTTTAGCGCCATGGGCGAACTCAAACGACTGAGCGCGAAAATTCCCGTTTCAAGCGAACGCTACCCAGCCGGCCAGTTTGGCGCCGGCCTGGCGCAGATCGCCCGGCTGATTAAGGCCGATGTCGGCTTGGAAGTCGCCTTCACCGAGATCGGTGGCTGGGACACTCACGCCAACGAAGGCGGCGCCACCGGCCAACTCGCCAACCGGCTCAAAGAACTAGGCGAAGGGATGGCGGCGTTCTACCGTGACCTCGGCCAGCGCATGGAAGACGTCGTGCTGCTCACCATGTCGGAGTTTGGCCGAACGGCAAGAGAGAACGGCAACCGCGGCACTGACCATGGTCACGCCAACGTCATGTTCGCCATGGGTGGCAAAGTGCACGGCGGCAAAGTCTACGGCCGCTGGCCCGGCCTGGCACCGGAACAATTGAACGAAGGAAGAGACCTGGCGCTAACCACGGACTTCCGCACCGTATGCGGCGAGATGCTAACACGCCATCTAGGACAAAAAGAGCTGACAAACATCTTTCCCAACTTTCGCGCCACCGCACCGCTGGGAATATTAGCGTAAAGAACCAGGAACCTCGGCACATCGCCAATCGCAGGATGGGTAGAGCGCAGCGAAACCCATGCGGCGCAAGCCCGGCCATGGCACGACGCGATGGGTTTCGTCGGAACTCTACCCATCCGACAAAACTACAAGAGTTCGGCTTGATTGCGGTTAACCAACCGTCGAAGCTGACTCGGCCGCGCCACCATCGCGCTCCTGAAAACGATATTGCAAGTCATACAACCGTGCGTACAAGCCACCGCGCGCGAGGAGCGCATCGTGATTGCCATCTTCTTTAATCTCGCCATCGTGGATGACCAGTATCCGGTCGGCATTTCTGATCGTCGACAGCCGGTGCGCGACGATCAGAGCCGTGCGATTTTTCAGCAACTCATGCAACGCTTGCTGAATCAGCATTTCCGTCTGGGTATCCACCGAACTGGTCGCCTCATCGAGAATCAAAATCTTCGGGTCGAAGGCGAGCGCGCGGGCGAAGGACAAAAGCTGGCGCTGCCCCTGGGACAAGGTCGAGCCGCGCTCCTGGACCTCTTCGTGAAACCCATTAGGCAGTTTGTCGATGAACGGCGTGATCTGCGCCCGCGCCGCGGCGTCGATCATGCGTTGTTCGGTGATCCGCGGATCGCCCAGCGTAATGTTGGTGCCGACATCGCCGGAAAATAAAAACACATCTTGCAAGACCAATCCTAAGTGGCGGCGCAACTCCTGTTTGTTCCAGTCACGGACATCGATGCCGTCGACGAGAATCTGCCCGCTGTCGACATCGTAGAAGCGGCAGAGCGCGGAAATGATCGAAGTCTTGCCGCCGCCGGTGGCGCCCACCAGGGCGATTTTTTCGCCGGGACGAACTTTGAACGAGATGTTTTTCAACACCGGATCGCCGGGCTGGTAGGACAGCTGAACGTTTTTGAATTCCACCGCGCCGGTGAATTTGTCGGCGCGCTTGGGCTCGGCCGGATTCTTGATCGTCTCGGGCTGATCGAGCAAGAGAAAAATCCGCTCCGACGACGCCATGGCGGCCTGCAGGATGTTGTATTTCTCGGCCAGGTCGCGGATCGGCAGGTACATGCGCTGAATGTACTGGAGAAACGCCACCAGCACGCCGGCCTCCACCGCGCGACCCTGGATTTGAAAACCGCCATACCAGAGTAAAAGGCCGACGGAAATCGCGCTGAACAGCTCGATGGCCGGAAAAAACATCGCGTTGTTACGGATGCTCTGCAACAGCACGTCGCGATAATTTAAGTTAACCGCTTGAAAGCGCCGGTACATGCGCTCCTCTTGGCCGAACGCCTGCACCGTCGCCACGCCGGCGATGTTTTCCTGCAAGCCGGCGTTCAACCGGCCGAGAATCATCCGGCTCTGGCGATATACCTCGCGGGCGCGCCGGCGGTAAAACCGGCTCAAATAAATAATCACCGGGAATGCGGTGAGGCAGACCAGCGCCAGCTGCCAGTTGAGCCAAAACATCACCGCGGCGATGCCGAAGACGATCGACAGGTCGCCCATCAGACCGACCACACCGGTGCTGAACAGTTCGTTGAGCGTCTCGACGTCGTTGATCGTCCGGGTCATCAATCGGCCGACGGCATTGCGGTCGAAGTAAGCCAAATCCTGCTTTTGCAGGTGGGTGAAAATTTCCAAGCGCAAGTCATGCATGGCGCGCTGGCCGATGTATTCGGTGGTATAGGTCTGAATGAACAGCACGATGAAGCCGCACACCACCACGCCGAGATAGGCCAGCGCCATCATGTCGAGGCCGTGGATGTCCTTGGCGCTGACGTAGCGGTCAATAGCGATCTTGGTGATATAGGGACCGAGCAGCTGCGTGCCGGTCTGCAAGAGGAGAAAGACAAACGCGACGGCGAGCAACTTCCAGTAGGGGCGCAGGTAGCGCAGGATGCGCACCATCAGGCGCGCGTCGTAGGCCTTGCCGAGGATCTCCTCGTCGGGCAGTTCGGCGCCGATCATCGCTGGCCATCCTCATGCATCAGGGTGGCAACTTCCCGCTCCAGACTCTGGCGCTGGTACAAGCTGAAATAGGCGCCGTGCCGGGAGAGCAGCTCGGCATGGCTACCCTGCTCGATGATCCGGCCGCCGCGCAGATAAACGATCATGTCGGCATCGCGCAGGGTCGAGATGCGATGGGAAATTAGCAAGGTGGTGCGGCCCGCCATGAATTGTTTCAGCTCGCGCAGGATTTCCTCTTCGGTCTCGACGTCGACGCTGGAAAAGGCGTCGTCGAGAATCAGGATCGGCGGATTTTTGATCAACGCCCGGGCTAGCGCGGTGCGCTGCTTTTGACCGCCCGACAGGCGCACGCCGCGCTCGCCGATGATGGTGTCGAAACCGGCGCCGAAGGACTCGATGGCCGCCGACAGGTGGGCGATGCGCGCCGCCTCTTGGACCCGTGCCAACTCGCCGTCCTCGACGCCGAGCAATATATTCTCGCGCATCGAACCGGAGAATAGAAAAATATCCTGCGACACATAGCCGATGGCGTCTTCCAGCTGGCGCAGCGGCAGTTGGCGAATATCGATGCCGTCAATGAAGATCGTATTCTCGGCGGGCTCGTAGAGCCGCAGCATAAGATTGACCAGCGTGC
The DNA here is from genome assembly GCA_945889495.1 of Syntrophobacter sp. SbD2. Taxonomy (GTDB): domain Bacteria; phylum Desulfobacterota; class Binatia; order UBA9968; family UBA9968; genus DP-20. The sequence goes on along the minus strand of CAMDBU010000132.1, from coordinate 3,488 downwards.
TCTTGCCCGCGCCGGTCTCGCCGATGATGCCGCAGATCTGGCCGGCGGGAATGTGCAAATTGAGGTCATGCAACTCCGCCGCCTGGCCGGCGCCATAGGAAAAAGTCAGATGGCGCAGCTCAATGGCGCCGCGCACGCTTGCAAGCGGTTGCGGCTCTTTCGCCTCGGCATAACGCTCACCGATGGGCGTGTCGAGCACTTCGGCGATGCGGGTCAACGCCGCGGTGCCGCGCTGGTATTGATTGGCGGTGTAGCCGATCGCCATAAGCGGCCAGGTGAGCATCGCCAGATAGCCGTTGAAGGCGACGTATTCGCCCAGGGTCATGCTGCCCGTGAGCACCTGGCGGCCGCCGAGCCAGAGGACGATGGTCGCGGCGATGCCGGCGTGGACCTGCATGAGCGGCCAAAAAATTCCCCACAGCGTCGCCAGCCACATGGTCTTGCGCCGGTACTCCGAGCTGATGCGGTTGAAGCCGGCGATTTGATTCTCTTCCTGGGCGTAGGCCTGCACCACGCGGATGCCGGAAAAATTTTCCAGCGTGTAAGCGCTCATCTCGCTCAATTGATCTTGGGTCGCCCGCGACCAGCGGAAAATATTCCGGCCGAAGTAGCGTACCACGATGGGGATGAACGGCATCGCCATCATCGACCACAAGGTCAGCCAGGGATCGATGGCGATCATCAACGTCAGGCTCAAAAGAATCGTCACAATGGCATCGACGATCGCCAGGGAGCCGAAGCCCATGAGCTCGCGCACCGCATGGATGTCGTTGGTCAGGCGCGACATCAGGTCGCCGATCTTGTTATGTTGGAAATAGTTGAGCGGCAGCTTTTGCAAGTGGCCGAACACGACCTCGCGCAGGTCGGCCTCGCAGCGCCGCGAGAAGCCATGAATGTTAATGCGCCAGCAGAAGCGCAGAAATCCTTGCAGCGAAGCGGCAAGGAGTATTAGCAACGGATAGGTGACGAGCGAACTGTTATCGCCCGCACCGCGCAGCGCCCGGTCGATGCCGCCTTTGATCAACCAGGGCAAGGCGATGCCGGCGAGATCGGTAGCGATCAAGGACAGCAGACCGAGAACGATCAACCGGCGGTAACGGTCAACGAGAAACTTGACCCGGTGGTAATAGCGCAGAATCTGTCTATCCTCTGGTTCGCGGTTGGTCTGGCCCACGATGGAAACGCTGGCTCTTATCTCGAATATTCCAGCGCGACGTAGCCGGAACCAAAATTCGGATTATCTCTCGCAAAGACGCAAAGCTCGCAAAGGTAGGAGATTAAGAAAAAATCATTTGCAAGAAAGATTTTCCTTCCCTTCCGGCCTTTGCGGCTTTGCGCCTTTGCGAGAGGTATATCCGATTCCGAGACTGTCTAGCCGCGTGTCACGCCATGCTGACCGTGAACCTCCGCCCAGCCGCCGTCCAGGAGCTTTTCCATGACCGAGGTCAGCGAGGTTAGCGGCACGCGAATCTGTTGCATGTTGTCACGGTCGCGGATCGTCACCTTGCCGTCCGCGGCGGCCTTGTCGTCGCCGACGGTTTGGACGTCGACGGTGACGCAAAACGGCGTGCCGATTTCATCCTGGCGGCGATAGAGTCGGCCGATGGAGGCGGTGTCGTCGTATACCGAGTGCCAGCGCTTGCGCAGGTCGGCGCAGAGCTTATGGGCGGTCTCGACGATCTGACCGTTCTTTTTCAAAAGCGGCAACACCGCGATCTTGATCGGCGCCAGCTCGGGATGAAAGTTCAGCACCACGCGCTTCTCGCCCTTCACTTCTTCTTCGTGGTAAGCGTCGACCAAGAACGCCAAGGTGCCACGGTCGGCGCCCGCCGACGGCTCGATGACGTAGGGTACGATCTTTTGCTTACTCTCCTCGTCGAAGTACTCCAGCGACTTGCCGCTGAACTGGGCATGCTGTTTCAAGTCGTAATCGGTGCGGTTGGCCACCCCTTCGAGCTCGCTCCAGCCCATCGGGAATAAATATTCGATATCGGCGGTGCGCTTGGCGTAGTGCGCCAGCTCGTCTTTTTCATGCTCGCGCAGCCGCAGGTTCTCCTTGCGGATGCCGTACTTCGGATACCAGGCGAAGCGCTCGTCCAACCAGCGCTGGTGCCACTCTTCATCGGTGCCCGGCATGACGAAGAATTCAATCTCCATCTGCTCGAATTCGCGTGTGCGGAACGTGAAGTTACCCGGCGTGATCTCGTTGCGGAATGACTTGCCGATCTGGGCGATGCCAAAGGGCAGCTTCAAACGCATGGACTGTTGGACATTTTCAAAATTGACGAAAATTCCCTGGGCGGTCTCCGGCCGCAGATAAGCCACCGCGGCATCGTCCTCCACCGGCCCTATGAAGGTCTTGAACATCAGGTTGAACATGCGCGGTTCGGTGAGCTCGCACGCGTCATGCTGGCCGGGCTGTTTCGATGGCTTTTGCGGACAGCGCGCGTCTTCGAGCTTGTCGGCGCGAAAGCGTCCCTTGCAGACCTTGCAGTCGACCATCGGATCGGTGAAGTGGTCCAGGTGGCCGCTCGCCTTCCAGACCCGCGGATGCATCAAGATCGACGCATCGAGCCCGACCATATCGCCGCGGCTCTGCACGCAATCGCGCCACCAAGCGCGCTTGACGTTGTTCTTGAGCTCGACCCCCAGCGGCCCATAGTCCCAACAGGACCCGGTGCCGCCATAAATCTCGCTCGACTGAAAAATAAACCCGCGCCGCTTGCACAGCGATACAATCTTGTCCATTTCGATCATTGAAGAGTTCCTAAATATAGGTTAGTCCCGACAATGTAATGGATAGCACCCAACGAGTCAAAGCAGGCGACGCTGGCGCGGAACTCGCAGTAAACCCAGAGCGATTCGAGACGATACCGGAAGCGGCTAGCCTTCGATGAGGAGGGTTAACTGGATGGCGCCACCTGATTCGCCAAGTAAAGGTTAAACATTGCAGCGCCCGTGGTTATTTATTTATTGCGCGATTTTGTTGGCTATTGTCGGTTGGTTAAATTCGATCACCGCTGACGATCACCAAATTAGCCGTCTAGCCGAGGCTTTTCTCTCCGGGCAGCTTAATCTGCTGCCCAATGCCACCAACACTTGGAACGATACCGCGCCATTCAACGGCAAATACTACTCGGCCTTGGGACCGTTTCCCACGATCGTGGCCCTGCCTGCGGTCGCCGGCGGATTTTATCACCAAGGCGTGTTCGCGTTCCTGGGAACCCTGGCGGTCTTTTTTCTCTGCGCACGACTGGCAGCGCGCTGCGACTATAACGCCAAGGATACTCTTTGGTGGGCGCTGGCGTTTTACTTCGCCACCTCGTTTGTCGGCGTGGCGGCGCTAGCAGCCCGTGGTAGAAGTCCGATTTTCACAAAACGCTAGGCATCAGTGCGAGGCGGTGACGAGAGATCATAAATATTCTCCGATCGAGTCCTCGGCGCCGATGAGCAGCGACTTGGTCACGTAGTCGCACCCACAGAGCAAA
>CAMDBU010000131.1 GCA_945889495.1 Syntrophobacter sp. SbD2 | reverse complement strand
CGCCGCGATTCAAGCCTATGTCGACTATCACAACGATCATCCCAACCCCTTTGTCTGGACCGCCAAAGCTGAAGACATTATTGCCAAATATCGTCGTGCCAAGGCGGTCCTTAATAAACTCCAAACAGCTTGAGACACTACACTAGTTTTGCTAATGGTGGCGTTGGAGCGAGAATGGCGTGCCGTGGCATGATTTTGGCTTTTACCATCGCTATCTGAATCGCCGCGGGACAACAAGGTCTCACTGGATAGCGTAGGTTCCAGCTTGACCGCTTACCGCGGTTCATGTAAGTCAATTCCAACATGGTGAAGGAGAAGAGGATGAACACAACGTTTGCTCAATGGTCAGCAAAGCTTTGGAGTCTGGGAGCCCTGGCCGGCATGGTCGGCATGATGCCCATGACCAGCTCGTCGGTGCGAGCAGAAGAAATCGTCGCCGCGGTGGAGTCCACCGTGGCCTCTGAAATCGTCGCCGCGGTCGGCGCGGAAGTCACTGCCAGTGGCGTGGAGCTGGCGATTCAGCCGGCCATGACCGCATCCGCCCCTGGAGATGACTTCGATCAGGACCCCTGGGAAGGCTTCAACGAGAAGATGTTCGACTTTAACCGCGAGGTGCTCGACCGGTTTTTCTTGAAGCCCATCGCCACTGGCTGGGACTTCTTGCTACCGGACCTCGTGCAACGCGGCTTCCGTAACATGTTCGACAACCTCGACGTGGTCCGCCGGGTGGTCAACAATAGCTTGCAAGCGAAATTCCTCGGCGCCGGCACCGAGCTCGCCCGCTTTACCATCAATAGCACCATCGGCTTGGCCGGCTTTTTCGACATCGCCAAAGACGCCTTCGGTATCGATCAGCGCGACGAGGACACCGGCCAGACCTTCGGCACCTGGGGCATGGGACCCGGTCCCTACCTGGTGCTGCCGTTCCTGCCGCCGATGAATGTGCGCGACGGCATCGGCTACGCCTTCGACTCGGCGATGTTCCCACCCTCTTACTTCATCCCCTGGTGGGGCAGCCTCGCCGGCACTTTTACCGAGACGGTCAACGAGCGCTCGCTCAATCTCGACCGCTTCGAGCGGGTCGCCGAAACCACCGTCGATCTCTACGGCGCCGTGCGCAGCGCCTACTTGCAGCGGCGCGCCGCGGCGATCCGGCAATAATCTAGCGCCCAACGTTTGCAACCAACGCGGAAGATCGGCAACGGTCTTCCGCGTTGCTATTTGAGCGGGAAGAAATCCATGCCCATCGCCAGCCTGCCCACCGGCACCGAGCTTTATTACGAGACCCATGGCGCCGGTGAAGCGCTGCTGCTGTTTCCATCGACGGCGTTTTCCGGCGAAGTCTGGAAGCCCTATCAAGTGCCGGCGTTGGCGCCAGCCATGCAGCTGATCCTGCACGATCCGCGCGGCTGTCCGCGCACCAAAGTAAATCAACAAGTCTACACCATCCAGCAAATGGCCAACGACGCGGTCGCTCTGCTCGATTATTTGAACATTGCCCAAGCCCACCTGCTCGGCCATTCCATGGGCGGTCGCGTCGCGCTGACCATGGCGCTCAATTTTCCCGGCCGAGTGAAAAGCTTGATCATGGCCGCCAGCGGTTCAGGCCTGGTCACTCGCCCAGGGCCCGACTGCGTCCCCGGCCTGCCCCATTGGCTGGTGCTCGGCTTGGTCGAAAAAGGTTTTGAAAAATTTCTCCGCGACGAATATTGCGAGTCGGAAGTGTTTTTCACCAAAGAGTTTCGCGACGCCCACCCCGAGCGCATCGAAGAGTTTTTTCAACTGGCCCGCGCCAGCCACGCCAATCTGTCCGAGTACATCCACCTGAGCATCGCCCGCCACAACTGGGAAGCGACCCACCGCCTTGGCGATGTCGGGGTCCCGACGCTCGTGCTCATCGGCACGGGTGACCAAGCGCGCAGCAATCACCTGCTGCAAGCCGAAGCATTGAAAAATCGCATTCCGGGCGCCGAACTGAAAATCCTCAACGGCCAATCCCACGGCTTCTTCTGGCAAGTGCCGGAGGAAACCAACGCAATCATTCTCGACTGGGTTCTACGGCATAAGGATGTAAGGAGTGAGGAGTAAGTAGTCAGGAGTTCCGGATTCCGAACTCCTGGCTTCTGGCTCCTTCCCCTGTCCTCGAAGCGCCGATTGCGCTACAAAGAACCGCGAGGAGATTCCCATGCCCTACTGTTACCCGCCCGATCCCAACACGCGCCGGCCCAAGTTCACGCCACCGCCGAAAGCTTGCGATACCCACTTTCACGTCTTCGGCCCGCCGGAAGTTTTTCCGTTCTTGTCGACTCACGAGTACACGCCACCGGCGGCGCCGCTGGAGCATTATCGGAAAATGCTCGCGGTGATCGGTGTCGAGCGCGCCGTGGTGGTGCAGCCGAGCGTTCATGGGCTCGACAACTCGGCGACCTTGGACGCGATCGAAAATTCCCAGGGCAAATTCCGCGGCGTCGGCCGCATCGACGACAAAACGCCAAAGAACGAGTTGCAGCGCTTGCACAATGGCGGTATCCGCGGCGTGCGCTTCAACCTGCTCGACCGGCCGCGCGGCAACATCGCGCTCGACGTGCTTGACCGCTGTATTGAAAACATCGCCCCGCTCGGCTGGTCCCTCGACCTGCACATCGACATGAAAAATCTCTTGGCCCAGGAACAGCGCATTCGCGCCTGCCCGGTGCCGGTGATCATCGATCATATCGCCAGGGTCAAGCCGGCTGAAGGCTTGCAGCAGCTGGGCTTCCAACTGTTGCTCGATCTAATGAAGTTAAAGCATGTCTGGACCAAGGTCAGCGGCGCCGACAAGATTTGCGAGACCAACGTGAATTCCTACCACGGGCTGCCCTTCGTCGAAGTGATCCCCTACGCCCAAGCGGTCATCGCCGCGGCGCCCGACCGGGTCATCTGGGGCACTGACTGGCCGCATTCCAACAACTTCGCCCCCGGCCACACGCCCAACGACGGCGATTTGGTCGACCTGCTCGCCGCCTTCGCGCCGGACGAGACGATTCGCCGGCGCATACTTGTCGACAATCCCGCCGCCCTGTATGGTTTCTAGTCAAATCCATCTTTGCAAAGGGAAGCGCTCGAAAGTTCGTCATACCGGCGCAGGCCGGCATCCAGCTTTGCTCGCCGTGAGCAGGTAAACCTGGATTCCCGCCTGCGCGGGAATGACGGAGAGGCTATGCAGCTTATACGCGGATTGTTCATTCAGGACAGGAGGAGAAACCAATAGTGATCAAGATGACCGACGAGATGAAACAACGGGTCGACCAAGCTTACGAAGAAAAAAAGTACTGCGTCTGGGCGACGACATCGGACGACGGTTTCCCGGACATGAGTTTTCGCGGCAGCACGTTCTGCTTCGACGACGAACATATCGCCTTCTGGGACCGCTCCCTGGGCACGAGCACAACGAACTTGGAAAAGAATCCCCATGTCTCGATGCTTTTCTACGACAAGGAAAACCGCCTGGGTTGGCGCTTCTAAGGCACGGCAACTGTCCACAAGACCGGCGCGCTGCGCGAGCAAATCATGGCCCGCACCTGCAAAGCCGAACTCGACAAAGATCCCGAGCGCAAGGGCTACGGCGTGCTCGTGCTTATCGACAAGATTCGCGGCTATAGCGGATTCAATGTCGTGCAGTCGCGCGATTAACGAAAGCTGACGACCGCACCGGACCGATGAGAACGACATCCTTCACAATTCCTGCGCTGCTGGCAATTCTGCTAAACGCGACTAACGGATTAGCAGCGGATAAAATCCGCATCGCGGTGTCCAACCCCAACATGCCCAACTTGACCGTGCAGTTGGCGCAATCGCGCGGTTTGTTTCGCGACGAAAATCTCGACGCCGAGATTATCCGCATGAATCCCAACATCGCGATCACCGCGCTGGCCACCGGCGATATCGATTATTGCCAGCTGTTCGGCGCGGTGGTCGGCGGCGCCATCGCCGGCCTGCCAATCCGCATCGTCGCCGGCTTCCTCGACAACTGGCCGCTCACCCTGATCTCCCAGGCCGAGGTCAAATCCTTGCGCGAACTCAAGGGCAAAACCATCGGCGTCAGCGCCTACGGCGCGACTCCCGATTTGTTGGCGCGCCTGATGGTCCAGCGCGCCGGCCTCGACCCGGACAAAGACATCAAGATTCTCGCGCTGGGCTCCGACGCCGCCCGCGTCACCGCGCTCAAACAACGGATCGTCGACGTGGTCGTGATGTCGCCGCCGGCCGATGCCCAGATGGAAAAGCAAGGCTATCGGATTCTCGCCCGCGCCTATGAATTGCTCAACTTGCCATATCTGGGCTTGGGCGCGAACCTGCGCAAGATCAAGGACAAGCCCAACGAAGTGCGCCGGGTCGTCAAGGCGAGTATCCGCGCCAACCGCTTCATCCGCGACAACCGCGACGAATCGGCGCGCACGCTGATCGCCTGGGGCAAGGTCGAGCGCGAATCCGCCTACGCGTCCTACGACGCCTTGAGAAATTTATTCAACAGCGACGGCGCTGTGCCCGAAGACGGCTTGAAGCTAGTCATCGACCAATCCCGGCGCAACGCCAAAGTGACCCGCGAAATAGCGCCTAACGAAGTTGCCGATTTAACCTTTTTGCGCGAAGCGCAAGCAGAGCTGGGGATCAAAGCGCGGTAGTGAAGGAGAAACCAATATGATCATCGACTGGCATGCCCATGTCTATCCGCCGGAATTGGCCAAGGAGCGCCGTTGGGGCGGCGCGTCGCCGCTGACGATTGAAAACCTGCTCGAAGCCCATGAAAAGGCCGGCATCGAGCGCTGCGTGGTCAGCAACACAATCCATTATTTGAAGGACAAGACGGCCGACGAGTCGCTCGCCTTCCTGCGCCGCTGGAACGAGTACGGCGCCGAGATCCAGCAGAAGTACAAAGACCGCGTCATCGTTTTCACCAGCACGCTGCCCTGCGGCGGCGCGCCGTTCAATAAAGAACTCGAACGCGCCATCACCGAATACAAACTCAACGGCGTGCTGATCAATTCGAGCCACCAACACGCCTATCCCGACGACGACGAAGCCAAGCCATTTTTCGAATTGGTCTCTAGCCTCGGCATACCGATGATGATGCACGCGCCGTCGGTGGGCTACGGCGAGGAACGCATGCGCGATTACCGGCTGGCCTCCAGCGTCGGCCGTCCCTTCGACGAATGCTTGAGCATCGCCCGCATGATCGTGCGCGGCGTCTTCGAACGCCACGCCAATTTGAAATTCGTCGGCTGCCATCTGGGCGGCGGCATCTGCGACGTCATCGGCCGCATGGATTATGCCTACGAATTGGGCGATCAAGCGTCGGGCCTGGGCAGCTACGAACCGATGTTGATCACCAAGAAGCCCAGCGAATATTTGAAAACCATCCACATGGACACCGTCGCCTATCATCCGCCGGCGGTGATGTGCGCCTACCAGACCGTCGGCGCCAAGCAGCTGCTGTTCGGCAGCGACGCGCCGCCGCTCCTGCCGCTCCTGCCGCGCGCCAAACAGATTATCGAAGAGCTGCCGATCAGCGAAGCCGAGCGCGAGTTGATCTTCAGCGGCAATGCGCTGCGTTTGCTCGGCCGCGCCGGGTAGCCGTTCGATTGACGTTTGTGGGCTTCCGGGTTAAGGAAAGCTGCAACCCATCGGGGAAACCTCATGACAAACTTCACAAGATACTCTCCCCGCATCGCCGGAGTTCTGATCGCCGCGCTGCTCACCGTCGCTAGCGTGCCGCTACACGCTGCCGAATCGCTTTTCTCCCAAAGCATCCGCGAGTTGCTCGACCGCAGCGAAAAGGAACGCAAAGGACTGATGTTTTACGTCAAGGGCCAGACTATTCCCGGTGTGGTGGTGAAAGTCGGTGCCGACGCCGTGGAAGTGCGCAACCAGACCTATGGCCGGATCATCATTCGCCTCGACAGCATCGATGCCGTGGCGATCAATTAATTAAAATAATTCAATCACAAGGAGAAACCATGGCCGGACTATCCTACGACGATCTGGTCGAACCGACGATCGTCAAACAAGTATCGAAAAGCGTCGCCTACTGCCGCTGCACCAAGAGCAAGAACTTGCCCTTCTGCGACGGTTCCCATGAAGGCAGCAACATCGAGCCGACGATCATCGAGCTCGCCAGCCCCGAGACCATCGCCATCTGCCGCTGCTGGCGCTCGAAAGACCATCCCTACTGCGACGGCACCCATGGCCGGTTGGTCAAACCCAAGGAGCGCCCAGCGCGCGCCCATGACTGATGGTAGCTTGGAACGACTGAAACCTTTGGAACGATTGGAACAAAACCGAGGAGGTTATCTATGGTCGAAATGAAAAATTTAGTGAAAGAAGCCGACGCCAACCCCGACGTCGGCCATTTGAGTCTATGGCGCACCGACCTGGCCTATTATTGGGTGATCAATTGCGAGGCCGGCCTGCAAGACGACATGCACTACCACGACAACGACGATCATATTTTTATGTGCGTCGAAGGCGAGTGCACCGTGCGCACACCGCACAAGGCGTTTGTCTTGAAGCAGTTCGACACCGTATTGCTACAATCCGGTGAGTCCTACCAACTGTGCAATACCGGCACCGGCCGGATGATTCTCTTGGGTGCCGGCAACAGCCATGTCGACGGCAAGCCGCGCACCCGGGTGCCCAAGATCCCCAGCCACACGCCGATCAAACAACCGATCGTCGCTTAGCGCCCCGGATTCCGTCATGCCGGCCTGACTTTATCCCGAGCCCAGTCGAAGGCCGGCATGACGAAACCTTGTTCGCCGTTCTTTGCACGTCGGCGAAGAAGCACGAATTTCAAACTTCCGCCAAGGCAACAACAAAGCTAACCAAGATTCCGTCGCAAGACCCTGGACAACCAGCCGCACCTAGAGTAAATCAACGGCGAAACAGCCGCTGCCATGATCATCGCACTGCTGATAATCCACGGCCTGCTCGCCGTCGCCCTACTCGGCGCCATCACCCACCAGGCCATCGGCGTCTGGCTGCCGGCGCGGCCGGGGGCGCAATCCTTCATCGCGCGCCTACGCTCGGTGTCGACGCCATCCTATGTCACGGCAGTGATCGTGCTGTTTGTCGCCACGGCGCTTCTCGGCGGGATTATTTATCCGTCCTATCGGTTGAACGTGCGCATCGTGCTCGAACAAATGGAACTGCATAAAGCCAACGGCTCCTTCGAACTGAAAGAGCATCTGGTCGCCGTCGGCATGGGCATGCTGCCGGTCTATTGGCATCTCTGGCGCCAACCGCTGGCCGAGCAGCTAACCGCCAGCCGCAAGATCGTCACGACGATATTGGCGTTCATCGTTTGGTGGGGATTTCTGGTCGGCCATATCTTGAACAACATCCGAGGCTTCGAAGTATGAGCGCAGTCAAAGCGCCACCCGCCTTCGCCATCGCCTTCAGCGTCGCCTTCGCCGTGCTTTATCTGCTCGCGGTGGAATACAACTGGGCGCTCTTCACCTATCACCCGGCCCTCGAAGAGTTTGGCTGGCTGGTGGAGAAAACCAAAGACGGCCCAGCCATGTATTGGTACGGTTGGCTCGCCAGCGCCGCCATCGGCGCCACCGTCATCGCCGCGCTGATCTCCTGGCTGCCGAACGCGATCACCGAGCGCATCGGCCCGCTCTGGTCGTGGTTGATCCCATGTCTGGTCATGGTAAATTTCGCCTACTTGCTGAGGAAATTCTTTCTGCACTGAAAATGCCCGGGATCGCCGATCGGAAATGAGAAGGTTTATGAAATCACGCGCCGTTCAGGTCACGGTAAGTTTATTCGCTTATCTGTTGCTATCGATCACCGCCGCCTGGGCCGGCGGCGAAGGCGGCCCGGACGATCACGTCCACGACGATGGGCCCAACTACTTCGGCTTCGTCAAGGACACCGCCGGCAAGACCATTCGCGACGCCAAGGTCACGGCTGACATCAAGGGCCGGCCGTCGATCGTCGCCCGCACCAACGCCGCCGGCGCCTACCGCATCCCCGGCTTCGGCAAGGACATCTCGCCCACCAACGTCACCATCTCCTGCGTCAAAGACGGCTACAAGCAGACCAAAACCCTGCTCAAGACCCGCCCAAGCAAAACCCCGCCCACCGCCATCGAGATCGAATGCACCATGCAGCAGGTCGGGGCGAAAACGAAATAGTTCGAGCTCGAACAACCGGCGTTAGTTTTCATCATGCCGCCACCCCCATCCGTCATTCCCGCGCAGGCGGGAATCCAGGTTCGTGATTTCCGCAGGTCCGCGACTATCCTCACACTCGCGTTATTGATATCGAGCCTTCACTCCGATACCACCGCCCAATCCATCCCGCTCCGTTACGGCCAGGCGATCTCGGCGGCGAAAAGCATCTTCGGCCTACCGATCTTCGTCGGCGAGCGCGAAGGTTTCTTCCGCCGCGAGGGTTTGAATTTCAAGATCATCATCCCGATCCCCGGCGGTTCGGACAAGATGATCGACGCGCTGCACGACGACACCGTCGATATCAGCCATGTCGCCGTGCCATTCTTAATCCGCGCCGCTCTCAACGGCTCGGACGCGGTCGCCGTCGCCGCGGAATTCACCAACCCGATCTACAGCCTGGTGGTCAAACCGGAGATCCAAAGCTTCGCCGATCTCAAGGGTAAATTGATCGGTCTCGCCGACGAGGCCGGCACGATCTCGATTTCGACGCGCCGCTTGCTGGTCAAGAACGGCGTCAACGACGGCGACTTCCGGGTGAAAATCATCGAAGGCACGCCGACCCGCTGGAACTGTCTGAAGCGCGGCGAATGCGACGCCGTGCCGCTCGGCCAACCGCAAGATCTGATCGCGCAGAAAGAAGGCTACCGCATCCTCGGCATCACCAACGACGCCGTACCGGATTTTCTTTATACCGTCACCGCGGTGCGAAAATCCTGGGCGGAAAAAAATCGCCAAGCGGTCGTCCGTTACCTGCGCGGCCTCGGCGCCGCATTGAAATTCATCCGCGATCCGGCCAATCGCAAATCCGTAATCAAAACCATCGTCGAGACCACCGACACCCCCGCCGACATCGCCCAGCAAACCCTAGCGCTATTTTTCGAACCCGAGCGCCGCGTCCTGCCGCTGCAAGGCGAGATCAACACGAACGGCCTCAACCAAGTGATCGCCTTCATGGCCGAAGCCGGATTGTTAAAGCAACCTGTGCCCACCGCCGAGCGCTTCGTCGAGCTCAAATACCTCCAAGCCGCCGGCGTGAAATAATTCGTTTTCGGATGACTCACCGCGGAGACACAGAGTAAAGAATTTTTCCACAAGTCCCCTTCCGAACTCAGCGAACTCCGCGCCTCTGCGGTGAACAATCCGATTCCGAAGCCGTCTCAGCAACTAACTTTCAGATTGCGCGAGATAAACCAGCTGTAGTAGAGCTACGGCCATGCGGAGTGTTCTCATCGCCGTTGTGCCAAGCAAAGCACGAGCTCTCGTCCTGTGGGCGGCGATCGTTGCCGGTCATTTTCCGCCGCTCGCCCACGCCGCCACGCCGCGTCCCATGCGCGTCACTTATCTGAGTAATTCGGTCACCATGGCACCGCTGTGGATGGCGAAAGAAACCGGCGCCATCGCCAAGGAAGGGCTCGATGTCGAGATTCTGTCAATGACCGCCAGCGTGGCCGTGCCGGCGCTCATCGCCGGCGAACTCGACGCCATCCAGATGTCCGCCGCGCCGGTACTCAACGCGGCGCTGCGCGGCCATGATCTGGTTTTCGTCTGCGGTTTGCTGAACACGATGATTTGGAATTTTTACGGCCGGCCCGGTATCGCCAGCGCCGAAGCGCTGCGCGGCAAAATCGTCGGCACCGACCGCCCCGGCACCCCCGGCGCCTACGCCACCCAGGTATCGCTAAAAAAAATTGGCCTCGGTCCGAGGGATGTCCAGCTATTTCCGGTCGGCGGCAGCGCCTTCGTCATCGCCGCGCTCAACGCCGGCCAGGTAATGGCCGGCATCGCTAGCCCGCCGGCGAGCTTCCAGTTGGAAAAAGCCGGCTTCCATCAACTGACGAGCTTGCTCGACGTTCCCTATCAAAACGTCGGCATCGTCATCCGGCGCAGCCGCTTCGACGAGCTGAGAGGCCGGCTGCTGCCGCTATTGCGAACGCTGCGCAGCGGCATCGACCGCTACAACGGCGACAAAGCCCTCTCTCTCAAAGTCATCGCCAAATACAACCGAGAAACCGACCCCGATGCGCTCGACCGCTCCTATGAATTCTACCGCCGCGCCGGCTTCCGCCGCGAGCTGTTAATCTCGGAGCCCGGCATGCAAGGCATGCTCGACTTCCTGTCCGACACCATCCCCGAAGCGAAAAAAGCCAAACCGTCACAATTCTTCGACGACCGTTTAGTCAAGCAATTGGACGCGAGCAAATGAATCTCGGAATATCTCTCGCAAAGGCGCAAAGCTCGCAAAGTTCGGAGAACGATAATTTGTTCCCATCCGAACTTAGCGCCTTTGCGCCTTTGCGCCTTTGCGAGATAAAATCCTAATCCGAAAAGGAGTGAAACCATGAGCAACATTACCGCCATCGATGCCGACGGCCATGTCATCGAGAGGGAAAGCGAGATTCGCAAACACTTGAAGGCGCCCTGGAACCAGCGCACCACCGCGCTCCGCCCAGGCGACCAGCCCTGGGACAATTATATGTTCGGCCGCTTCGTCACCGAGATGACCTGGAGCAAGCTATCGGCGCGCGAGCAGGTGAATAAATGGCACGAGATCATGGACGAGCACCAGATCGAGACCGCGATCTGCTTTCCCACCGGCTCGGGCAGCGTGGTGCGGCTGCAAGAGCTGCAATTTCAAATCGCCGTGGCGCGCGCCTGCAACGACCACTTCGCCGCCGACTACAACGCCCATTCCAAGCGCATCAAATGCGTCGGCGTGTTGCCGCTGCGCTCGCCGCAAGCGGCAGCGGAAGAATTGGAACGGGCCGTGAAAGAACTAGGCATCACCACCTTTGAAATATTGCCGGTGGGCCTGCCGCTGGCGCTGGGCGATTCGTTTTACGATCCGGTCTACGCCGCGGCGGAGCGCTGCGGCGCGGTGCTCGGCATCCACGGCACGCGCAGCTGGTCGCGCGAGCTCGGCGCCGAAGGGTTGAACACCTTCGCCGAGGTCCATGCCTACGCGTTCACCGCCGGCATCTTGCTGCAATTCACCAGCATGATTTGCCAGGGCATTCCGGTGCGCTTTCCCAAGCTGCGCTTCGCCTTCCTGGAAATCGGCGCTACCTGGCTGCCCTATTATCTCGATCGCCTCGACGAGCATTGGGAAAAGCGCGCCGAAGTGGAGATGCCGCTACTCAAGGAAAAGCCCAGCGAGCTGGTGCGCAAGTCGGAAGTCTACTTCAGCATCGAGCCCGGCGAGTCGCAGCTGCCCGCCACCATCGACTACGTCGGTGCCGACCACTTCGTCTGGGCCTCCGACATCCCCCACTGGGACAGTGAGTTCCCCGGCAACCTGAAACATACCCGCAACGACACGTCGCTGTCCGAAGCGGTGAAGGAAAAGATTTTGTATAAGAACGCCAAGCGGCTGTTTAGTTTGTAGCCAGAGTCCATCGGACGGGCGAGCGCCGCTCGCCCACAGTAGATTGGTTGACGAGATTGTGAAGCAACTGTCATCCCGAACGAACGTGAGGGATCACATCTTCGAACGCTGAAGATTTTTCACCACAGAGCACACAGAGACCACAGAGAAATTTTCCGAGAATTATTTTCGTGCCTTTCGTGTTTTTCGTGGTTAAATCCTTCCGTTCCCGATTCTCGATGACAAAAAAATGGCGGGCTCGCTCGACGCGACGCCCGCCATTTTAATTCACCGATTTAACTGGCGGCTACTTCGCCAACGGATCGGGCCGCAGCTGGAAATGCACCACCAGCGGCTTGGAGCCTTTGCCGTTCTCCATCAGCCACGGCGCGCGGTCGCCGCTCGAACTCCACAAACCGCGGCCTTTCCAACCGGCTTTGGGATCGTCAATGCGGCCATCGAAACCTTTGGCGTAGAAGCCGATCGGATAGGGCACGCGCAATAAAATCATCTTGCCGTCCTTCATGGCGACCAAGCCATTGTGCAAGTTGGCCGTGGACATCGGCACATCCTCGCCCAAACCGAAGGTGTTGTGCTGGTCGACCCAGGAGTAATAACTCGACTCCGCGCTGTTTTCGCCGATGCCCTGAAAGCCGGGTCCGGGATATTGAAAAAACGCCCAGCCTTCGGGACAGTGATCGCCGGTCGCTTTCGGCCCATTGAGAGGCCCCTTGCATTTGCGCCGGTCGAAGCTTCCCAGATGGCCGCTCGACAGCGACGCCCAGACGACTCCCTGCTTGTCGATGTCGGCGCCGCGAATGCCAAAGCCGGGGAGCGGGATGTTGTAGATCTCCGTCAGCGCGGTCTCCGAGGGATTGGCTCCCGGCATGACTCGAACCACAGCTCCGGGAAACGTGTTCACCGAACCCCAGACCGAACCGTCCGCCGGACTGGGCATCACCGCGTAGAAGCCGGCGACGATGCGCTTGTCCTTGGTCGGATCGACCGGCTGGTTGGGCTCGACGTAATCGTCGCGCTTACCGCTGCCATTGGCGTCGAGAATCATCGGCGTCCAGCCCTGCGCCTTCGCCGCATCGCCGGTGGCATCGAAGATTTTCATGTCGAGCCAGCCCACCACCGAGCCGCCGCCGCTGGTCCACAAGCGATCCTCGGCGTCGAACTGCAAATGATGCGTGCCGAAGCAGGTGTCGACGAAGGTGTACTTCATGGTTTTCGGATCGAGCAGCGTCAGCTGGCGGTTGTTGCGCTCGGTGGAAAAGGCTTTGGCCGACGGATGGTCCGAGCCTTTTTTGCAGAATGCCGGATTGTCCGGCCCGCGCAGCCGCGCCGCGAACCAGACGCGGCCATGGCGGTCGAACATGCCGTTATGATTGCTCGCTTTGCTCTTCCAGACAACTTCGTTGCCCCAGTACGGCGAAGGCTGCATCGGCTTCTCGCTGACGCCTGGCGTATCGGCGTCGCGCACCGGCGCTGGAAAATTCGACGCCGTGTGGGTTTTCGGATCGAGGATCGGAATGACATCGACGCTCAATTCGGTGGAGCCGTACAGCGGCCCATAAGCGTTCACCGTCGGGAAGCGCCGATCCGAGGCGATCAGGTCATGGAGATAGTGCTTGTCATCGAGCCAGTCCCAAGTCGTCACGACGATGTTGCGCTCGGCCCCTTGCGGCCGGATCGGCTTGGTGTGAGGCAACTCGCCCTTGGCGATGCGGTCGGTCCAGTCGGCTAAATATTTGATCGGGATCGCGCCCAGCTCATTGGTCATGCGCGCGAACATCGGCACGCCGCCCTGGCCGGACTGAATGCGGCGAAACCAGGCCTCCTCGGAGTTGGCGAACTTGCCCATGGGAAACGGCACATTCTGCGGAAAGGTGCGCGTAGCCCGGGTGCCGATCGAATGGCAGTTGGCGCAACCGTTCGACTTCATCTGATTCAAGTAGCCGTCTTGGGTCAACTTCGCGGTGGAGGTTCCCTCGCCGCCAAACTCGCTCTTCGCCGGAATCTTCATCATCGAGTACCAATGAATCGCCGGATAATAGTGCGCCGCTGCCGCGTCGTTGGGCGCGATCACCGCTTTCAAGTTGAGAATCTTCCCCGACGCGCTTTTCACTTTCGCCGAATCGACGAGCCCATAGCCGCGCACCCAGATCGAATAATTGGCCTTGGGCAAATCCGGCAACAGGTAGCGCCCGCCCTCGTCGGTGACCACCATGCGCGCGAAACGCGTCGGCAGTTCGGTAGTCTCGGCAATCACCCAGACCCCGGCCTCCGGACCTTTAGAACTGGTCACCACGCCGCCGATGTCGTCGTTGTCGATCTGCACCGTGACGCTCTGCTGGCTATTGAGTTCGATCGGCCCCCACACCAGCCAAACAGCAAGCCCAACAACCGCGATTCCCAACCACAGCGATAGTCGTTTCCGCATAAATCTCTCCTCTTGAAAAATCGCCTCAGAGATTCTGAGTAACCGGAGAGTAACCAATGGTTCAAGGCGGTGTCAACCCGAGGTTACGACACCCGAGGTTACGATTCTCATCGTCAATCAACCTGGCATTTCGCGATCGGGGTATGAACCCCGCTCGCGACCAAAGGGGATGCTCGCCCCCTTTGGAAACCCCATTTAGTTGTGCCCGCCGCAAGCAGCGGAGAATATTAGATTGAAGTAAGCACTAAGTCGACGGATGGCGAACAATCGCGCACGGACAAGCCCAAGGTCAACAGCGCAATTGAAATATTTCCCGGAGACGGCGTCTTTTCGGAGACTGGTCTACGCTTGATCATCGACCAAGCGAAACCAGCCACTAAGGTGGAACGCGAAGTCGCCCTCGGCGAAGTCGCGGATCTATCGATTCTCAGGGACGTGCAGCGCGCGTTGGGAGTTAAAGCGAAGTAACCGTGCAGCCAATTGTTTCAGCGATGCGCGCGACCGGCGCTGCTACCTGCGTTGGCTCTTCGCGAGAATATAAGGGATTAAGGGTGAAGGACAACTTTTCCGGTCTTAAAAAAACGCCGCGCCGGTCTCCCGGCGCGGCGCTGCATGCAGAATGACGTTCGTCAAAGAATCCGGTTTCTAAGACAGTCAAAGCCGAATCGCACCTCTGCGCCAAGCGAGCCGTCCTTGTTCTGCGGCTTATAGCTGAAGATATATACGCTTGCGTTCAATACCAGCTTTTCGACGATGCGATTCGGGTCCGGGTTGTCGGTCTGGGTGAGTTCGCTGACGAGCACGTCCCGCAAGTCGATCGTGTAGTAATCCGCGAGGTTCTCAGAGTCCTCGTTCCGAAACGTGAGCCGGCCGTCTCTAATGTGCTCACCGGTGGCCACCGCTCTGAGCAGCAGCGGGCTGGCCCGATCAATATTCTTGATCACCGTAATCGCTCCGCACTGCACCTTTCCTGCTGAGCCACCGCCACCGCCCAAGGCCACGACGGAATTGTTGATGAACGACTGCGTGAAGGAGAGGATGTCAATCTCGTCCTTATGCCTGGAGTCGGTCGACTCGCCCCTGATGTTGCCGAGCCTGAGGAAGCTGGCCGCGAGCGCTGGCTCGGGCGCGGCAACCATCGTCGCTGTGCTGACAGCGAAAACACCGGCAAGCAGCCCGCGCTTGATCATGGCCGTAAATTTCTGCCTAACTTGCGTGTTGAACATAAACCCTCCTTGATGTCAGCGATCCGCCGGGCGGCGGACGCAGCACAATCAAAATATGTATGGGAAAATTAAACCACCCTTCCCCCCGGCCCGAGCTCTATCGACGGGCTGGCGAGTATGCTGTCATCTCATAGGGCATCGCCTCCTTTGCGTCCACTCCATGGGCTTCCGCAAAAATATCTGCTTGGTGAAACAAAAGAGCCAACATATCCTTGACCACACTTGCCAAGAGCGGCTGGCTTGAAACCCTTCTTTTCATTCTCCCCCCTGAGGCGTGTCAGTGTCCGACTGTTGAGGCTCGGCGGGTTTACGGGTTTCAAACAACGTGAGACGCATATTCCTAAAGACCGAGAGAAAGCAATCTTGCTGCCAGGATGGGGTTCTTACTTTCGCATTCGTAACCAATTGGTTTTAAACACATTTAGAATTGAACTAGAAAAAAAATCTTTGAATAAGTCACAATAGTCGCCCTTTTCTGATGCACTCGTGACAACTCTCGCAATGCGGATACGTTGGCGGAGAATACGTTCTCAGTTAGTGGAAGGAGGAACAAAAAGATAATGTGGTGGGCGTAACAAGTCCGAGGATTGAACCGTTAGACGTATCAGTTTAGTTGACCACAGAACCGGCATTTCTAAATCTCTCTCCCTTCACTCCAACGGCTCAATCTTGATGATCGCCGCGCCAAGATTGTTGCCGATCCAAAGCGTCGGCTGTTTGGTGCGGTTGTCGATATTCGCCCGACGGATATTGGTGGTGCGCGGCAGGAGATACTGGACCAATTCGTCAGACTTGGTCTTCAACCTCGCGACGTGGTCGTTGGTCATGCCGCCGGTCCAGACCTAGCAGATTTTGTCGAACACGGCGGCGTATGGATTGCTCCAGGCGTAGGACACCGCCCACTGGCGGTTGCGTTCGGAGCTGAAGTCTAAATTGCGATGATGAAGTTATTGCAGCCCCGCTGCCCTGAGAAATTGCAGATCGACAAACCGCCCCGCCGGTGCCACCGGCGTCGGGATGACGCCGGCTTCGGCCATCAAAGTTAGAACGCGATCGAAGGCCGCCAAATCCAGTTCTCCTTGGCGTGGCAGAACATTTTTATCCGCCTCGCTGTAGGGGCGAAAAATTTGCCGCGCGATCTCGTCGGAAGTCTTCAGCGAATCTTTGACGATGGTCCTCACTTCATCGTGATTCTTAGCGTCATTGATGAAGCGATAAGCGGCGACGAAGCCGCGCACCAGACGCACCAAGCTATCTTTATTTTTGTCGCCCCAACTGCGCCGCACCATGTCGACGTTGAAGATCAGATCGGCGCCGGCTTCGTAGGTAAAAGCCAAACGCGGATAGCCCTGGCGCATCGCGTCCAAATCCTCCGGCTGTCCCATCGGCACCGCGGCGCACTCGCCGGACTTCAAGCAGTCAAACCGCGCCGGCGTGCCGACCACCGCTTTGGCGCGGAAGTCGGCGGGCTTAAGACCCTTGCTCGCCAGCAAGCGAACTGCCGATAGCGTGATCGTATCGCCGGCGGTCGACAGGCCGACGGTTTTCCCTCTGAGATCGGCGAAGCTTTTGATCTCGGGCCGGACGATCAAGCTGTAAACCGGATTGGTGGTCTGGGCGATGATCGCCACCGCGTCGGAACCTTTGAGCACCGCTTGGATCAAATACGGCGTGGCGTTCTTGCCGGCGTCGATCTCGCCCTTGTCGAGGGCCGCGACGATCCGGTCCGTGCCGCCGGCGATCGGCACGACCTCCAGATTGATTCCTTCGCGCACGAAGAAACCTTTGCGCTCGGCCACCGTCAGCGGCAGCGAGGACAAACTACCGGCGGAGGTAGCGTTCTGGCCATAGCGTATATGAATCTGCGCAACCGCTTGCGAAGTGCCGGCAATCCACGCCGACAGCAGCGCGGCGATGAGTAAGGCGCAGCGAAGAATTTGCATAGAATTATTCTCGGCTACTTATTGATGCTTTACTGGCCAATTTTCCCCGCACGAAACAAGACCGAGGTAGGGGGCGTAAAATTTTACGCCCGCCGATTGCGAGGCTGCGCCGCGCAATTGCGTCTTCGTAAGTAGCCGACGAGACGAGATCCCTCGTTACACTCTAATTCGCGGACGTAAGTCCCCCCGCTGGACACTGAAAATATTTTGTGGCACAGTGGACGGCGATGGACAACAGCGTGGTGGTGTGCGGTCGTGTTTTTCCGCACGCGGTTCTCAAGCGCATCGATGCGGCGGTGCGCGATCATCCC
>CAMDBU010000130.1 GCA_945889495.1 Syntrophobacter sp. SbD2 | reverse complement strand
TCCAGAAGTTGACGCAACGCGTGTGGGGATTCGCAATAACTCCAAAACTTTGCCGTTCGCACATGAAAACACGAAACCCGCGTGTTGCGCTCAAAAATTAGCAGGCCGGGTTCTAAAAAAACGGGGTTTTCTGTCAGGCACTAATTAGGGTCTAGCGATGAAACGCGCGCGCCACTTACTTGTCAACCAAAACGGTATCGTTCTCGCCGGCTCGCTGGTGATACTTTCGGCCTTGGCCGTTGCCGGCGTGGCGGCGCGGGTGATGCTGCGCAACGACCACCGCAGCGTGGCCAATTTGCGCACCGGGTCCCAAGCATTCTACCTCGCCGCTTCCGGCATTGAATGGAGTAAGAACCAAGTTCTCGCGACCAACGGTCTAACGCCGGCGCCGGCGGGCGGGACAATATATTTTACCTCGGGAAGCTTTGCGGTCTCGTTCCCGTCGCTGCTAACTACCGGGCCGCTGTCGGCCCAGTTGGTGGTTCAATCGGTTGGCCTGTTGGGTGCCAATACTCATTCGCTGCAAGCCCGCCTGACCAAATACTACGATCTTGGCGACAGCGCGCTCGGACTGCGCGGCAACATTGGCGCGGTTAGCTTTTCCGGTACCGGCATCGCGATCTCAGGAGTCGATTATAATTCAGCCACTGGCCAGCCAGTAGCCGGCTCGAAGGGGCGTTTGGCGCTGTCAACCGATAGCCAATCGCTCAGCGACTTGGTCAGCGCCCAGAGCGCGGCTTTGCCAACCGGCAGCTTGCAGGGCGGATCGAGCGCCGCGGCGGTGGGGCCGAGCAGCTACTTTGGCTCGACGATAGTGAGTCAGCTCGCCGACCAGCTTTGCGCCGCGCCCGGAGCGGTAGTGCTGCAGATCCCAGTTTCTGGACAACTGGCACTGGCTAATCAGAGCTGGGGAACCCTGGCGGCGCCGCAAATTCGCTGCATCGACGGGGCGGCGGGGGCCGGCGACGGCGTGGCTTTATCGGGTATTTCTAGCGGCGCCGGTATACTTGTGGTCAGAAATGCCGATCTGATTTTAAGCGGTACGTTGCGCTGGGACGGTTTGATAATCGTTACCGGCAGCGAGGTCGCGCTGCGCAGCTTGGCTGGGAGCACGACCAATATTTTTGGCTCGATCTTGATCAGTGAGACCGGCAATCCCAGCCCAAGCGCCGTCGCGCTGGAAGTTAACGGCAGTTTCCGGGCGTCTTTTAGCCGCACGGCTTTGAACCCAGCGGCGGCTTTGATTCCCACCGGCCAATTGGCTGGGTTGTATGCCAGCCTGCCAGTGTCGATTAAGCAGGATTACTGGCGTTCGGTGACGCCCTGAAGGTTTGTTTCAGTTTAATTTACATTGCCGGTCGGTGGTGCTAAATTAGCGTTCTATAAGGCTTTGACAGCAGTGGGCGGCGAATGGACGGAGCCCAGACTGGGCTCGAAGAATTTTTCTGACAATTCCTTCGCCAATCGTGTAAAATAACCGAATCGAGTCTACGGCAGCGGTGTAAGAGGGAGAGCGCATGGATACCAAGAAAACCATCATGGTGGTTGACGATAACCCCGATATCATAACCATCGTCAAAACCATCTTGGAGGGCAGGGGCTTTACTGTTTTTAGCGCTTCGAGCGGCCCCGAGTTGCTCAATCTGTTGCCCAACCAAAAGGCCGATCTGATCATCCTCGATATCATGATGCCGGAGATGGATGGTCTCGAAGTCCTCACCCGGCTCAAGGGCAAGAGCGAGACCGCGACCATTCCAGTTATTCTCCTGACCGCGAAGGTGCAGTACGAAGATGTGCTCGGCGGCTATAAGCTTGGCGCCGATTATTACATCACCAAGCCGTTCACCAGCACCCAGCTGGTCAATGGTATCAATCTGCTGCTCGGCGAGGGCAAAGCGGCCACCGGCTGATCCGCCATTCTCCCGACCTCCCGGTTTCCCCAACCCAGACCAGAGCGTTGCATCTTGTCTGGGTTTTCTTCATTCTCCTAGTCCATGGTTGGTTTTGTTACCTTCGAAGGTGGCGACGGCACCGGTAAAACGACCCAGATCAAAGCCCTGGAAAGCTATCTGACTTCCCGCGGCAAAGCCTGTTTGGTCACCCGCGAGCCCGGCGGCACTGAACTGGGCGCGATGCTGCGCCGGGTGCTCTTGGAAGCCGGCGGCGCGCCCATCGCGCCGTCGAGCGAGCTGTTTCTTTACCTGGCCGACCGCGCCCAGCATGTTAGCGAGGTGATTCGCCCGGCGCTGGCGGCGGGCAAGATCGTGCTCTGCGACCGCTTCACCGATTCGACTCTGGCCTATCAGGGCTATGGAAGAGGTTTGGATTTAGCCTTGCTGCGCCAGTTCAATGGCGTTGCCGACGCCGGCACCAGACCCGATCTGACTTTACTTTTTGATTGCCCAATTGAGGTTGGGCTAGGCCGCACCGCCAGCCGGCAAGCGCAATCGCCGAGCGGCGCGCCGCAGGAAGATCGTTTCGAGCGCGAGCAGCTGGCGTTCCACGAAAAAGTGCGCGTCGGCTTTCTCGATCTGGCGCGCCAGGAGCCCGGCCGCTTTCGGGTCATCGACGCGGCCCGGCCGGCGGCGGATGTTTCGTTGGCGATTCGCCAGGTCATCGATGAGGCGCTGCGCTAATGGCGCTAGACGAAATCATCGGCCATGGCCGGCCGTTGGATATTCTGCGCCAGGCTTTGGCCAGCGGACGGCTGCATCACGCTTACTTGTTCGTTGGCCCGGAAGGGGTCGGCAAGCGGACCCTGGCGATCGCGCTGGCCAAGGCTGTGCATTGTAATGACAGCGCCGCGGATTTCTGCGGTGCTTGCGTCAATTGTACGCGCATCGCCGATGGCAATCACCCCGACGTGCGGATCATTGAACCGCTGTCCGGCAAGAAAGAGATCTCGATCCAGCAGGTGCGCGACTTTGAGCGCGAGCTCAACTACCGATCGTTCAGCGGCAAGCGCAAGGTGATGATCGTCGATCCGGCGGCGTCGATGAATCTGGCGTCGCAGAATGCCTTGCTAAAAACTCTCGAAGAGCCGCCGCAGGATTCTTTAATTATCTTAATCGCCGCCAACGCCGGCGGGTTGTTGCCGACGGTGCGCTCGCGCTGTCTGCGGATTACCTTCGCGCCGTTGGCGCGCCACGAGGTGGCGCAGTACCTGCGCGCCAAGCAGGGTATGAGCGGCGACGGCGTCGAGTTTCTCGCCGCCATGAGCATGGGCAGCATCGGCGCCGCGCTGGGACTCGACCAGGACGAGTTCGTCAAAAAGCGCCGCATCTGGGCCGGCATGGTCGGTGCGCTCAAGGGCGGCGACTATCAAGCCGCCGCCGCGGCTGCCGAAGCGTTGGCCGGCAAGCGCGACGAGGCGCTCAAGTTTCTCGCCTGGGCGCAGAGCTGGTATCGCGATTTGCTCGTTTACGGCGTCAGCGGCGACGGCGACGCGCTGGTCAACTTGGACATGCTCGAACAAATCGCCGCGCAGTCGGCGCCGGCCGAGATCGAACAGTGCATCGCGGCGCTGGGCGCCAGCAGTCGGGCGGCGGCTGGTATTCAACGCAACTTGAATCGCCGCATGGTCTTGGAAAAATACTTGTTTGCCGTCGTGAAGGGACAGTCATGAGCTCGGTTTATATCACCACGCCGTTGTTTTACGTAAACGCCGAACCGCATTTGGGCAGCACCTATACCATGGTGATCACCGATACCTTGGCGCGCTACTACCGGGCCCAGGGCGCCGAGACCTTTTATCTCACCGGCACCGACGAGCATGGCGATAAGATCGCTCAGGTGGCGGCCGAGGCGAAGCTTGCGGAAAAAGAATTCACCGACCAGGTGAGCGCGGCGTTTCGCCGTATCTGGGACGACTGCGGCATCACCTACGATCACTTTATCCGCACCACCGATGCCCACCATGTGCAGTTCGTGCAGGAGATTTTGCATCGGGTCTACAACGCCGGCGATATTTACTTCGGCAAGTACGGCGGGCTCTACTGCGTCGGCTGCGAACGCTTCTACACCGAAAAAGAGCTGCGCGACGGCAAATGCCCGGATCATCTCACGGTGCCCAAACTGATCGAGGAGGAAAATTATTTTTTCCGCATGGGCAAATATCAGGACCGGCTGCGCGCCCATATCGAGAGCCATGCAGATTTCATCCGCCCCGAGGGCTACCGCAACGAAGTGCTGGCCATGCTGCGCGAACCGATCGGTGATTTATGCATTTCTCGTCCCAAGAGCCGGCTCACTTGGGGCATCGGCATTCCCTTCGACGAGCGCTACGTGACCTACGTCTGGTTCGACGCCTTGCTCAACTATGTCAGCGCGCTCAAGAGCCGGGGTGAAGCGACCTTTGAAAAATTCTGGCCCGAGGCCGAGCATTTCATCGGCAAGGATATCGTCAAGCCCCATGGCGTGTTCTGGCCGACCATGCTGATGGCCGCCGGGCTGCCACTCTATAAACACCTCAACGTTCATGGCTTCTGGACCGTCGAAGGCCAGAAGATGTCGAAGAGCCTGGGCAACACAGTGGCGCCGCTGGAAGTTAAAGCGCAGATCGGCATGGACGCATTTCGCTACTTTCTCCTGCGCGAAAGCGTCTTTGGCCAGGACCCGGACTTTCGCCAGGAGAGTTTGGTCAGCCGCTACAATACCGACCTGGCCAATAACCTGGGCAACTTCGTCAGCCGGGCGTTGGCCATGCAGCAAAAATATTTCGCCGGCATCGTCCAGCCGCTCGACGCCGATTGGCCAGCGGAGGATCGCGAACTGCGCGACAAGTTTTTACAAACCGAAAAAGACATCGACGGCTTCATGCACGACTTGCAGTTCCATCGCGCTCTAGAATCTGTGATGGCCGCCCTCGATCACGCCAACCGCTATATCGTCCAGATGGCGCCGTTTACCATGATCAAAGATCCGACCAAGCAGGCGCGGGTCGGCGCGGTGCTGCACCAGCTGCTCGAAGTGGTGCGGACGCTGGCGCGGCTACTGGCGCCGTTCCTACCCGATACGGTGGGCGAACTGCGCGGCTTGCTCGCGCTTGAACCAGCGGCCTTGACCAAGCCCTGGGGCGAAGGCTTCGCTCCCGGTCACAAGATCAATCCGCCGAAAAACTTGTTTCCGCGCATCGATACCGACGCGAAGAAATAGCGCGTTAACTATTTATGCTGATCGATAGCCACGCCCATATCCAGGGCAAGGAGTACGCCGGCGAAACCGAAGCGGTGATCGAACGCGCCCGCGCCGCCGGCGTCGAGACTATCGTCGCTGTCGGCGGCGCCGGCGATATGTCGAGCAACAGCGAAGCGGTGCGCTTGGCCAATTCCTTTGCCAACGTCTACGCCACTGTCGGCATGCATCCCCATGACGCCAAGGATGTCGGCGCCGATGAGTTGGCAATTCTAAAAAACTTAGCCGCTGACGCCAAAGTCGTCGCCATTGGCGAAACCGGTTTGGATTACTATTACAGCCATTCGCCCCATGACGTGCAGCAGCGAGTATTCGGCCAGTTTATTCAAATGGCGCGGCAAACGCGCTTGCCGATCGTCGTCCATGAGCGCGACGCGGCGGCCGATGCCGTCGAGTTGTTGCGCAGCGAGGGCGGCGGTGAACTGCGCGGTGTGATTCACTGCTTTACAGGGAATTACGAAGCGGCTTGCGCGTACTTAGACTTAGGCTTTTATCTGTCGTTCACCGGCATCATCACTTTCAAAAACGCTGGTGCGCTTCGCGAGGTGGTCGGCAAGGTGCCGCTGGAACGCATGCTGGTCGAAACCGATTCACCCTACCTGACCCCGGTGCCCCATCGCGGTAAGCGCAACGAGCCCGCTTACGTGCGCTTGGTCGCCGAGACCGTCGCCCAAGTAAAGACGGTCTCGGTGGAGGACGTTGCCAACGTTACCACGGCGAACGTGCGCGCGTTGTTCGGTTTCTAAGCGCCGGACTGGCTACTGTTCTGTTCCAGAAGTACGCAAAACGAGTTCTCTCACCATGCCCCTTTGTAAAAGCGGGACTGAGCGGGATTTGGCGTCACAACTTTTCTTAAGCATCTTCGACCTGCGCCACTGGCCGCGTAAGCGGCTTGTCTTCGTGCTTGTTGCCATATGGATATATCGATCCCGAGCTGGCGGGTTACCATGCGGATTGTTACTCGCTAGCCGCCGAAGCCCATTAACTCCGAAGCCCCATCGCACGTTCTCAAGATCGAGCGCCTTACCGCTTCTCCACCCAGCGCATGCCTTTGAGCTCGACAAAGGACAGCGACGAGATGTAGCGGGTGCGATCGTACTTGCCGTCGCCTTCGCCGCCGGGTTTGTTATCGAAGTAAACCACCTCGGCGACGTAGCGGCCTTGCCAGGGCATCGGAAAGGTGACGCGGCCGTGGTCGTCGGTTTCGAGAATCTTGGCCCACTTCGATGGCGCGAAGAGCGTCAGCTCGGTTTTGGCCACCGGCGCGCCGCGCAGGAGCAGCGTGAACTCCTTGCCGTTGGCGCTAGCGGGGACCAATTCGAATTCGAGTTTGGCGGTAGTTTCTGAGCGGCCCGCTTTGGCGTAGTAAATAGTTCGCGTCTTGCCGCCGCGGTCGTTGTCGGGGCGCGCTGCGATGCTGTCGTCGAAGGCGCGCAGATCGCCGGCGCCTTTGGCGGCGATATCGAAGCGGTCGCTGCGCTTGTCGACGTTTAGCGATTCTTTGGGTGAAGCCAAAAACGCCCGCAGGTTGGTAAAGCGATCGAGCAGGCCGCCGGCTTTTTCGTAGCGATCGTTGGCATACTCGCCGAAGTAGGCCTTCGCCGGCCCTTGGCCATCGCGTTCGAGCCAGAGGTAGTGAGCGGAAACACTCTCGCCCCAGCCCATGAGCAGCGAAAATAACATCGCCAGGACCAAGTTATTATTGCGCATTATTCTCTCCCTATGTTTAGTTTGCTTTAACGATGAGAATCACTTGCTCTCTTGCTGATCGACGCGGGCGATTCCTCCGGTTCGAACATGAATCGCAATCAGCGCTAGCGCCAATAGTCCGACGGCCCAATGTACCGCGCTGCTCCATTCTCGCCAACTATCGGCAGTCAAGTAATACAACATCCACGCGGTCAGTATCAAAGCCGCGCTAACTGCGATCATGCAGCCGCCGGACCGGCGATTCGCCTTCATCGCCCAGCCGCGCCGGACGTGAGTCATCAGAGTACCGAGAAGGATCAGAAAAAATAGCGCGACCGCGCCATGGGTCCGCATGACGACGGTCTGCCAGGGCGTGCGCACCGGCCCAAGGTCGGGATCTTTGAGCCCTTGGGCGATCAGCCACAGAGCGCCGGTGATCCAAGTCGCGGCGAAGCTAAAATAAAAGCTGCGCCGATGCCAGGAATCGAGACGGACTTTGTCCCGCACCAGTTCGACTAACTTATCGGCGTCGTAATTGATTTCATTCATGTCGAAGTTCCGAAGTTGTCGCTGTGTCGATGGCGGTGAGTTGGGGCAGGCCAGCCTTGGTCGACACTCGCCATGCGGCGGCCGAATAGCGCTCGAGCAATGTCGCGCCGTTTACCGGATCGAGCGCCATCACTTTGGTTAAGCCGTCGGCCCACAGGCACTTGGGCGCGATGACGGTAATGCTGTCGCGGAGAACTTGCATGCGACCGCTGCGGCCGTCGATTAATGAACTTTGCGACATGCCAGGTTGGCTGGTGAAATAGCCAGAGCTCGTGGCTACCGCGCCGGTGCGAATGGCGCCGATCCGGAGAATTCGGCTCGGTCCAGCGGGATCGCGCACCAGCAGGGGGCGGTCGCGATCGCCAAAAGTTCGCATATCGCCGCCGGCGTTGACCCACGCCGAGCTGGGCCGGCAGCGCATAAGTGTTACCATCGCCATGTCGACGGCAAAGCCTTTGGCGATACCGCCGAGGTCGATGCGGACCGGGCGACGCACGCGAATCCGCCGGTCGTCGAGCAATTCGATATCGTTCATGGCGCCGCGCCGGCTCGGTGTTTTCCCAACGCGCCAAGCCGGCAGCAAATCGCGGCGAGCGAGCAGATCGCCGACGGTAACATCGAAAACCCCATCGCTCAGCCGATGCAGTTCCCAGGCGGCGGCGATCACTTTGACGGTCCATGGATGGAGCGTCACCGTCGTGTTCGGCGCCGCGCGATACAACTTGCCAAGGTCGCTATTCGGATCATGGGCGCTCATGTGCTTTTCAACCGTCGCGATGCGCGCGAATGCTCGCTCCACCGCCTGAGCTGCCGTCGCCGGGCGCAACCCGGACACGCCGATCTCGACGAAGGTGCCGAGATAGGGACGCATGCGGCGATACTCATTTATTCTTGATGACGACATCGAAAAAAGCCAAATTGCGGCGAATCCCCTCGGTGACATGCTGGCAGGATAGGGTTGCGCCGCTGAGGTTGCGGATATCTTTATCCAGTTCGACGGCGTCTTGGCTGCTTTTGCCAACGAACTGAGCGCGCCATTGAGGGTTTCGCACTTCGCCACCGTAGCTCTCGCGGTATTCGAGGATCTCGACGCCGGTGATGTTTCCCGCCAGGTTGATGGCCACCGCGTAGGTGATGAACTCATGCTTACCGTAGACTTCATCGACGATGATGTAGCCGAGCGTCTTGTCCGTCATATTCGCGGCCCAGATGCGCTGGCGTTGCAAGCGCCAGCGCGTCCGAGATTGCGCTTCAATCCGCCGCACTTGCTCGGCGCCAACATCGACCTTGTGTTCGACAAAGGATGCCGCAGCGGGAAACAACGCGCGCTGGGCTTGGGCGACGGTTAGGTACTGTGCGCCAAAGGCGTTGGCCGCCAACACTGGCACGGACAGTGAGTAGATCAGGGCTTTCATCGCGCCTCTCCAGGTTAAAAGTTATAAGCAACTTTGAGGCGGAACTCGTAGCGCTCATGTTCGCCGAGATGAAGTCCCGGTTGCCGCCCAGGTGTGCGCGGACTGCCGGAAACTTGCGGCAGAAAAGTAAAGGTCGCCCACCAGCGCTCGGTGCCATAGTGAATGTTGGGACCGAGAAAGTAGGCGCCAAATTCCCGCTTCTTATATTCTGGATATTCCGAGTGATAGCGGCCTTCGATGCCGCCGAACCAGTGGGGTAGAAACCGATAGGAAATACCGGCGGTATGCTCGATCTCCAAAGCTTTCTCCCGTTCGCCGCTGGCTTTGACTTTCTTCCATTCAGGCTCCAGGACAAAGTTATAAGTCGTGACTAGTTGGTCGTCGAAGAAGTTTTTCTGCAACAACAACTTCGATTCGAGGCTAAATTGGCGGATGCGTTCGCCGGTGACTTGGTGAATGCGCGAGTACCCCGGTTCGAGGTAAACCGCCACACCGAGGACGTCCTTGTAGACGCTCAGCAGGTTGTACTTTAGCGACAAATTGACGCCGTCGAATTCCAGACTGCGGCTCAACTTGCGCTGCGGGTCTTCCTCAAGAGCGCCGCCGGCAATGCGGTGCGAGCGTCCTTTAAGATAGAACGAAGCTTGGAGCCGGTCGGTGATGCCATGCTCCACTTCCACCATTTCATCCCAGCCGCGATAGGTGCCTTGGCCTTTGCCGGTGCGCAGGGTCAGCCAGTTATAAACTTCGGTCGCGCCCTTGGGTAAGGTGTCCGAGCCATAGGAGTAACCGAACAGATTTTCGTCGGCGCTGGCGAATTGAGGGCTCAAGGCCGCGGCGATGACGTAAACCAACGCCCACAACGAAGCGCGAAATAATAGAGATTGGCGATGCATAACATTCCTCCTGGGTGGCTTGGGTTAATTGGAACTTCACTATTCAACCGATGCAAATTTTTCGCTTGGTCATTCACACCTCCAAAAAATAAAAAAGCCCGGATTCCATCTACGATGAAATGCCGGGCTCTGGGTTCACGACCGCTGGCCGCTAAACAAATTTTTCTAAGTCTATCGATGTTGCTTACATTTGAATCCTCATGGTGCCTTTGGTCGCGAATGGAACGACTATCTGGCGCTTACAGCGGCGGCACTTGAGTTCAACCCCGTCGGCGACTACCCGCGCCAGCAGGCTTCCGCAGCTACAGCGCAACGAGTTGTCTGGCTTTGGAGCGGCGGCGGCGCCGCGTGGTTTTTGCTGTAGCCGTAAGTCCATCTTATGCCGCCTTTTTGCGTTGAGTGGCGAGCCAAAACGACGTGGCGACGAAGGCGCCGAGCATTAGTCCTTGGGCGGCCAGGGTTTCCACCGTCGGATAGATACCGAGGAACGGGATCGCCGTCGGTCCGGCCAAAGGTGTGGTCGATATCCATTGAGCAGCTTGCAGTTCCTTGACGCCGTTGCCGGCGAAGATGAAGGCAACGACGTAGAGCAGGGTGCCGGTGGCGCTCAAGAAATATTTGAGCGGCAGCTTGAGCCCCAATTTCAAGATCGCGAAGGTGGCGGCGGCCAATAGCCCGAGACCAACCGCCAGTCCCCAGAGGATTGAGCCGCGGCTGCCTTCGTTTTGCATCCACAGCGCCTGGTAAAACAGCACGACTTCAAAAGCCTCGCGGTAGACCGCGAAAAATGAGATGCCGGTAAGGCCGAAAATGCGCCGGGTCGATATTCCGGACTGCACTTTTTGCTGGATGAATTCATGCCAGCGTTTCACTTCCGAACGGGTGTGCAGCCAATAGCCGACATAAAACAGCGAGACGGCGGCGAAGACGGAAATAAATCCTTCCATGGTTTCGCGGTGGCGGCCGCTGAGCGTCAGCACGGTTTGGGTTGCCACCCAGGTGAGGCCGCCGCAGACCAGGGCGAGTATCCAACCGAGATGAATGTAGCGGATCGCTTCCGGCGCGCCCATGACGCGCAACATGCCGATGATGCTGGCCAGGATCAGCGCCGCTTCGAGCCCCTCGCGAAAAATGATCAGCGCCGAATTGGCAAAAGCGTAATAGCCCGAGTAGCCGTCGTTGCGCGCCAGTGCTTGAGTAGCGCGATCCAGGCGCACTTCAATTTCCAAATGCAGCTTCTGGACTTCTTCCACCGGCGCGCCTTGCTTGATGGCGTTGCGCAGCTGGGTGAATTGCGCTTCAAGGCCGTTTCCCAAGTCCGCGTCCTTGGCCTTGAGCGTGGGCTCGGCAAGCTCGTAGCCGTCAAGATAAGCCTCCACGGCTTTCTGGTAGGCGGGGTCTTTTTCACCTTTGGCGTACAGCGCGATGGCGTCGCCAAGCAGTCCTTTGGCGATGGCTAGCGGATCGGCGAGCGCCACTTCCAACATGCCGCGGCGCAGATGGGCCAACAGTGCCAGCGCTTGCGATTCATCTTTGCTCTGCTCTTTGAGCCGGTCCAACAACACTTCGTCGGCGGTAGTCGCCAGGGTGGCGACCGATTGCAGATCGCTGGGCAAACTTTTGGCCTTGACCAGCTGCGCGCCCGCTTTCGCCGCGTCATCCGAGAAGCGCAGGGCAAATACATAAAACGCCACCTGCCAGCGCTGCTCTTCGCTGAGCGCGGCAAAGGACGCCATCGCCGTGCCTTCGATGCCGAAGCTGGCGGTGTTGAATACTTTAAACGGCGACAACCCGCCGATGCGTTCCGGATCGGTGAAGTTGGCTGGCAGTGGGGTCTTGGGATTCATGCTGTCGCGCCCCGGGCCGTCGCCTTTGCCGCTGGCGCCATGGCATTGGGCGCAATTGTCGTCGTAGAGCTTCTTGCCGCTGGCGAGGGCGGGCAGGCGGCGCGGGTAGGGGATGATGTTGTAGGCGGCGAGCAGTTTGTCCTTGGTCGCTTTGGCGACCTCGGCGACTATTTTGGGTTCGGCCTTGTCGGCCACATGCTGGGCCAGCGACTTTACCGCGGCTTCGACGCCGGCCTTGTCGCCTTGGTCGGCGGCTTTGAGTTGCGTGAATAGTTCGATGCCGCGCTTGGCGAACTCCTGCATCTCGCCGTACTCATCTTGGCTCAGTACCTTGCCGTCTTTAACCGCGTTCTTGTAATCGCTGCCCAGGTAGTCGAGCAGGGCGACTAATTTTTTGGCTTGGTCTTGCGCCAGCGCCGGCGCGGCGGCGAACAGCATGACCACCAGGATCAGATATTGGCCAACGACTTTGGGGCGTTTGGTGAATATCCTGGTGTCCATGGCTTAGGTCCCTTGAGTCGATAACAGAAAGCGCTTTCTCAGCCAAGCGCTAAGACCGTCCATCACTAAGACGATCGCCAAGACCAACAGCAGCACGGTGGCCAAGCGGCGGTAGTCGAGACTCTGCAGATAGATTTGGATCACCAGGCCGAGCCCGCCGGCGCCGACGAAACCAAGTACCGACGAGGCGCGGATGTTGTACTCCAACATGAATAGCACTTGGGCGAGGATTGCGTTGGCGGTTTCCGGCACGATGACGTAGCGCACCAACTGCAATTTCGACGCGCCGGTGCTCTGCACCGCTTCAATAATTTCCGGATCGGTGCCCTCGAACAGGTCGGCGTAAATTTTCGCCAGATAACCGACCGTATAGGCGGCGATGCCGAAGGTGCCGGCCAAGGGGCCCAGGCCGACCAGGATGACAAACACGATGGCCCAGAGCAGCACCGGGATGGTGCGAATGCTGGCGGCGACAAATCTGGCCAAGCTCGATAGCCAGTTGGCAAATAAATTGCGCGTGCCGAGGACGCTCAGCGGCAACGCGGCGATAAAACCCAATAACGTTCCGGCAAACGACATCTCGACGGTTTCCCAGAGCGCCGCGGCGGCGGTGGGTAGGATGGTTAGGTCCGGTGGCACCATTTCGCCGCCGAGGATGCCCAAGTTGCGCACGCCGCGGGTTAGCCGCTGCCAATCGAACAGCCCCAGATGGGCCAATGACGCGGCGAGAAAGGCGGCCACCATCAGCGGCACGAAAAAGCTCGGTCTCATGCGCTTGCCTCGGCGCTCTTGGTTTCGAGATATTCGTTGCCGATGAAGCCTTGGACGATGGCGCCATTTTCCATGGCCAACACTTCATCGCCGAACTTCCGCGCCAGACCGATGCGGTGCATGCTCATGATGAACGTGATGTGGTTTTTCTCGGCGGCGCTGCGGATGCGGCCGAGAATCTCGTAGGCCAGGACCAGATCGAGATCGGAGGCGAACTCGTCGGCGATGACCAGGCGCGGCCGCTGCAGGAGCGTGCGCGCGATGGCGACTCTTTGGCGCTCGCCGCCGCTCAGGTGAAACACCTGCTCGTCGCTCTTGTGATCGATGCCCATCATGTCGAGGGCGCCATGGGCGGCGTCGATCTCGGCGCGCGGAAATATACCGAGCAGAGTCTGGGCGTCGCCCAAGCGGCCGAGCGCGCCCATGAGGACATTGTCGAGGGCGGAGAGATTGCGCACCAATCCCAACTGCTGCGGGATATAGCCGATCAGCGAGCTCAGTTGGCGTTGGCTGCGCCCCGCCAGTGGCTCATCGAAGACTGTGATGGTGCCGCGGCTGGGTTTCAATATCCCCGCCAAAACCCGCAGCAAAGTGGTTTTGCCGGTGCCCGACGGACCCATGATCACGGTATGTTTGCCGGCTGGAATGGTCAGCGAGACCGCGCGCAACACCGGCTCATGGCGCGGGTAGGCGAACCAAACTTGTTGTGCGTGCAACGCTGTCGTCATGGAACGGTGGCTTATAAGCGCTCTGTGAATTTCAAATTGGCGAGTTTTAAATATTTCGCTAACCCGGCCAAATGTTCCTGCGCCGTGGTCGGTTTGAAACCGACGAAAATGCTGGAAATAAATGTCCGCATGAGCTCGCGGTGCTCGGGTGCGCTCAGTTTAGCCACGCTCTGGATCACCCGGGAGCGTAGCGGCTCCTTCAATTCTCTACTCAGCACAACGGCGTGGGACGGGATCGGCCCTTGTTCCTCGATGGTACGGGTTCCGGCTAGGACTTCGTTGTAAAGTTTCTCCGGCACGTCGCCGGCGATCACCGTGGTGTCCACTTGGCCTTGTTTGAGCGCTTGCCAGCATTGGCTGTAGCCGCCGCCGAACAGTACCTCTTTGAAGAAGTTCTTCGGATCGGCTTCTTTGCCGTCGGCCGCCGGCAGTAAATTCAACTCCACCATGCGCCCCATGGGCGCGACGAAACCGGAGGTCGAGATCGGACTGGGAAAACAAGCGCTCTTGCCTTTCAATGACGGCAGATCTTTGTGCGGCGAGTCTGGCGCCACCACCCAGTATGAATAGTAATAAGGCGCGTCGACTTTTTCCTTGCCATGCTGGACCTGGCGGATCTCAGCGAGAGCAACTTCAGCTTTACCGAGCCGCACCGCCAGCTGGGCCGGCCAGGCGGACATGAATGCGACTTGGGCATGACCGAAGCGCAGCGATTCGACCACCGCGGCGAAGCTGCTCGGCACGTAGAGCTCGACTTTGGTTTTGCCGCCAAGGCTGCGTTCGAGAAATTGTTGCAGCGGCTTGGCTTTGTTCAACATTTCATCGCTGGCCGCGGTAGGCTGGATGGCGATGACGACTTTTTGCTGGGCCTGCGCCGGCTTAGAAAAAGTTATCAACAAGAAAAGCAGCGCCCAGCTGAGTTGTGGTTTGGTGGTTGCGTTAACTAGGGTCATGGCTAAGAAACCTTTCACTTGATCTCAGCTATCAAGTTGACTATAAGCTGACAGGCAGAATTTAGTTTAGACATAAAACAAATCCACACTTCGACTACAGCAACACTACTAGTTCGTATAGACGAAGATAGAAAGTTTGTCAAACCTATGGAAGAGCCCAAAGTCACCCATGCATTAGAGGATTATCTCAAGGCTATTTACGTACTTATGGAAGATGGCCAGCCCGTGATCGCGGCCCGCATGGCGGCCGAGGCCGGGGTTTCGGCGTCAACTATCTTCGCCACTGTGCGCCGTTTGGAAAAAGATGGCTACGTGACGATCAATCGGCGCAAAGAAATCCAACTGACCAACGAAGGCAAGAACATCGCCGAAAGAACGATTCGACGCCATTTTCTCACCGAGCGTTTTCTGACCGATTTGTTGGGTCTGGATTGGGTCAAGGCGCATCAGGAAGCCCATCGCCTAGAGCACGCGATCTCACAGGACGTCGAAGAGCGTTTGGCCAAACTGCTTAACAATCCGTTAACTTGTCCCCATGGCAACCGCATCCCGGGAGCTGGCGCGGTGAATCTGGGTAAAACCATGCCGCTCAACGATGCCACAGACGGGCAAACCGTGGTGCTCGATTTTATTACTGAAGGGGGCGAACGGGATGTCCGCTTACTTGGTTACTTACAAGAGCACGGGCTGTTGCCCGGAGCCAATGTGCAGGTCGTCGAGGTTGCGCCATCGCTGGGCATGATGACGCTTAAGGTCGGCGAGGATCAGTTTTCTTTGGGGATCGAGGCGGCGAAGAAAATCCGCGTGCATTAAAGATCGCCGCGGCGACGATTAGTTGGAACTTGCTTGCTCTGCCGTTGGCACGGCAGAGTCTGAATTTGCTTCCGCTCGGCGCCCGGCCAGTTCACTGGTGAGAAACTCGATCTGGTCGCCGAGCGGTAGGTCGCGGTCGATGACGATCAGCTCCTGGCCCTTGAACCGGCAGCGGCCGCTATGGGCGCGGTAGCCGGCTTCGCGCAACAGCTTTTCCATGCGCACGTGAATGTTCAGCTGTTTGGCGCTGACGATCAAATCCTGGAGGCGGGCTTCCTGACGATTCTTCGGTCGCTGCATTGATCCAACTTTGCGAGAGTAGGCCGGAGTATCTCCTAAAGCGGCGCTTTTGTAAACGGTTCGGGTGAATTCCATTTGAAATCGTCCCGCGCCTTGTTATCGTAGCGCTAGCGAGCCCAATATCGGTGCGTGGTAAGGTAGCGGAGGGAAGCATGATCAAAAACATTCTGATTCCTCTCGACGGCTCCGAACACTCCAAGGCGGCACTCGATTACGCCATCTGGTTGGCGCGCGGCTTTGACGGCATGCTGATCGGCCAGCATGTCATCGACACGGTGTCCCTCGAAGGGACGTTCTTTCACGATGTCTCGGGCTCGCTGGGCTTCGAACCTTATCTCGACCTGTCCACCAAGATGCGCGAAGTCTTCGACGAGCGCGGCAAACTGATCCTAGAAAACTTTCGCGAGACCTGCGCGGCGCGGAATATCCGGGCGCGGACGTTTCTCGACACCGGCCTGATCGCCAACGAGATCTGCGAACGCGCCAAGGTCGCCGATCTGGTGGTGATCGGCCACCGCGGCGTCAACGAAGGCTTCACCGCCGGCATGTTGGGCTCGACCGCGGAAACGATTATCCGCAAGTGCCCGCGGCCGATCTTTGTCTCCACCGAGCGCTTCACTGCCGTCGCCAATCCGCTCTTGGCCTACGATGGCAGCCAGCGGGCGAGCTCGGCGATGGAGTCGGCGGCGGAGTTTTGCACCCTGCTCAAACTACCCTTGACGGTGCTGACCATTGGCCGCGAAGAAGCGCCGGTGCAGGCGATCCTGCAGCAGGCCAAGGCCTATCTCGGCTCCTACGCCATCGACGTCAAGTATGAGACCGCGCGCGGTTTTCCCGAGCAAAAAATCATCGAGCAGCTGGTCAATCTCAAATACGATCTGCTGTTCATCGGCGCCCATGGCCACCGGCGGATTATTAAAATGGTGCTCGGCAGCACCACTGAGTATGTCTTGCGCAACGCGCCTTGTCCGGTGTTCTTAAATAGATAGCCGCCGGTCCACCGTTTGGAATGTTGGGAATATGAAATTCATTGCCGCTGCGGTGCAGATGTTGGCGTCGGATGACAAGGCGAGCAATCTCGCCGAGGCCGAGCGCTGGCTGCGCCAGGCGGCTAGTGGCGGCGCGCGGCTGGTGGTGTTGCCGGAAGTGTTTATTTGGCGCGGCAATAAGAAGTTCGAGCGTGAGTTCGCCGAAACCATTCCCGGGCCGACTTCAGAAATACTCGCCGCGCTGGCGATCGAGTTAAAGATCTTTTTGCTCGCCGGCTCGATCCTCGAAGCGATTCCCGGCAGCCCCAAGGCCTACAACACCAGTTTGCTCTTCGACCCTTCGGGCAATCTCCTCGCCAGCTATCGCAAGATTCATCTGTTCGATGTCGACCTGGCCAACGGCGTGTCGCTACGCGAGTCCGACAGCCGCGCCCATGGCAGCGACATTGTCGCGGCGCGCACCGAGCTTGGTACCTTGGGATTGTCGGTGTGCTACGATTTGCGCTTTCCCGAACTCTACCGCGGCTTAGCCGATCAGGGAGCGCAGCTGATCTTTGTTCCCTCCGCCTTCACCGCTTTCACCGGCCAAGCCCACTGGGAAACTCTCCTGCGCGCCCGCGCCATCGAAAACCAAGCCTACATCATCGCCGCCGATCAATACGGCAAAAGCGCCAAGAGCTTCGAATGCCATGGCCACTCGATGATCGTCGATCCCTGGGGCACGATCCTCGCCGAGCTACCGGATGGCCCCGGCGTGATCAGCGCCGAGATCGACCTCGACCAGCTCGTCAAAGTGCGCGCCGAGCTCCCGGCGCTGGCACATCGGCGGCTGAAATAATCACCGTCACTCATCGTTAAGGTAAATGCCTAGCAGCCCGTGGTGAAAGTCGAGAATGAAGTGGGTAACCGAGGCGATGAGGATCGACAGGAAGAAGAGATCGTGTAGAGTTTATTGCATGGCGATGGGAAAACGAAAACACGAAGAGCAGAGAGGGATGTGGGTGGCGGTGAGC
>CAMDBU010000129.1 GCA_945889495.1 Syntrophobacter sp. SbD2 | reverse complement strand
TGAAACGCGCCAGCCGCCGCCCAAGTTGGGAGCAAAATCGAATCAGCTGCCCAGGGTGTCGAGACCCTTGGCGAAGCGGCCGGCGTGGGACTTTTCCGCCTTGGCCAGGGTTTCAAACCATTCGGCCAATTCCGGTAACCCTTCGTCGCGCGCGGTCTTGGCAAAGCCGGGATACATTTCGGTGTATTCGAAGGTTTCGCCTTCCACCGCCGATTTTAAATTCTTCGCCGTGGTGCCGATCGCCACGCCGGTGCAGGGATCGCCGACTTCCTTGAGGAAGTCGAGATGTCCGAAGGCGTGACCGGTCTCGGCCTCCGAGGTGTCACGGAACAAACCGCCGACATCCGGATAACCTTCGATGTCCGCCACCCGTGCGAAATAGAGATAACGCCGATTGGCCTGAGACTCGCCCGCGAAGGCGCCCTTCAGGTTGTCATGACTCTTCGTTCCAGCTAATGCTTTCGCCATAAAACTGCCCTCCTGTTAATTAGTAATGGTTACTAATATGAGAGCGCGCACCTTGAGTCAAGAATTTATCGACGATTATTTACCCCCCGGCGAACGGCGCGGCCAACCATGCTAAAGTAGACCAGGTTGTCCAGTTCGACCAAGCCGATGACAGATTCACCTGCCGACATGTTCACCGATACTCCCGACCGCCAACCGCCAACGATCCACTGGACGGAAGCTGGGTTCGACCGTTCGGCGCTGTGGCGTTCAGAGCGCGGCGCGCCGCCGCCCCAGCGGGTAATCGTAATTGACGACAGCACCACGGCTGACACCGCCTACCAGCTCGCTTGCGCGGGCACGGCTTTGCTGTGGCGCGGCGATTATCACAATGCCACCCAGTTGCTCCAGGCGCTGGCCCGGCGCGTCGAGAGAACGCCGGCGCGCAAGCAGAGAAATTCCAAAAAGGAAACGATTCAAGGCGCATCGCCGGCCGATATTTTTCACCGCCATCGTCTAGCGCAATCCCAGCGCGCGCGGCTGTTGGCGATGCTGCTGCTGCCGTTCAACGCCGATTACGCCATCGCCCTGCGCCGCGCCCCCGATATGCGCCAAGCCTGCGCCGAAGCTTGGGGCGCGCCGGCCGTTGACGCCGGCGATAGCGTGGCGTCCTTGCGCGACCTGATGGGTATGATCGGCGCCCATGAATGGCGCAAAAAAGGCATCGAAATTCCTGAACTCGGCGCCGCGCCCAACAACCGCATCCATCCCCACTACGGCCTCTTCTCGCCGCTGCGTGGCGAATATGTCAGCCTCATCGCTACCGCGCCATTGCCCGTAACCGGCCAAGAAAAACTTGTCGCCTTCGACATCGGCACCGGTACCGGCGTGCTCGCCGCGGTGCTGGCAAAGCGCAACATCGAAAATATCGTCGCCACCGATCGCGACCCGCGAGCGCTCCTCTGCGCCCAGGAAAATATCGACCGGCTCGGCCTGAGCGAGCAAGTTAAGGTCGTGCAAACCGATCTATTTCCCGCAGGCCAAGCCTCATTGATAGTCTGCAACCCGCCCTGGCTGCCAGCTCGGCCGAGCTCGCCCATCGATGCCAATATCTACGACGAAGACAGCCGCATGCTGCGCGGTTTTTTGAACGGCGTGGCCGCGCACCTGGCGGCCAACGGCGAAGCCTGGCTCATCCTGTCAGACTTGGCTGAGCACTTAGGCCTGCGCTCGCGCGCGGCGCTACTGGAGATGATCGCCGAGGGCGGATTGAAAGTTATCGATAGAATCGACACCAAAGCGCGCCATCCCAAAGCGTCCGATGCCAGCGATCCGCTGCACTTCGCCCGCGCCGCCGAAGTCACCTCGCTCTGGCGTCTCACCGCCGTTTGAACTCCGACCAAACGAACCGTCTTATCCTAATCTAATCCTCTCCGAACTTTGCGCCTTTGCGCCTTTGCGGGAGATAATCCGAGTTTCCGCTGCGGCTCCACCACCGTCACTTTTTTTGCCGCGCCAGTTCTGCTACTTTTGGCCAATGGAAAATTCCGAACCGACGCCCACCATCTCCATCGACGATTTTAAAAAGATCGAGCTCAAAGTCGCCACCATCAAAGCCGCCGAGCCCCATCCCAACGCCGATAAACTACTGGTCCTGCAGATCGACCTCGGCAGCGAACAGCGGCAAATCTGCGCCGGCATCCGCGGCCAGTACACGCCCGAAGAGCTGGTCGGCAAACAGATCGTCGTGGTCGCCAATCTGGCCACCGCCAAGCTGCGCGGCATGGAGAGCCAAGGCATGTTGCTCGCCGCGTCCAGCGGCGACCAAGTGATCGTCATGACGCCGGACAAACCGGCGCTGGCCGGCTCGAAAGTAAAATAACTCCAACGCGCCAATCACCGAGTTCATGACCATCACTCCGCCGGGGCGGCCCACCCGCTGCGTCATCGACCATCGCGCCCTGCGCTGGAACTTGAAACAGCTGCGCGCCCAGGTCGGCCCGCGGGTGAAAATTCTCTCCATGGTCAAAGCCAATGCCTACGGCCATGGCGCGGTCGCAGT
Source organism: Syntrophobacter sp. SbD2 (assembly GCA_945889495.1). Classification (GTDB taxonomy): domain Bacteria; phylum Desulfobacterota; class Binatia; order UBA9968; family UBA9968; genus DP-20. The sequence continues at coordinate 15,238 of CAMDBU010000129.1, read as the reverse complement.
GGCGAAAACTTTGGCCAGCGCCGGCAGCGACGCCTTCGGGGTCGCCACGGTAGAGGAAGGCATCGAGCTCCGGCAAGCGCGCATCAAGCAGCCAATTCTGGTGGTTGCCGGCACCTATGTCGAACAGCTGCCAGAGTTGCTGCAACACCGCCTGACGCCGGTTCTCCACGAGATCGCGACTTTGAAAGCTCTCGACCAACGGCTGCAACAATTGAAACGCACCATGGCGGTGGAAATCGAAGTCGACACCGGCATGGGCCGCATCGGCTTTCGCGGCAGTGAAATTGACGCCTGGCTACCGGTGCTGGCCAGACTCAAGGCGGTCAAGCTACAAGGCGTGTTCTCGCATTTTTCCGACGCCGAGAGCGCCAACGAACCCTACACCAAGAAGCAGCTCAACGATTTTAATCGCGTGTTAGAGCGATTGCGCGCGGCCAAAATCATCCATCGCGCCAGCCATATGGCCAAAAGCGCGGCGATCGTTACCGAACCCAACGCGCATCTATCCATGGTCCGGCCGGGGTTGGCGCTCTACGGCATGTATGCCGCGCCGGGGTTGCGAAAGCAGATCGAGCTCAGGCCGGTGCTCAGCTGGAAAACCGCCATCATTCAACTGAAGCAGGTCCCCGCCGGCACTCCGATCGGCTATAACCGAACTTTCGTGACCAAGAAAAAAACTCTGATCGCCACGCTGCCGTTGGGCTACGCCGACGGTTACCGCCGGTTATTTTCCAACCGCGCCCAAGTGTTGGTGCGCGGCCAGCGCGCGCCGGTGGTCGGCCGGGTGAGCATGGATTTGACTACCATCGATGTTACCGATATTAAAAATGTCCAGCAGGGGGACGAGGTTGTGCTCCTCGGCCGTCAACGTAGCGGCATCATCGGTGCTGACGAACTCGCCAGCTGGGCCAACACCATCTCATACGAGATTTTCACTTCCATCGGCGCTCGCGTTCCCCGGGTTCACAATTTTATTTAGGAGGACTACCAGCAGTGGGCAAGATTGAAAGAGCCCTGATCAGCGTTTCCGACAAGCAAGGGATTGTCGAATTTTCCCGCGCCCTGGCGGCCATGGGCGTCGAACTGGTTTCCACCGGCGGCACCGCGGCGCTACTGCGCGATAATAAAATACCGGTCAAAGACGTCTCGGAGCTCACCGGCTTTCCGGAGATGATGGATGGCCGGGTGAAAACCCTGCATCCGAAAATTCACGGCGGCATCCTGGCCCTGCGCGACAATCCCGAACATGTCGCCAAGATGAAAGAACATGGCATCCAGCCCATCGACTTGGTGGTGGTGAATCTTTATCCCTTCGAAGCGACCGTCGCGCGCGGCGCTGGCTTCGAGGAAGTGGTCGAGAACATCGACATCGGCGGCCCGAGCATGGTGCGCGCCGCGGCGAAGAACCATCAGCATGTCGGCGTGGTCGTCGATCCGGTGGATTACGATACCATCCTGAACGAATTGAAAACCAACAGCGGGTCGCTGTCGCCGGCGACCCACTTCCGGCTATTCTGCAAAGCGTTCCAACACACCTCTCACTACGACGGCGCGATCTCCAACTACTTCTCGTCATTAGACCAAGAGAAAATACCGCAGCGCTGGGGCCAGACGGTTAATATTCAAGTCAGTAAGCTGCAAGACATGCGCTACGGCGAGAATCCCCATCAGAGCGCGGCGTTTTACGGCACCAAGGGCGACGACGGCCCATCGATCTCGCGCGCCAAACAGTTTCAGGGTAAAGAACTGTCGTTCAACAATATTCTCGACGCCGACGCCGCCTTGAGCACTGTGTTGGAGTTCTCGGACATCGCCACCGTGGCGATCAAGCATAACAACCCCTGCGGTGTCGCCCTGTCGGGAAAATCGCTGGCCGATTCCTTCCGCAAAGCCAAAGCCTGCGATCCGATCTCGATCTTCGGTGGCGTCATCGCGTTCAATCGCCCCGTCGACGAAGAGACCGCGCTGGAGTTGAAAGATATATTTTTAGAAATCGTCATCGCGCCGAGCTTCACGCCCGAAGCCAAGGCGGTACTGGCATCGCAGAAGCGGCTGCTCAATATCCGATTGCTGGAATGCGACATGAGCCAACCACAGACCGGCGGCTACGATCTGCGCCGCGTGCGCGGCGGCATGCTGATTCAAGATTGGGATACCGGGAAAATCAACGTGCGCGATTGCAAAGTGGTCACCGAGAGAAAGCCCACCGACGATGAGTATCGCGCCCTCGACTTCGCCTGGCGGGTTTGCCGCCATGTCAAATCGAACACCATAGTCTTCGCCTCACCGGATCAAGTGCTGGGCGTCGGCGCCGGTCAGATGAGCCGCATCGACTCGACCAAGATCGCCGTCCTGCGCGCCGCCACCCATGGCCTCGACCTCAAAGGCTCGGCGGTGGCCTCAGACGCGTTCTACCCGTTCCGCGACGGCCTCGACGAAGCCGCCAACGGCGGCGCCAAATCGATCATCCAACCCGGCGGTTCGATCAAGGACGAAGAAGTCATCGCCGCCGCCAACGAACATGGCATCGCCATGATCTTCACCGGGATGAGACACTTTAGACATTAGGAAGGAGTCAGAAGCCAGTAGCCAGACAGATTCTGACTTCTGAATACTGACTTCTGGCTCCTGACTTCTAACCATGACTCAAGCTCAAGCGCTGTCGATATTGCAGACCGGCGCGAACGTCTTTTTGACCGGCGAGCCGGGCTCGGGCAAGAGCTATACGATCAATCGGTATGTCGCCTATCTGCGCGCACGGGCCATCGAGCCGGCAATCACCGCATCCACCGGCATCGCTGCGACGCACATCGGCGGGACGACGATTCATTCCTGGAGCGGCCTGGGAATAAAAAACAAATTAGACAAACCCGATCTCCATAAAATCTCGTCGAACGATTACATCGCCAAGCGGGTCCGGCGCGCCAAAGTTCTGATCATCGATGAAGTGTCCATGCTGGCGCCGAACACCCTCGCCATGATCGACGCGATTTGCCGGGAAATCAAACAGAGCGCGGAGCCCTTCGGCGCCATGCAAATCGTCCTGGTGGGAGATTTTTTTCAACTACCGCCGGTCGTCAAGACCGAGAGCGCAACCGACTTGCAAATCGCGTTTAGCGAAGGGCCGGCAGCCCGTTTCGCCTATGACTCTCCGGCGTGGACCCGAGCCAACCCGGCGGTCTGCTATCTCACCGAACAGCACCGCCAGGATGACGCCGACTTCGTCGAATTGCTCTCGGCGATGCGCCACAACACTTTCGCCGACGATCACCTAGCCCGCATTGAAAGCAGAAGAATCTTGCCCGATGCCGCGCCCAAGGGCGTGCCGAAACTCTATTCCCATAACATCGACGTGGATCGCGTCAATGACAAAGTGCTGGCGCAACTGGCCGCCCCGCCGCAAGTCTTCGCCATGTCGTCGCAAGGACCGGAAGCGCTCGTCGCCGCGCTCAAAAAGGGCTGCCTTTCGCCCGAAACTCTATGTCTCAAAGCTGGCGCGGCGGTAATGTTCACTAAGAACAATCCGCAAGAAGGCTACGTCAACGGCACGCTCGGCACGGTCGAGCGCTTCGACAAACCGGACGGCAATCCGATCGTCAAAACCCGCAACGGCAGAAGGATCGCCGTCGAGCCGGCGGATTGGGCGCTGGAGGAAAACGGCGCGGTGCGCGCGCGGGTTAGCCAATTGCCGCTCCGGCTGGCGTGGGCGATCACGGTGCACAAGAGCCAGGGAATGAGCCTCGACGAAGCGGTGGTGGATTTAAGGTCGGTTTTTGAATTCGGCCAAGGTTATGTCGCGATCTCGCGCGTCCGGCGGCTTGCCGGTCTGCACCTCCTCGGTTGGAACCAGCGCGCCTTTGAAGTGCATCCCGAGGTCGCCGCGAAAGATACCCAGTTCCGCGCCGCTGCGGCGCAAGCCGCGGACCGCTTCGGCAACATGACAGGGGGTGAGACCGCGGCGAAACAGGAGCAGTTTGTTCGAGCCTGCGGCGGCAAAATCATTGCGGAGACCGGCCCGAGCGTACCGAAGGTAGCTTACCTGCCGCGCCCAGCCAAGGAGACCGGCGCCGCGCGCCATGAGCCGCGCTGGCAACAGACGCTGACGCTCATCCGCTCGGGCAAGACCGTCGCCGAGGTCGCGGCGCTGCGCGGCCGAACCGAAGCAACCATTTTGCAGCATCTCGAATCCCTCAGGGGCATGGGCAAACTGTCGGCGCCGGACATCGCCCATCTCGGCCGCGGTTCCGAGCCGGCGATCGCCGAGATCCATGCCGCGTTTCGCGAACTTGGCACCGAAAAGCTCGCTCCAGCTTTTGAAAAACTTGGCGGCGTGTATTCCTATGACCGCTTACGACTTGCGCGAATCTTGCTCAATGAACGATTCGCGCGAGAAGTTCCTCGGCCGTCGGGCTTTGACATGATCAGAGAAACAAAGCCGAAAATAAAAAAGTAAAAATTGATTTTTAAATTTATGAAAATACTCGTCATCGGCGGCGGCGGCCGCGAACATGCTCTAGTCTGGAAACTCAGCCACAGCCCGCGGGTAACGAAAATCTTCTGCGCGCCGGGCAGCGCCGGTATCGGCGAACTGGCCGAGTGCGTGGCGATCAATCCCGAGCAAATCGAGCAGCTCGCCGACTTCGCGATTAAAGAGAATATCGATCTCACCATCGTCGGTCCCGAACTACCGTTGACCCTCGGCATCGTCGATCTGTTCGAGTCACGCGGCCTACGCGCCTTCGGGCCCAATAAAGCCGGCGCCCAGCTCGAAGGTAGCAAAGCTTTCACCAAAGAGATTCTCGCCGAGAACGGCATCCCCACCGCCGCCTTCGGTACGTTTACCGACGCCGGCGCGGCGAGACAATTCCTCGCTGAGCAAAAATCCCCCTACGTCATCAAAGCCGACGGTCTGGCCGCCGGCAAAGGCGTGCTGATCTGCGCCACATTGGCCGAGGCCGAAGCCGCCATCGACGAGATCCTCGTGCGCAAAGCGTTTGGCGCCGCCGGCGACAAAGTGGTCATCGAGGAATTTCTCGCCGGCGAGGAAGCTTCCTTCATGGTCTTGACCGACGGCGAACATATCCTGCCGCTGGCGTCGTCCCAGGATCACAAGCGGATTTTCGACAACGACCAAGGTCCCAACACCGGCGGCATGGGCGCCTACTCGCCGGCGCCGGTGGTGACACCGGAAGTTCATGAACGCGTGCTGCGCGAGGTGCTGATGCCGCTACTCGCCGGCTTGAAGCGGAAAAATATCCGCTACCGCGGCGTGATTTACGCCGGCTTGATGATTACCAAAGAGGGCCCGAAGGTCATCGAATTCAACGCCCGCTTCGGCGATCCCGAGTGCCAGCCGATCATGATGCGCTTGAAAAGCGATTTACTGCCGCTCCTCGAAGCCTGCATCGACGGCAAGCTCGATCGTGTATCAGCCGACTGGCATGACGAAATGGCGGTGTGCGTCGTCCTGGCCGCTCAGGGCTATCCCGGCAGCTATGAAAAAGGCAAAGAAATCTCCGGCTTGGGGAAATTAGCCAACTGGCCGCAAGGTTTTGTCTTCCACGCCGGCACGGCGAAAGACGGCAACCGCTGGATCACCACCGGCGGCCGGGTGTTGGGCGTCACGGCGCGCGGCAAATCGGTGGCCGCGGCGGTGGCGGAAGTCTACCGCGCCGTCGGTCAAATCTCCTGGGCCGGCATGCACTATCGCAAAGACATCGCCCACCGGGCGCTAAGCGCTGACCGCAGCTAATCGAACCCGGCTGCAGAAAGCAGATCTTTCCGCTGACCGTCATTCCCGCGAAAGCGGGAATCCAGGTTTTTGACCACCGCGTATTACAAAATTGAAAGTGCCAACCAACGACTCCGCAAACTTAGCAGCCGCCCTCGCCGCCCTCCAACGCGGCGAGGTGATCGTATTTCCCACCGAAACCCTCTACGGCCTCGGCGCCGACGCGCTGAATTTCGTCGCCGTCGAAAAAGTCTTTCAACTCAAAGGGCGGGACGCCAACAATCCGTTTCCCGTGTTGATCGCCGATCGCGCCATGCTCGATACCCTGGTCAATGAAATCACCCCGCTGGCGGAAAAGTTAATGCAGCACTTCTGGCCCGGTCCGCTCACTTTAGTCTTGCCGGCGCGCGCCGACATTCCGCGCCCGCTGGTCAATCGCCAGGGTGGCATCGGCGTGCGCCTGTCGAGCCAACCCATCGCCACGGAATTGGTGCGATTACTCGGACATCCGCTCACCGCCACCAGCGCCAATCCCTCCGGCCAGCCCGGCGCCCAGACCGTCGCCCAAGCGAAAACTTATTTCGCCGGCAAGATCGATGTCTACGTCGACGGCGGCGGATTGCATTCCGCCACCGGCTCCACCGTCGCCGCGGTGGAGCACGATAAACTGAGAATCATTCGCGCCGGCGAAATCAGCTCGGACGCGCTCGCAGCGGCGGTCGGCCAAGGAGTCATCGAAACATGAAGTTAAAAATCATCCTGATCCCGCTAGTTCTCGCCGCCACCGGCTGCGATGCCAAGAAAGATACCGTGGAGAAAGGCCGGCAAGCGGTGAAAGAAGTGGTCACCCAACCGTTCAATCAGCGCGACAGCATCAAGGAGTCGCTCAAGCAGAGCGAGGACAAACAAAAAGCCGCCCTCGAAGAAGCCGAGAAAGAATTCAAGTAACCTAACGCTCGGTGCCGAACAGTTCGATACGCTCGAAGTTATATTCGCCGCCGCCGTTGAGGATCATGAAACCGTCGAAGACATCGCTGACGCCACGGTCGACGGTGCGGATCAGTTCTCGATTGTCGACCCAGACCTGCATGTTCCCATCGCGCTCGCGGCGTAGCTCCAGCTGATGGGCGCGGCCATCTTCCAAACCGGTGGCGCCGTCGAAGCGCTCGACCACCGCCGAACGTCCCGGTGACACACGCACCAGCTCCAATGACGGTCGAGGACCGGGAACATAAGCCAAGCGATATCCCCAGTCACGCTCGTTGCCACGATAGACGCCGAACTCCACCCGCGCCCCTTCGGGAGCGCGCTCCCGCGCCACCATGCGTAACCGCACGGCGAAGGCGTTGCCGATGGCCACCGGCGTCGAGATTTCCGCCACCGGTAAAACTCCGCGCAACTGGTTACCCGGAGTGGGCGGTTCGAGGACGCCGCGCAAAATCCCGCCGATGATTCCTTCCAATGTCGAGCCGCCAGTGCTACCGCCGCGCTCGGTCGGCGCCGGCCGCGTCACCGTGTCGGCGCCGACATAAGAGCGCAGGCCACTGCCGCGCACCACCCGGAAGTCGCCGCGACCCACGGTCCACGCCGGATTATGAGTAAAATCGCCATCGCTGAAATCGTCGAACAGGAGTTTCACCCGCCAGGGCCAGTCGTAGCGCCGCACCAAATCGCGCAGTTGATTGAGCGTGGCGTTGTCGGCGCGGCTGCGCTCGCCCCGTTGAATCACTTCCTTCAACTGATCGACCAATTCCAAAGTTCGGCTGTCGTCTGGCGACTGGCCGTAGAGCGATGGCGCTGTTAGGAGGATCAGGGACAAGCCAAAAACAGAAAGCGTGCGCAGCTGCATGGTATTTTCACTCCAGGTAAAAGTTTAGCCATTGTAGCCGGGGATTTTCACCGCCGTCAACTTGGCAGCGGAATTAAATTGCCCAGTAAGAATCCGCACCCTACCATTGGCCGCGCGGTTTATGCTATCAAAATGAATCATGCTGGTTTTATCCGAGTCGCAAGTACAAAGCCTCATCGACATCGACCAACTGATCGCCGCCCTCGCCCAAGCCCATATCCAATACTCCACCGGCAAGGCGGTCATGCCGGTGCGCTTGGTCGTGTCGCTGCCGCAGATCCAAGGCCGGATCACCAGCATGCCGGGATATTTGAATGACGATAAAGCCCTGGGCATGAAAGTGGTCACCTACTTTCAAGACAATCCCAAACAAAACCTGCCGGCGATCCTGGCGACCATCATGCTATTCAGCAGTGAGACTGGTAAAATGATCGCCACCATGGACGGCGGCTACATCACCGCGATTCGCACCGCCTGCGCCTCGGCGCTGGCGACCCAAGCGTTGGCCAACGGCGACACGCCGGTGCTGGGCATCTTGGGCGCCGGCGTCCAAGCCCGCGCGCATATCGAAGCCTTAACCAAGGTGCGGCGAATCGAACGGATCAAAATATTTAGCCCATCGGGCACCAGCGCGGCGAAGTTGAAACAGGAGATGGCGGCAAGCTGCGCCGCGGCCATTGAAGTCGCCACCAGCGCCGAACAAGCCGTGCGCGACAGCGATCTCCTGGTCACCGTCACCACCGCCAAGGATCCCATCATCAATGTTGATTGGTTGAAACCCGGCGTCCACATCAACGCCGTCGGTTCGCACCGCCCCGACCTGCGCGAGCTCGACGGCGCGACCTTGAGGCGCTCCACAGTCGTGGTCGACTCCCGCGAAGCGATCATGGCCGAGTGCGGCGACATCCTGCTCGCCCTAAAAGAAGGTTCCATCGTTGACTCCGACATCCACGGCGAGATCGGCGAAGTCCTCGCCGGCACCAAGCCAGGAAGAACCAGCCCGAGCGAAATCACGCTGTACAAATCCGTCGGCATCGCCATCCAAGACGTCGCCACCGCGCAGTTGGTTTATCGCCAAGCGCTCGAACGAAACGTCGGCACGAATGTCGAGATCTGACCGCATCACGTAGGGGCGGGTTTCAAACCCGCCCGGCATTGGAAAGACTATGACCTGGGACCTGACAAGTTATTTTCCCGAATTTGACGGCGCCGAAATGCTTCAATTCAAAGCAGCGATCCGCGCCGATATCGCGGCGTTGCAAGAAGCCGCGGCGAGTCTGCCCGCGCTCGACGCGCAGTCGGCGAACAGTTGGGAAAACATCCTACTGCGCAACGAAGATCTGTCGCGCCGTATGTCCCACTTGGGCTCCTATGTCGGTTGCCTGGCCTCCGCCGACGGGCGCAATGAAAGTTATCAGAAAGAAGAATCCGAGATTACGCGCACCCGCGCCGAGCTCGCAAAAATTAGAATCGAGCTGCTGCGCGCCTTCAAAGGCGTGGACGATAAGTTATTTTTCGAATTCTCTGGCCGGCCGTCGCTGTCGGGTGCACAGAACTATTTGCGCCGCCTGCGCGAAGAAGCGCGCCGCGCCATGACTCAGGACAAAGAAATCCTCGCCACCGATCTCGGCATCGACGGCATCCAAGCCTGGGGCCGGCTCTACGACACCCTGTCGGCGAAGCTCGAATTCGACATGGTCTATCCCGACGGCCGGCGTGCACGCTTGCCGATGTCGCAGCGCCGTTCGTTGATGGACGACGCCGACCGGGGCGTGCGCCAAGCTGCGTTCGACGGCGGTAACACGGCCTGGCAGTCGGTCGAAGACACCGCCGCCGCCGCGCTCAACGCCATCGCCGGCACCCGGCTAACGTTAAACCGCCACCGCGGCGTCGATCACTTTCTCGACATTGCGCTATTTCAAGCCGCGATCACGCACAAAACTCTCGACGCCATGTTCGAAGCGTTGATGACGAACCTGGAAATCCCCCGGCGCATTTTACGGTTAAAAGCCCAATCCATGGGGCGCGAGAAAATCGCCTGGTGCGATCTCGGCGCGCCGCTCGATTTGCCCAACCAAGAAAAACTTTCCTGGGACCGAGCCCACACCCTGGTCGGCGCATCTTTCAAGCAAGCCTACCCGGCGCTGGGGAAATTTTTCACCGATCAGGTGATCGGCAAAAACTGGGTCGACTGGGAGCCCCGCGCCGGCAAGCGGCCCGGCGGCTTTTGCACCAGCTCCATGCTCAGCAAAGAGTCGCGCATCTTCATGACCTATAACGAATCCTTGGGCGATGTCCTCACCCTCGCCCATGAGTCGGGCCACGCCTACCACGGCGCCATGATGCGCGAGGTCCGCCCCTACGCTCGCGGCTATCCGATGACCTTGGCGGAAACCGCGTCGACCTTCGGCGAAAATGTCTTGATGAACGGCGTGCTTGATAATCCCGCCATCAGCGATGCCGACAAGGCGCGCATCCTCGACATCGAAGTCGGCCATGGCGCGGTCTACCTGCTCGACATCCCGGTGCGCTACGAGTTTGAGAAAGCTTTTTACGAAGAACGCGCCAAGGGGCCGCTCAGCGTGTCGCGCTTGAAAGAATTGATGGCGCAGACTCAAAGACACGTCATCGGCGATGTGCTCGAAGCAGGCGGCGAAGATCCCTACTTCTGGGCCTCCAAGCTGCATTTTTATATTACCGGCATCACCTTCTATAACTTCCCCTACACCTTCGGCTACCTCTTGAGCCGCGGCTTGTACGCCATGTTCAAAAAAGAAGGCGATAGTTTTTTGCCAAAGTACGAGGAATTTCTCCGCCGCGCCGGCAGCGACACGGCGGAGAATGTCGTCAAACAAACTGTGGGCAGAGATATTGAGAACGTGGGATTCTGGAGCGAAGCGATTCGAAGCCTGGAAGAACCGCTCGCTCAGCTGCAAGCGCTCCTTCCCAAACTAACAACTGCAAACTGACAACTAGCAACTATTTCCTAATTCATCCCCTCCAACAACGCCGTGCGCAAAAGATCGATGGCATTGAGCGTCATGCGCGTGCGGTCATAAGCACCGCGGCCGGCGCTGGTGCTCTCCCGCCGCTGGAAGGTCTTGCCATCGGTGAGCGACACGTAGGTCTGGCCGCGGGCGAGGTTTTGAATCTTGCTGTTGGGGTCGGCGATGGCGTGGAGCGCCAGGCCGAAGTCGGCGCCCGACTGATCCAGCGCCGCCCGCGCCATGGCGTCGGTGAGCGCGACGGGGTCATTCAAGGCGTTGTCGACCTTGGCGCTTGCCAGCGAGCGCTTGAGAAAAGCGCGCAGCGCCGCCTCGTTGTTGCAGATAAATCCCGCGCCAAAATTTTCGTCGCTGGCGGTCTGCATGCGCTCGGCCAGCTGGCCGCAGGTGAGATCCTCGCACACCGCCACGGTCTGCTTTTTCTCGCGCAATAACTTGCCGGTGACCAACTCCATGGTTTCTTCGTCGGCGGCGAAGATCGCCGTGCCCAATAGGCCGCGCACTTCGGCTTCCATCGGCGCGATCATCTTCATCGCCTCATCGCGATTGGCCGCCTTGGCGGCGATCCGCACGTCGACTTGGCCGGGCAACGCCAAGACACCGACGGTGGGATTGCTCGAGTTGGCGATCAAGTGGCCGACCTTATCGTCCACCGCGCTCTCGCCGATGCCGACGATCTTGAGGACGCGGTAGTGAATCACCTCGGCGAGATTGAACTTTTTCCGTAGATACGGCTCCACTTCGTTCTCGAACAGCCACTTCATTTCCACCGGCACGCCCGGTAGCGAGTAAACCACCGCACGCGCATCTTCGACGATGAACGACGGCGCCGTGCCGTTGGGATTGACCACTGGGATCGCGCCCTCGGGCATGTAGGATTGGCGCAAGTTGTTGGGCGTCATCGGCCGGCCGCGCCGGCGAAAGTGGCCTTCCACCTGCTCCAACATGCCGGCGTCTTGCACCAGCTTGCGCCCGGTGACCTCAGCGACGATCTCGCGCGTCAGGTCATCTTGGGTCGGTCCGATGCCGCCGCTGGTGATGACGATGTCGGCACGCTCCACTGCCCGGGCGATCACTTCACGCATGCGCTCGGGGTTATCGCCGACCACCGATTTGAAATATAAATTGACCCCCAGCGCCGTCAGCCGCTGCGCCATCCAAGCTGAATTGGTATCGACGATCTGACCGAGCAGCAATTCCGAACCGATCGCGACGATTTCCGCGTTTGCCATGGGAAAGTTCTCCTTGTATCGACTGAAATTTATACCCCAGGCGACGTGGCCGACACAAGATCGCCCCTCGCGCAATTGCGGCAAGCAGTAGTAGGATGAGATAGGAAAGATGATCGGATTCGGATATTTTCTCGCAAAGGCGCAAAGACGCCAAGTTCGGAGAAGAGGATTAAATCCATTCAAAATATTATCCATCCCCTCCGACCTTAGCGCCTTTGCGAGAGATAATCCGAATCATGATCCATTCGCCAAGCAACAACACCCGTTTGCAGTTCACCCTCGAAGCCGTAGCGCCCGGCTCGCGCGCCCGCGCCGGGACCTTGCAGACGCGACATGGCGCGGTGCCGACGCCGGTCTTCATGCCGGTGGGCACCCAGGCGACGGTGAAGGCGCAGACGGTGGAAAGTTTGCAGGCAACTGGAACGCGGCTGTTGCTCGCCAACACCTATCATCTGCTGCTGCGTCCCGGCATTGAAGTGTTCAAGAAGTTCGCCGGCATTCACCGCTTGATGAATTGGTCCGGTCCGGTGCTTACTGACTCGGGCGGTTTTCAAATTTTTTCTCTGCCCCATTCCCGCGAAATGAATGAATCCGGCGCGCGCTTCAAAAGCTACGTCGACGGCAAGAGCTACTTGCTATCGCCCGAGTCAAGCATCGAAATGCAGCAAGCCATCGGCAGCGACATCATGATGGTGCTCGATCAATGCATCCCGTCGATGGCTGACTACGGGCAAGCGCAAACCGCCATGGAGCTCACCCATCGTTGGGCGCGGCGATCCTTGGCGGCGCGCAAAGATTCTCCGGCGGCGCTCTTCGGCATCGTCCAGGGCGCCAGCCATGTCGAACTGCGAAAAGCTAGCGCGGCGTTTTTGCGCGAGTTGCCCTTCGACGGTTTGGCCATCGGCGGTCTCGCCGTCGGCGAAACCCACGCCGAGCGCTACGATCTGACCGAACTGGTCACCGAACATTTGCCGGCCGATTTGCCGCGTTATCTCATGGGCGTCGGCACGCCCATCGATATTCTCGAAGCGGTAGAGCGCGGCGTCGACATGTTCGATTGCATCATCCCGACCCAACTGGCCCAGCGCGGCGTCGCCTTTACTTCCCATGGCAAATTGCAGCTGCGCCGCACCGTCCATAAGTTCGCCGAAGAACCGCTGGACGCCCAGTGTCCTTGCCAGTGCTGCCGCGACTACTCGCGCGCCTACCTGCACCATCTGATCAAATCCGACGAAGTGTTGGGCTGGCATCTGTTGGGCTTGCACAATCTGGCGTTCTACCAGCGCCTGATGGTGGAAATGCGCGAGCAAATCGTCGCTGGCAACTTCGCCGGCTATTATCCACGCAAGCGCGCCGAGCTCCTGCGCGCCGATGAAGACAATCCCAATCGTCCACCGAAAAAAAATAAACTCGCCCAGCCGCCGCGCTTGGGTGACTACGAGCTGCATCAGTCCGCGAAAGGCTTCCACAGCATTCGCCAAGTCAGCTCCGGCGAAATCATGCACTCGGTGAGTCCGCCCAGCGAAGAAGCCAACCGGCTTTACATCGAGCAGTCCGCCCTCGCCGCACGCTTGCGAGAAACCAACGATAACGAACTGGTAATCTGGGATGTCGGTCTCGGCGCCGCCACCAACGCCATGGCGGTGGTGCAATGCTTCGAGCGCTGCTACGCCGAGATTGATGGAGCGACCCCGCGGCAGCTACGACTCATCAGTTTCGAGCTCGACCTCGATCCCCTGCTACTCGCGACCAAACACTCGGCATATTTCCCGCACCTGCACCACGGCGCGCCGTCGAAGATTCTCGCTCACGGCAGCTGGCAACACGATTCACAATTGCTGCGTTGGGAATTGCGCCGAGGCGACTTTCGCGACTTCATCGACAGCGCGGCGCCGCCGGATTTCATTTTCTATGACCCGTTCTCGTACAAAGCCGATAGCGAACTGTGGACCGGCGAGATATTCGCGCGAGTTTTCCAACGCTGCTCGGTCAAACCGGCGGAACTCTACACCTACTCCGCTTCCACCGCCGTGCGCGTGGCGCTGCTCAGCGCCGGCTTCTGCGTCGCCCAAGGCGTCGGCACCGGACCGAAGAGCGAAACCACCATCGCGTTCAGCGAACTGGACGGAGCGGCACAGCATCCGTTGAAACCGCAGCTACTCGATCACAAATGGCTCACCCGCTGGCGCCGCAGCGCGGCCAAGTTTCCGGCGACGATCGGAGAAAACGAGCAGATGCAATTTGCCGCAGCGATCGAAGGCCATCGGCAATTTGCCCAGACCGCATAGGGAGCGATAGAAACCGACGTTCTCCGTACATCGAGGAACAGATATCGACGAGTAATGACAAGTAGGCTTTGAGAAAGCCGTGGGCGAGAGAAACTAAACGCTCAGCTCGTCCGACCAGGCTCGAAAGGCACGCACACCTCTACGTAACTGCCGGGTGTCGCCGCGTCGATAGCTGCGATGACAAGCTGAATGTGCGGGCGCAGTAGCGGCCATTGCTGTTGGCCAAGAACGACAACGGCGATTTTACGGCTCTGAAGATTCTGCTGGTAGCGCATATTCTTGTCCGTTGTCAGCAACAGATCGAAGCCGGCCGCTTCCGCTGCGGTCAACAAATCGCCGTTCTTGAATTTATCCCAACCCTGCTGTGCTGCGGTGCGAACCGTATGTCGGTCGAGATAGGACCGGATGGGCACTGGCGTTGCTTGATCGAAAATAATTCGCATTATGGCGCGTGCGCGGGTTCTTTATCGAGACTACGGACGGCGAAATCGATCACCGCCTTGACTTGTGCGCGATCGAGCCCGTCGAACCAGTTCATAATGTCGTCGATATTGGCCCCAGCTTCGAGATTTTCAAAAATCGCCGATACCGGCATGCGCGTCCCCTTCAAAACCCAAGCACCGCTTACCTTGCCAGGAACGCTTTCCACCGCGGGACATTGCGACCAATCGAGAGTTGCCATGGGTACACCCTCCGGATGTAACTTCTACCACGAACGAGCAGCGGCGTCACGCGCGGGCATTATTGTGAAGGCGCCTTGAGGGTTGAAAGTCGGCCACATTTCAAAGCCGATGGGTTTCGTCGGAACTCAACCCATGCTAAGAAACTCGGCATCCACCGCCGTGCGCGTCGCGCTGCTCAGCGCCGGCTTCTTCGTTGCCCAGGGCATCGGCACCGAACCGAAGATTGAAACCACCATCGCCTTCAGCGAGCGCGAAAGCGTAACGCGCCAGCCCCTGGCGCCGCAACTGCTCGATGACAAATGGCTAGCAGCCCGTGGTAGAAGTCCGATTTTCACAAAACGCTAGGCATCAGTGCGAGGCGGTGACGAGAGATCATAAATATTCTCCGATCGAGTCCTCGGCGCCGATGAGCAGCGACTTGGTCACGTAGTCGCACCCACAGAGCAAAAC
>CAMDBU010000128.1 GCA_945889495.1 Syntrophobacter sp. SbD2 | reverse complement strand
GGCTTCCACCATCGTCAGCTCATTACGTAACGATCGTTGTATGATGTCTAGTCGTTTCTCGTCTCTCATCGTCAGGGTTCTCATCCTTCCACCCTGACATATTCACGTTGCCGTTAGACCCTGACAGATTCACTTTGCTACAACACACCGAGGATTTTTACCTTGACCGGCGCGCCGCCCGCGGGCAACTCATCGCTCAACGCCACCGGCTGCCAATAGCGGCGCATCAAAGCGCCGCAAGGAGCGCCGGAGCCGGTTTGGGTTAGTAGCTGGTTTTCTTCAGCGGGAATCATGATTGTCTACCTCTGGGCATTGATTATTTTCCGTCACACCGGCGCAGGCCGGTGTCCATCTTTAATCATTAGACAGCGAGCCTGGGACCCCACAGCCACTCCTGGATTCCGGCCTGCGCCGGAATGACGGAACTCGGAAACCGACTAAAGCAACTCATCGTACAAGTCTTTCCACTCCGGATTAGTTTCTTGAATCAGACGAATCTTCCAAGCACGGTGCCATTCCTTGATTGCCTTCTCACGGGCAATTGCGCCATCCATCGTTCCACAGGCTTCGTACCAGACTAACATATGCACACCGTAACGATTGGTAAAGCCTTCGACCTGATCGTTCTTGTGCTGCCAAACGCGCTGGACCAAATCCGATGTTACCCCGACATATAACGTACCATTTCGCTTGCTGGCGAGAATGTATACGCAGGGCTGCTTCATGGAATCGGCAGCGTACCAAATCCGAACTCATCGCGTCAAAGCTGACACGCCGCAACTCTACCGAATCGTCACACCGGCGCAGGCCGGTGTCCATCTTGTCTTTTGACTAGAGAGAAACCCCTCCACCACCCCTGGATTCCGGCCTGCGCCGGAATGACGGTCTTAAGAACCGAGACTAGGACGACATCTGCCGCGCAATCTCGTCGATGAATCCACCATCGTCGAGATCCTTGACCCAGTGCAAATCCCACAGTGTCAGCGGATTCAACCCTTTAGCGTCGGGGAATTCGATGGTGGCGATCTCGTAGGTGTTGGCGATCGCTTGCGGGGTTGGGTAGGGGCGGATTTTTAAGCCATGGACGACGGAATCCACGCGCCGCTTGAGCTCGGCGTCGTTGTCGACTTGCATGGCGCTCTTCAATTCCGACGAAAGCGTCGACAGCGCTTCGGCGGGACGCGCCGCCAGCCAACTCAACGCGTGCAGCACCGACTTCGCGTAGGCGCGCATGACAGCATCGTTCTCGCGCGCGAACTCAGACAAGCAGGCCTGGGCGAAATGGCCGACGATGGGGATGTCGGGCACCGGCAGGATTTTCAAACCGGCGTTGAGCGCATCGGGCAGGTACAAGGATGACATGAAGGTCGCGATGCACTCGCCGCTGACGACTTTTTTCCACTGGCCCCAGCGACCGACTCCCTTGTCGTGAACGATGAGCGTCTCGACATCCTGCTCCAAGCCCAGCATGCGCAGCCACAAGGTCACGGCATGAGGCTGGCCATGGGAGCGCACGGCGAATTTCTTACCGCGGAACTGTTCAACGCCGTGGACGGCTTGCGGCACCACCAGATCGAGACCGCCGCCTTTGCTCGGCGCGCAGAAAAACGAGATCTTTTTACCCTTGTGCGCTTCGTCGTAGAGGTATTCGAGATGCTCGATGAGAATATCCGCGGCGCCGTTGAACAGCGACGCTTCATAGGCTTCACCGCCCTTGATGCAGACGACTTTCACGTCGAGATCGTAATGGCGCCGCGCCATTTCGCGGATGGCAAAGATCACCGGCAAGCGGTCGTCGTCACGGTAGGCGAGAGTTAGTGATTGCATGGCGAATCGCAGTTCTTATTGGTCGTCCGTCTTCGGCGCGCCGCTCACGCGTACGGCGAAAGAGATATCGGGGCGCACTTTGAGCACCGTGCCCTTGGCGACTTGCACCGTGCCGGTTTTCACGCCGCGCGGTTTCTTGACGTTGCGCGCTTGGGTGCAGTGCACCGGCGCGAGGCCGGCGTTGCGCGCCTTGCTGTGGTAAAGCGCCACCGCGGCGGCCTGGCGCAAAGTTTCCTTGCTCGGCTCTTCATCCGGTTTGGCGCGCAGCAGCACATGGCTGCCCGGCACGCTGTCGGCGTGAAACCACCAGTCGTCGGGCTCCGCCAACTCAGTGCTGAGATAATCGTTGTCCGCGTCGGTGGCGCCGGCGAGCAAGGTCCAGCCGCCGGGCAGCTGGTAGTGAAACAAACGCGGCTTGAATGTTTTCAAAATCGGCCCGTAAGCTCGCGCCGGCTTATTTGCCGTAGAGCTTTTTGTAAAAACCCTCGTCTTCGAGGCTCTTCAAGAGCGAGATATCGACAAACTCGCTCGCCTTGCGTCCCTTGAGATGAGGATAGCGGGCGCTCAGGTCTTCGATATCGTTTTGGATCGCTTCTTCCTTGGGATACGGCCGAGCCGGGATCGTGCCGAGTAAATAGTTTTTATGCATGGAGTCGAGCATCTTGGGATCTTCGATCTTCAAATACTTGCGATAGATGCGCAGCGCGGTTTCCTTCTGGGTTCTACCGATAAACGTACCTTCGCCAATCGCCATGAGAAAGGCTTTCAGTTGCCGCGGCCTTTGCTTGAGCAAAGTTCGGCTGGTGGCGATGTCGCTGCCGGTGGTGTAAATGCCGGCCTCGTAGACATCGGCCAGCACGTTGAACTTCATGCCGCGCGCCGCCAGTTGGAGCAGATTATCTTCGGTGCCGAGCGTCGCGTCGATCTTCCCCTGCACCATCATCAACATGCGCCGGTCCGACTCGCTGATGCCGGTGGCCAACACGGTCACATCCTTGCCCGGCGTCAAGCCCAACTTCGGCAGCAGCCGCTGCATGGCGAAATCGGTACCCGCGCCGATGCGGCTCGAGCCGATGACTTTTCCTTTCAACCCCTGAACCGTGGTGATCGATGGATTGGCGATCAGCTTGTAGGCGATATGGCCAAGACTAGCGATGATCACCAACGGCGCGCCGCTGGCCGCCGCGCCGACCGCGGACGACCCCGACGCCGCGATGATGTCGACGCTGCCGCCGAGCAATGCGTTGACCGAAGTCACCCCCGAGGCGATGTAAACCAGATTGCCGTCGAGACCATACTTTTCAAACAGCCCCAAATCTTTCGCAATCCACAACGGCGCCCGGGTGCCAGACACCGAGGCGAAGGAAATGTTGAACGAGTCGAGCTTCTTGTCCTGGGCACCAGTCAACACCGGCGCTAGCAAGGCGACCAACAGAAACAGCCACTTAAAATTGCTTCGATACATCATTGATTCTTTCCGACTACTGCCTTCTGACCACTGACTACTAACAACTATTCTTCTAATAATGCTCGCCTTCCTTCAACGTGCGAATCCCGGCGCGAATCTGTGCCTTCGACTTCACCTTATGCTTCCACAGAAGGAACGGCCAGGCGCGGTAGGGATTTTCCAAGCGCGCTTGATTGCGGCCGCGGCCGGCGTCGGTCATCGGTTTCAACTCCGTCACGCCCATCATCAACAGCTGATCCTGGCAGGCGCGTTCAAGTTGAATAGCCGAAACGCACGCGCCTTCAATACCGGGACCGGCGACGACGATGCCATGGCCGCGCAGAAACGTCGCCCAGTGCGGCCCGAGATTCTCGACCATGCGGTTGGCGAGATCGAAGCTATTGATGCCATGGCTGTCATGGAACACCGGCACGCCGTCGGAAAAGATCCGCGCCTCGCGGTTAAATGGAATCAGCCCCTGATCCAGCAAGCCGACCAGGATCGAGTAGCGCGCGTGGCAATGAATCACGCTGCCGACATCCGGCCGCGCCCGGTACACCGCCGCATGAATCGGCGACTCCGACGGGATCGGCCCCTTACCGGCAATGCGCTTGCCATCGAAGGTCACGGTGCAGATATCCTTCGGATCGGCCAACACGCCGGCGAAGCGCGGATTGATCAGAAACGTCTCGGTGCCCGGAATGCGCGCGCTCAGATGGCCCGAGCCGTTGAGCACGCCTTCGCCGGTGATGACTTGAATGCCCTCGACGAGACGAACTTTTAAATTTTGGATTTGCGATTTTGGATTTTGGATTGGAAGCCTCCGCGAAGGTTTTGAACCTTACGAGTTTTTCAGCCACTCGACGTAATAGCGCCACACCGGCTCGACCGAGCCGTCGCCCTTGCCGGTGCGATTTTGAAACGCCGCCAAGTCGGTTTCAGAAATCGCCGGTGGACTCTTGCCGAGCCGGACGAATTGTAAATTCATCTCGGCCAGGGCGTCGAGTTTGATCGCCTTGATGGTCGCGTCTTCGACAGTTTTGCCGCACACCACCACGCCATGGCCGCGCATGATGCAGATATCGCGGTCGCCCATGACGTCCATCATGGCGTGCACTTGTTCTTTGGTGTGCAAGGTCAAGCTGCTCTCAAAAACCGGGGTCGGCCGCAGCGCCAAACGCATGGCGCGCGGATCGAAGCCGCCGAACACCGGCTTGAGCTCGATGCCGGCCATGCTGGTGAGAACCAACGACGGCGGATGGGCATGAACGATGGCGCCGACCTCGGGCCGCGCCCGGTACAGCTCGCCGTGAATACACGACTCGTTGGGCGTCTTGAGCCCGGCTTTGTCGCGCAGCATGCGGCCATCGAAGTCCGCCGCCACCACGTCACTCGGTTTGGTGTAGAGCAGCCCCGACTCTTGCTTGCCGCGGCCGCGGATCAGCATGCCGTCGCCGCTGGCTCTGCGCGCGCTGACATGGCCAGTGGTTTCCTTGAACTGGCCGAGCTTGGCGAGAATGCGGCAGGACAGCGCGACGTTTTTCGCCAATGTCCCATCGCTCTGGCGATCTGGAATCTGTAATTTGGAATTTGGAATTGTTTTTCTCCCGACTGAGCTAATCGGCTAAGTAACATGCGCATCGACTACATTCAACGAACCTGTCAATTGACAGCCAAGCATGGTTGCTATACGAGATTCGGCCATGGCGACGAATATCTGGCTACGCGTACGACTCCCCGAAAAAGAACTCACCGCTCTGCAACAAGAATTTCCCAGCTGCGATCTGCGCCAAGGCGACGACGCCAGCGTTGATGCTGCATGGCTCGGCCAAGTGGACGGCGTTTTTACCGAAGAGACCGTGCCGGAAGAAATGATCCAGCGGCTGACCAACCTGCGCTGGCTCCATGTCACCCGCGGCGGCGTCAACGCTTATCTAACCCCATCGGTGAAGTCGCGGCCGATTCAAGTCACCGGCTCCAAGGGCATCCACGGCACGGTGTTCTCAGAGTTCGCCCTGGCGTGCATCTTCATGCTGGCGAAGAAACTTCCCGAAGCCATGGCGGCGCAGTCAGAAAAAAAGTGGCAGAAGCTACAACCAGTGGAAGTCGAAGGCCAAACCATCGGCATCGTCGGCCTTGGCACCGTCGGCTTGGAGCTCGCGCGCAAAGCCAAGGCGCTCGGCATGCGCGTGCTAGCGACCAAGCGCAACGTCGATGGCAAGCCGGAATGCGTCGACCAGCTCGGCGGGCCGGAATACTTAACGGAATTAATGGCGCAGTCCGACTACGTCGTCCTGCTGCTCGCCTCGGTGCCGTCGACCTTCAACATCATCGGCGAAAAAGAATTGCGCGCCATGAAGCCCAACGCTTACTTCATCAACTTGACTGGCGGCCGGGCGGTGGAAGAACCGTTGCTGATCCGCGCGTTGAAAGAAAAATGGTTTACCGGCGCCGTCCTCGACGCCTTCGCCAAACAGCCACTGCCGGAGGAATCCGAGCTATGGCGCCTACCCAACGTCCTCGTCACGCCGCGCATCGCCGGCATCACCAGCCAGAAATGGCCCGCGGTGCTGCCGGTGTTCAAACACAACCTGCGCCGCTTTCTCGCCGGCGAGCCGCTGCGCAATCTGGTAAACAAAGAACTGGGCTACTAGCACCAGAAAGGATTGACCACGGAGTGTTTCATGATCTTGCGCACGCCCACAGAGAATGAAAATAGCGGATTACCCTCCCAGGCTCATTTACTTGATCTGTCATTCCCGCGCAGGCGGGAATCCAGGTGACGGACAAAGTCCGTCATACCGGCGAAGGCCGGTATCCAGGTGTGGCGGAGAGGGATTAGCCTGGATACCCGCTTTCGCGGGTATGACGGAACACACGAGACCTTCCTGCTCATTTGTATTTTCTAAGGAAACACGGAGTTCACGGAGAATCGGATCGGGAGACGAAATCTTAAACGCAATGGATGTCCTGAACTAATGCGCGGCAGCTGAGCAACACGAGGAACGCAAAAAATCCAAAGAGGCCATCCGAGGTAGGGGCGCATGGCATACGCCCTGGGGTGGCGGCGCGGCGCTCGCATCATAGCAATCGAACGGTTTGACCGGCGTCAACCATGGACTAAGGAGATCACCAACATGAAATTCCACGCGCGACTTGAACTGTTGTCATTGCTCCTTGCCTCGGCCTTGATTGCCGGCTGCGCGCAAACCTATCAACCATCACGGCCCATTGAATTGGTCGTTCACAGCGCGCTCGGCGGCGGCTCGGATGTGTTCGCCCGCGAGCTCGTCGCCATGGTGGAAAAAGAAAAGTTACTGGCGCAGCCGATCCGCGTCGTCAACAAGATCGTCGACGCCAGCCTGGAAGCGATTGATTACTTGGTCGACAAAAAAGGCGACGATCATACCATCGCGGTGTTTACCAACACCTGGGTGGCGACGCCGCTGACCAGTGCCAAGGCAAAATATTCAGTCAAGGATTTAACCCCGATCGTTCGCCTGGTCCTGGAACCGACCATCGCCGTGGTCAATGCCAAGTCGCCCTACCGATCGATGAACGACTTTATCGCCGCCGCGAAGCAAAACCCCGATAGTCTCAAGCAGGCTGGCGGCTCGGTCACCGCCATCGAGAGCTTGACCGGCCTGCTGCTGCAAAGCGCCACCGGCGCCAAATGGACCTTCGTGCCGACACCGGCGATCAAGGATCGCATCGCCAACCTGCTCTCCGGCAATGTGCAAATCATTATTCCCCAGCCGCAGGACGTTAACGAGCATATCGTCAGCGGCAGACTGCGACCGATTGCCGCGTTGACGGAAAAGAGATTGACAGTCTTGCCACAGGTCCCAACGATCAAAGAGCAAGGCATCGACGTACCGATCATCGCCAACGCCCGCGGCATCCTCGCGCCGCCGGGTGTGGCCAAGGAAGTCGTCGCCTTCTGGGAAGACTTCTTCGCACGCCTAACCCAAACCGCCAGCTGGGGGAAATATATCACCGACAATCAGGTCGAGGATGTGTTCATCAAAAGCGCCGAGCTCGGTCCGTTCTTCGACGAGCAGACCAAGTTGATGCGATCGGTATTGCAGCAAGCCGGCGTCAAGCTGGCGCGTTGAGAGTTAGAGTGCATGCTTCGATCGATCCGCCATCGGACCGATTCGTCTTATCTACTCGTCTTGTTGCCTGAAGCTGGCTGTAGTAGAAATAAATCCATCAAATCGCGGAGGACAAACCCATGGCATCGATTCTTTACGTCGCAACCGATCAAGGCGTAGTCACGCTCAAGAGCGAAGATGGCCGCAGCTGGAAACAACAGCATCACGGCCTCAAAGACTGGCAAATCCCAGAAGTTGCGGTGTCGCCTAGTGCGCCCAACAAAGTTTTCGCCGGCACCCGCGGCGACGGCGTTTGGGTCAGCGAAGATTTCGGCGCCAGCTGGAAGAAACCCTGCTACGGCAAACGCGGTCCCGGCAAGGTGCGCTGCCTGACCTTCGATCCCCATGACAGCAAGACGCTCTACGCCGGCACCGAGCCGATCGATGTGTTTGTCACCCATGACGAAGCGAAAAGTTGGCAGCGCCTCGATACCGTCTGGGACATTCCGTTCGTTTCGACCATCACCTACCCGGTCGCCGTGGTGGAACCTCATGTCCGCGACATCACCATCGATCCGAAGAATTCCCAGATCATGTACGTCGCCTTGCAGGTGGGCTACATGCTCAAGACCACCGACGGCGGCAAAAGCTGGGAGCTGTTGAACAAGAATCTCGACTGCGATGTCCACACCATCGTGCTCCATCCCGAGGACAGCAACAAGATTTTCATCGCCACCGGCGGCCATGACTCGCGCGCCGGCAACGCGCCGGGGCGCGCGCTCTACTCCAGCGCCGACGGCGGCCAGAGCTGGGTGCCCATGGCGATGGAGTTCAAAGAAGAATACTCGGTGCCGCTGGCGGTTCATCCGGCCAAACACGACGTCATCTACTCGGCGGTGGCCAACGGCCAGCCCGGCCAGTGGCGCAAGCGCGGCGGCGACGCCCAAGCCTTCTTGATCCAGTCCACCGACGCCGGCAAGAGCTGGAAGAAGCTCGAAGGCGCGGTGTCCGACGCCAAGACGAGCTTCGTCGAAAGCTTCGCCTTCAATCCGGCCAACGCCAACAACATGTACGCCGCCCAGCGCAGCGGTGACCTGTTCGGTAGCGACGACAGCGGCGCAAGCTGGTTCAAGCTCAACGTCAACGTGCCGGAACTGTCCGACATGAAAGCGACCGTGGCGTAATCGGCGTAAAGTTTCTAGTTGCTCGTTGCTGGTTTCAATTTGAGAAACGGGAACGATCAACTAGGAACTAGCAACCAACAACTGGAAACTAATTCTTATGGCAAACCTCGTCGGCTGCGTGGCCATGTCCCACGCCCCTCAATTGATGCTCGATCCGAGCCATTGGCACCTTCTGAATACTCGCAAGGGCGAAAGCTTGCCGGACAAGCCGGAGCTGGCGGGCGAGACCGACGAAGTCAAATGGACCAAGTGGAAAGGCTGCATGAGCGCCATCGAGCAGCTGCGCGATAAAGTCACCGCGCTCAAGCCCGATGTCGTCATCGTCGTCGGCGACGACCAGCATGAAAATCTCGTCGACGACAACATGCCGCCGTTCACCATCTTCATGGGCGCCGACGCCGAGGCGAGCTTGAGCCTGCGCTATTTGAATCAGGCGAAATCGGACAACCGCACCAAGTACGACATCGATGCGAAGATGGCCGAGGCGCTGATCACCGGTCTGATGGATCACGGCTTCGATCCATCCTACTCGAAGAAGACCCGCTACGACGGCGGCCTGGGTCATGCCTTTGCCCGGGTGCTGAAATTTCTCGTGCCGGAGAATAATTGCCGGGTGATCCCGGTGATGGTCAACACCTATTATCCGCCGGCGCCGTCGGCGCAGCGCTGCCTCAACTTCGGCCAGACGCTGGCAAAATTGATTGGCGAATTTCCCGGCAATGAGCGCGTCGTCATCGCCGCCTCGGGCGGCCTGAGCCACACGAAAATCGACGAAGCGCTCGACGCACGATTTATCAAAGCGCTCGAAACCAACGACAGCGCCGCCATGGCCGCCATGCCGTCGGCAATTTTCCGCGAAGGCACCTCGGAGATATTGAACTGGATCGCGGTCGCCGGCGCGGCCAATCGACCAGGTAAAATGGTCGACTACTATCCGCTCTACCGCACCCAGACCGGCGTCGGCTGCGCCATGGGCTTTGCGTATTGGGAATTGAACTGAGCGAAGTACGAGCCATAGCGCGCCCCTGAAGCTATCAACTTTAAGCGGCAACGTTTCAATTCGTCATGCCCGCGCAGGCGGGAATCCAGTCTTTCTTACCGTCGTAAAAGTCGAACCTGGATGCCCGCCGGAGTTTATCCTGAGCCAGGTCGAAGGGCGGGCATGACGGATCGAAATTGAACTAATGACCACCGACTCCGCTGAAACATCTCCACCACCCATCGGCAAACTCGCCGCCTTGGGCTACCGCGATTTCCGAATCTTCTGGTCCGGGCAGTTGATCTCCAACATCGGCACCTGGATGCAGATGACCGCCACCAGTTGGCTGCTCTATCAGCTCACCGGCTCGGCGGTGCTGCTCGGCTTGAATGGCATCTTCCGCGCCATCCCGGCGCTCAGTCTCGGATTGATCAGCGGCACCTTCGCCGACCGCTACGACCGGCGCGCGATGCTGTTGTGGACGCAAGTCACGCTCGGCTCGCTGTCCCTCGCGGTCGGCCTGCTCGACGGCTTCGGTCACATCCAGCCCTGGCATATTTACACCTTCACGTTCATCAGCTCAGCCGTGGCCTCCTTCGACGGGCCGGCGCGCCAGGCGATGTTTCCCGCCCTGGTGCCGCGCTCGGCGTTGCCCAACGCCGTGGCGCTCAATTCGCTTCTATGGAAAGGCTCGGCGCTCATCGGCCCGTCCCTAGGCGGCGTCGCGATCAGCCTCATGGGCACCGCCGGCGCGTTTTACGCCAACGCGTTGAGTTTTTTGGTGGTCGTCGTCACGCTGACCATGCTGCGCGTCACGGCGAAAGCGGAACCGAAACGCGAGCGCCAGTTCATGGCCGAAACTCAGGAGGGATTTAAATACATTATCGCCCGGCCGATCATCCTCGGCCTCACCGTCATGGAAGGCGTCGGCTCGATCTTCGGCTTGGATCATACCATGCTGACGGTGTTCGCCAGCGACGTGCTGCGCGTCGGCGCCCATGGTTTCGGCCTGCTGCAATCGGCGCGCGGCCTCGGCGCGGTGATCGGCTCGGGCACGTTTCTCGCCATCGGCCAAAAGCCCTATCAGGGCAAGATCCTCATCGTCACCGCGGTTCTCTACGGGATATTTTTCGCGCTCTTCGGTTTGGCGCCAACCTTCACCATCGCACTCGCGCTGATGACCTTGATCGGCATCACCGACACGGTCTGGGGCGCGGCACGCGGCACGATCATGCAGATGATCACGCCGGATAAATTTCGCGGCCGGGTGATGGGCGTTTTTCAGTTGAGCAACCGCGGCCTGCACCCAATCGGCCAAGTCGAGTCGGGCTTCCTTATTCCGCTCATCGGCGTGCGCGAGACGACAATTTTAGGCGGCCTCTTGGTCACTCTGGTGACAATCTTAACCGCGTGGAAAGTTCCGGCGATCCTAAAGTTTCGCTGGGATGATGAGCGTTACAAAGCTTCGAAGGACTAAATTCTTAGACCGTTCCAGCCGCGCCAATGGTTTCCCGACGGTTGGAACGATTGGAACCGCGCGCGTGCGCGCTCAATCGAGCGGCTTGAAGCGCGGCGCATAGCGCCGCCGCATGCCGAGCGGCGACTCGCCCCGGCCGGTAAGAAACTTTTCGCGCGCCTCGGTGGCGAGATCGATGCGGATATTTTTCGCCGGATCGCGAAAGGTGTTGAGCGGATCTTTGCCGGCTTGGATCAGCTTGATCTGAATGTCGAGCAAGTGACGGTAAAGCACCACGCCGGGGTCGGACTCGCCCAGCTGTTCTTTAGTCCGGTCGTAAATCGCCCCCTGGGAGATAAAGATCGCGTTGTCCTGCGGATCGACGTCGTTGTTGAGAAATTGAAACTGCGGCTGGCCATGCTTGTCCAACTCCGGCGACGGCATGTGGTAGAGCGGCATCTGCTCTTCGCTCTGATACTCCCCTTCATTGAACGGATGAGCCGAGTAGTACCACTGCGCGGTATGGGTCTCGTCCACCGGCACGCGGAAGCGCAGCATGTCGGGCCCCTTTTGAGTGGTCGGGAAGACCAGCCAGTGGCCATGTTTCCAGTCGTCGGACTCCTCGGTCTCGCCTGCCAAAATGCGCCGCTTGATGATGCCGTACTCGGCGATGTCGAAACCGATCCGTTGATGGTTCACCCGGCGCCGTTTGAACTCGTCGTGGCCGCTACGTTCCGCCGCGTAGTTGCGAAACACTCCATGGAGCCACTCGACATGCACCGGGTCCATGATATTTTCCACCGTCTGCAGCCAGTTGCACGCCGTCATTGTGTAACCGATCTCGCGCCAGTAGTCGTTGTCGACCAGTAAATCCCAACGCGGCACCAGCGGCGCCGGCCGCGGTCCGAGATAGGCGAAGATCAAACCGCCCAGCTCTTCGGCGAGATAGCTGGTCAACTTAATTTTGTCTTTGAAGCATTTATTGAGCGTCTCCTCGAAGGGCTGCTCGACGCACTGGCCGGCGCGGTCAAACATCCAGCCATGATAGGGACAGCGCAAGCCAGCATCCTCCGGCATGCCGTAGACTAGATTGGCTCTACGATGGCCACAGTAGGCATCGATCAAACCGAGCCGACCCTGAGGATCCTTGAACAGCACCAACTCCTCGCCGAGAATCTTGACGTACTTGGTCGGATGGCGCGCCAACTCCGACACCGCCGCGATCGGATACCAATAACGGCGCAACAAATCCCCCACCGGGGTCCCAGCTTTAACCTGCGTCAACCGCTCATTATCTTCTTGGCTAATCATAAACGACTCCTACTCCGTGCCCCTTCTTCAATTATCAATTCTCCATTATCCATTTTCAATTCTTGCGCGCTCCGCGCGCAAGCGCCTGACTAACCACCTTCTGCATCGGCTCGGCATCGATATATTCTTCTTTCCAAGTCACCACATACTTGGCGCCGTCCTTGCGCCGCGCCATCGGTCGCAGATCGCTCTTGGAAATATCCAGGCGCAAGGAATCGTTAATGCCGCCGTCGCGCTGCACCGCCAACTGTCCGTCGCGCGAGAGTAACCAGTTGATGAAAACTTTTGAAGCATTGGGGTGCGGCGATTTGTCGGCCCAGGCGATGGTAAACGCGCCGGGCTCCAGCATGCCGCCTTCTTTCCATACACCGGTATCGACGACGTTGACCGGTAAGCCCTGGGCGCGCGCCTGCAAGACATCGTCGCCATTGCCAAATAACATGACCGAGAAACGTTTTTGCGCTAACCAATCGATAGCCTGGCGATAATCCCGCGAGATCATCACCACCTGCTCACTAAACAGCCGGCGTAGAAACTCACTGCCCAACTGCGGATGAAAATAAGCCGCCCGCGCGCCGCTCCGGCCATAGCCTGTCGCGCGCGGATCGATGACGACGATCTTAGCGCGCCATTTTTCGTGCAACAGATCCCAAAAAGAATGCAGTTCGGCCGGCGCGACCATCTCGCTATTATAGGCCACCATGTTCACCGATACGCTGCCCACCGGCACGAAGATATATTTACTCTCACTGTCGATATATTGATGCTTGCCCGACCACCACTTGGACTCATCTTTAACTTCGGGAAGAATAAACGCCGGTGGCATCGCTTGGAGCGCTTTGGCTTGGTAGAGCGCGTAGGGTGAAGTGTTGCCGATGCGCGCCACGTCGGCGAGAAACCGGCCACCGCGCCGCTCAGCCATGATGCGGGTGAGCAGTTCGTTGCCCTTGCCCTGCACCACGCGGGCTTTGATGCGCGGAAACTTCCTTTCGAACTCGCCGATAAAGCCGACTTCGCCCAGGGTGTAATATGTGAACTCGCCTTCCTGCTCCGCCGCTTTGATGGTGCGTTCCCACTCGGACTGCCACGCGTCCGCGGCGTGCGCTGGAGCGCCGACAACTAAGAGCAATGCCGATAATAAGAGAAAAACCACTCGTGAAATTTCCGTCATGCCCGTGAAAACGAGCATCCAGGTGGCGGACAAAGTCCGCCATACCGGCGAAGGCCGGTATCCATGGGTGGGCGAGGTGGCTCGAACCTGGATTCCCGCCTGCGCGGGAATGACGGAAGATGCAAGCAATCGAAATTTTTCTCCTAGGTTTGAATCATCCATCGCTATTTCTTGATAATCTCTTTGAACAATTTATTGACCGGCTCCTGGTTGCTCCGTTCGGCGCTGTCCATGTTGACGTATTTAACCCCGGCGACACGCCGTTGCGCCGCCGGCACCGCGTCTTTGGAAATATCGATGCGCAAGGACTCCACCAGCAAGTTATCCGAGTTCATGATTTTCTGAAACGACAGCTGGCCGTCGCGCGATAACAGCCAATTAATGAAAACCTTGGCCGCCGCCGGATGGGGCGCCTGATTCATCAAAGCGATGGAGCCGTTGCTGCCCGAGGAGAGCGCCGGAGTTTCCTTCCAGCGAAACACATCGAACTCCTCCACTGGCAGGCCTTGAGTCCGCGCCGCTTCGATATTGCCGCAGAACAGACACAACGCGAACTTGCCCACCGCCAGCCAGTCCATCGCCTGGCGCTCGTCGCGGCTGAGCGTCACATCCATCTCGGTAAATAAACGGGTGAGAAACTTCTCTCCCAATTCAGGAATATTATACAGCACCCGGCCGCCGACCCGCTGGCGCCCCGGCTGGCGCGGATCGAGAGCGACGATCTTGCCGCGCCATTTGGCCTGCACCATGTCCCAGTAGGATTTGAATTCTCTCGGGTCGACTTGCGACTTGTGATAAAAAACGTTGGGCAGATCGGTGCTGCCGATGTAGACGAAAATATAGCTGCCCTCGCCGTCCATATACTGGTGCTTGCCGTCCCACCATTTGCTTGGGTCGACGACCTCGGGCAAGAGCAGCGCCGGCTTGATCGGATCGAGGGCTTTGGCCGGATAGAGCACGCCGAAGGGCGTGGTCGGCCCGCAGATGCAAATATCCCAGAGGAATTTGCCGGCGCGCCGCTCGGCCATCAAGCGCGGCCCGGTCTCGGCGGCCGGCGTGCTCGCCACCGTCATTTGAATCTCGGGATATTTTTTCTCGAAGGCTTTGACCGCCGCTTCGACGTTGTCGCGCTGGTAAAGAAAGACGCTGACCTTGCCTTCCTTCTTGGCCGCCTCGACAGTGCGCGCCCACTCGGCGTCGACCGCAGTTGCCGCTTGCGCTTGAGAACTGCCAGCCACCAATCCCGCCGCGATAGCGAAAACTGCAATTGCAGCTGTGAGCAACGATTTCATACGCGAGTGAGCTACCCTAGATAATTTCTCGATTACAGATGATCGATGGGCAGCGAGATGCCGGCATATTCCGGCGGCTTGAACGTTTTAAACGGTTTGAACTATTTCTCGGATGGCCACAGCGTCATGCCTTCGGGCTTGAGTTCGAGATAAACCCGGTCGCCCGATTTGGCGCTCTGCTGCTCGGGTGACGCCAACACGCGGGTTTCCGTGCCCAAAGTCACCGTGTACTCGTAGCGGTCGCCGAGGAACTGCACGGTCTGCAAGGTCGCCTCGACCATGTTAGCGCGGCCATCCTGCCGTCCCGAGGTCAAGTTAACCTGTTCCGGGCGGATCGCCACGGTGACGCTTTGGCCCTGCGTTAAGGACTTCGTCGCCGAGGTGAGCGCTTTGCCGCGCGGCAGGTTCAATGATGCGCTGCTGCTGCCCTGGATATCCACGCTGATGGTTTGATCGTTGGCTGAAGCAACCTTGCCCGACAGGAGAAAAGTCTTGCCCAAAAAGTCGCGGACAAACGGCGTCGCCGGGCGGAAATAAACATCCTCCGGCGTGCCCACCTGTTCGAGCACGCCGAACTTCATGATCGCGATGCGGTCGGACAAGCTCAAGGCTTCGATCTGGTCATGGGTGACGAAAATGACGGTGATATTGACCCGCTGCTGTAGCGACTTTAATTCGCGGCGCATCTCTTCGCGCAGCTGGGCATCGAGATTGCTCAACGGCTCGTCCAACAGCAAAACTTTAGGCGAGAAAACCAACGCCCGCGCCAAAGCCACGCGCTGCTGCTGGCCGCCGGAGAGCGCCGGCGCCGGCCGCTCGCCCAGACCGGCGAGCCCAACCAGCGCGAGCACGTCTTCGACTTTCTTGCTCATCTCGGCGCCCTTGATGCCGCGCAGCTTGAGCGGGTAGGCGACGTTTTCAAAAACCGTCATATGCGGCCACAGGGCGTAGGACTGAAACACCATGCCCATGTTGCGCTTTTCCGGTTTGATGAACAGATTTTTTTCCGGCGCCACCAGACATTGGTCGCCGAGAAAAATCGCGCCGCTGTCGGGCTTTTCCAAGCCGCCGACCATGCGCAATGTCGTGGTCTTGCCGCAGCCGCTGGAGCCCAGCATCGTGAAGAACTCGCCTTCGGCGATGTCGAGATTGATCCGATTGACCGCGGCGACCTGGCCACCGAAGGTCTTATAGAGATTTTGAATGCGTAAGAAACTCACGAATGGAATCCTCTAGAACTATTTATTAGTCGGCCCGAATGCCGACTTTGAGACCGAACGACCGGGCGACGATCGCCACGCCCAGGGTGAGCACGGTGATCATGATGATCGTGATACTGGCCACTTCGCGGTAACCGGCGGCGACTTGGTCCAGCGCCAGGAGCGACAACGTGCGGGTCTCGGAAGTCGCCAGAAGAATGATCGCGCCGTTATGCTGCGCCGCGAACATGAACTTGATGACCGCGACCATCACCATGGTCTGGGCCATGAGCGGAAAGACGATGCGCAGATAGGTGCGCCAAAAGCCCGCGCCGGACATGCGCGACGACTCTTCGAGCTCCTTGCCCAACTGGACAAAGTTGGCTTTGAGTATCTGCGTCGCCAGGGTAATGCCGCCGAGCACCTGAGCGACCACCAGGAGTACAATGGTGCCGTAAAAGGGCCGAAAGATCGGTGTGCCAAGAAACATCCAGAGCAAACCCAAACCCGCAAGCACGCCGGGGATCGCCGACGGCAGCCAGCAAATCGTATCGAGGATACCTCTGCCGGGCAGCTTGGTGCGGACCAAGATATAACCGATCAGGGAGAAAAATAGCGCGCCGACCACGCCGGCGCTGACCGCGACGATCAAGGTGTTATGCAGACCTTGGAGAATGCGCGGATCGGTCAGCGCCATGCGCCAATATTCCAAAGTCCAAGTTTTCGGCAAGTTGAAAAAGCCGAAGCGAGTCATGAAACTGCCGCCGAGCACCGACAACAGCGGCACCACGTCGAGAATGAAAATAATCAAGCCGACGAACGCCGTCGCCGGATAGCGCCAGATGCCCAACTCAATGATCTTCGGTTTGAATTGGCCGGTAACGGTGGTGAACTGGCGGCGCGAAATAAGTTTGCGCTGGAGCGGAATAAAGATCGCTAAAAACAACAGGATAATACTGCCCAAGGCCGCCGCCTGGTTAACCAAGGGTGGTTCTTGGCGCGCCAAATCGACGATCTTCGTGGAATAAACATAAAAACCCCAGGGCACACCAAGCAGCAACTCGGTTTCCAAGCTGCTAAAGATGCGAATCACGCTGAGCAGAAAAACCACGATGATCACCGGCGTCAGCGCCGGCACGGTGATGCGGCACAGGGTCGTAAACGCGCTCGCTCCCGACATCCGGCTGGCTTCTTCCATGGAGGCATCCATGCGCCGAAAGGCCGGCGTCATGAGCATGACTTTGGTCGAAATGCCGTTGCTCACCAGATGGACGAAGACGATGCCCGAGAACGAATAGATATCGAAATTGAGACCGCTGAGCAGCGGCATCTGGCGCAGCCAGGAATTGATCAAACCGGTGCTCGGATCGAGCATCAGCATCCAACCGAAGGTGGTCGCCAGTCCGGGCAAGAAAAACGAAATCCAAAAGCCGAATTCCAGCGCGTTGGGAAACATGATGTCGGTGCGCGCCAACAACCAGGATATAAAAATCCCCGTCGGCAGGGCGACTATCTGAAGCACTAAACCGATCTTGATGCTGTTCCACAGCGAGCGCCAAATCCCCGGCTCGGCGAAGGCCTTGCGCCAGGCGTCCAGGCCGTAAACTTCCGGCTCGGCGATGGTCGCGGTGTTAAAACTATTGATCACGATCAACGTCAGGGGATAGAGCACATAGAATCCCATGAAGCCGATCAACGCCGCCATGATCGCCGTGCCGCCATCCATGGGCGGCAGCCAGGAGCGTGTCACCGCGGGCGCATTGAAGGTTTCAGTTTTGGCCATCGCTGATACTCCCTAAAGAGTCTGCGAGTTAATATCGCGTGACGCGAGATAGATCAAGAGGATTTTGGCTTTGTGTTGTAGCAAAGTGAATCTGTCAGGGTCTAACGGCAACGTGAATATGTCAGGGTGGAAGGATGAGAACCCTGACGATGAGAGACGAGAAACGACTAGACATCATACAACGATCGTTACGTAATGAGCTGACGATGGTGGAAGCCGC
>CAMDBU010000127.1 GCA_945889495.1 Syntrophobacter sp. SbD2 | reverse complement strand
TTACGCTGTGGGTGCTACGGCGCGACCGAGCAACCGCTATTTGCTGCCGAGGCCTCGCTCTGGGACTATTTGCGATCCAAAGTCGCCGCTTCGCACTGCCCCCGTGCGTTTTGTAAAATTCGGACTTTTACCACGGGCTGCTAGCCCATTTCCTCGCTCGTTTCCTCGCTGACCCAAGGTGTTCGTGAACTGGGAAAAAACCGTGGCGGGTTTTCGTGGGGAGAAGGGGTTGGAGTAAAGACATGCGTTCTGATCTCTTTGCGGAGTTTGACAAGAAGAAGGTTCGAAGATTAAAACTCAGCGAGTCCCGCGGGAGGGGAAAATGAAATTTAAAACCGGTCTTCTTGTGGGAGGCATTCTTCTGCCTCTCTTGCTTGGCCGCGACGTCCTTGGCCAGGCAACTTTCTACCAAGGTAAAACGATCACTCTGATCCAAGGGGGGGAACCTGGAGGCACGGGAGACATGCGCGTCAAGGCGGTAGTCCCCTTTTTGCGCAAGCACATTCCCGGCAACCCGAACATATTCTTGGAGTACATGCCAGGGGGCGGAGGGCGCAAAGCGGCCAATTATCTTTTCGCTTCGGCCCGCCCGGATGGTCTCACCGTCGCCAACGTAGGAGGCATAGTCACTAGTGCCATCCTGGGGCAGACTGGGGTGCAGTACGATCTCGACAAGTTCATTTACTTGGGCGCCTCCAATGCCACAAGCCATTACGTTTTCGTCACCCGCGGCGAACTCGGCCTCAACTCACTGGAGAAACTGCGCGGCCACGCCGGCCTCCGTGTCGGCGCCCACGCAGTAGGCCATTTCGTTTACATAACCGGTCGGTTCTTTGCTTGGCTCATCGGGCTCAAGGACCCCCGATTCGTGACCGGCTACTCCGGAGTAGAACTCGACGTCAATCTGC
Source organism: Syntrophobacter sp. SbD2 (assembly GCA_945889495.1). Lineage (GTDB taxonomy): Bacteria > Desulfobacterota > Binatia > UBA9968 > UBA9968 > DP-20. Next base: position 17,064 of record CAMDBU010000127.1, on the reverse strand, counting down.
AGCGCGGAGAGATCGACTCGCGCGCCAACATCGCCGATACTGTGCTGCAGCGAAATGCCGAGCTACTGACTAAGGGCCAGGTTCACATCCACGCCATTCTCGAAATTCCCAAGGGGGATAAGCACTCTCACCCCCGCTTCGCGTCGCTGCCAGAGTTCGAGAGATTTGCCAGGAGCGACAAGGAGAGCAAGGCGCTGGCAATGTTTCGCGCCTTTCGCCTGGTAGGCACACCGTACATTCTGGCCCCGGGCACACCCCAGGAGCGGGCGGAGACTTTGCGCGAGGCGTTTCGCAAGACATTTCGAGATCCGGATTTCCACAAGGAGTACAAGAAGCTCACGGGCGACGACGCTGCACCGCTTCTACCTGAAGGAATGGAAACGGCCATCAGGGAGTTGCCGCGGGAGCGCGAGATCGTGGAGCTGTTTCAGAAGATCGCCGGCCCGGACGCGCTTCCACCGCGGTAAGAGAATTGAGTGAAGAGACGCTTGCGTGCTTTTCGAGGACATTGAGAGGGGCAGGCCTTGATTCTTGACAATTCGGGGGGCCCCGTAGGCGGGCCTTACTATATCTTTCTGTGGGCTCGGATTACGGCCACCAGGATCAATCCAAATAAGATGGTATGGTGGGTGTGATGCGGCGCAAGAAATGCAGATCGCCGGCGGTGATCGAAGAAATTCTCTGCGACAACCCGCGTCGCTTTTACGGACTGTGCGGGGGACCTGCGCAATAAGCGGGTGTCGGGCTTTGGTTGCTTCGAATTAATGACGCCGACCTGTGTTAAGCAAATAATCTAAGCCTGACACTTTCGTGAGGCCTCTCCAAAATTGCCGCTCCGACATGTTAAAGTTTTGGCACGAAATCTTGGAGGGAAACCATGGCCGGTCAACGTGCAAATTTCAGCATCAAGGGACGTAACTTTGAAGTAGCGGCAAATAATATATTGTGCCCGATGTTGAACCTTACGAAGGTCCATTGGGAAAATGATTTTGGTGTTGATTTTTATTGCTCAGTTCTCCTCGACTCTGGGAAATCTTCGCAGACCACGCGTGACTTGTTCGCACTCCAGGTTGGCGGGCCAGGTAAGCTGCTCCAATATGGAGGCTTCGATAAAAAGGATCAATATAAGAAGCATGAAATAGATTGGCTGAGGAACCTGACAGTCCCTTTTTTGTACGGGAGGGTCAGTTCGGATCGGCAAAGAATAGATCTCTACACATTGGCTCCCGTGTGGCAAGTTTTTGTTCGTTCTCCAGAGCCGTTCAAAATCGAATTTGAGTTCCAAGATCCTTCTGGTGATGAAATTTCATTGCCAACACCTGAACCGGACATGTCGGAACCGCCCGTCGAGTTCGGAGATGGGCGAACATGGCGAATCAATCTGGGACCTCCAATTATCAGTAGAACCGACCAGGAGCTTGAGGATGAAAAGATCAAAGACGAAACTCGTACGCTGTTGCGTGATTGGCTGCATATCGATTGGATCAACGTGATGCGCTTTCACAGCGGTATTGCTCTAACGGAAGCAGTCATGTCTTGGTCCACAAACCAGCTCGGGCTGCGTGGACAAAAAATGTCCTGGAGTTCTTTTCCAGGAGCAAATGTTGCGGAACTGGCGGCTGCGCTACAACCCCCACTGATCAATCTTGGGGCGAATCTTCAATATCAGGACAATCCGGGCGCTTTTTCGCTTATACCTCTACTCGGCTGGTTGCAGGACCAAGGGATTCTCCACGCGTTTGGTAAAGGTCTGATGGAACAATTAGAACAAGCGAAAGTCGCTGGCGCGACCCCAGCGGGGGTGCTCGCAGGAGAATCAAAAAAGTAGCCCACAACTAGCGAGGCGGAGGAAATCCGACATCCGGGGTCTTTACTTTTGATGATTGCACTTCCGGGAACCCACGATGAACGGTTTGATAGCCGTTAAAGCGACGCTCGCGCTCCTGCTCCGGATCGTTTTCTGCGTGCAGGTGCGTGAACAGCTTCCACTTGAAACTGAATCCCACTATGGCGCTGTAGATGAGTGAGGACAGCAAAAAGATTTGTCGCCGTCGGATTGCCGTTGGCGCCGAACATCCGTACCAGACTTTTTTCCGGCGTGCCAGTGCGGCGGCTCAAAGTGGCATAGCCGATGCTACCCTTGATCACATCGCGGATTAGGCTACGCGCCACCACCAGATCATCGGACAAAAGAGCTTGCACAGCTTCTCGTAGCAGAGCACGCGCAAAATCAGGATCACGGCGTACGCGCGCTTGTATGATTTCTGCGATAGGCCGGCCCAATAGTTTTCTATTCATTTCTTCCCCCAAGAACTATCGGGACGTTGTTGACTAGCTAGACAAAGTCAGCCAGCTGTCATTGGAGCGACGAGAAATCTCCGCCGGTTGGCTTACGCCAGTCCATTGAGCCAACAGCGTCCCTAATAATCTTGCTGTGGCGGAGGGCGCGCAAACCCCAGCGGGAAACCGGCGTCGCTACGTGGCCGGCTGTCCCAACGCTAGCAACAGTTGATTCAGCCGTTTGACAAACCCCGCCGGGTCTTCGAGTTGGCCGCCTTCGGCGAGCAACGATTGATCGAACAGCACTTTGGCAAGATCGCTAAAGCGGGTTTCGTCGGCCTCGTCTTTGAGGCGCAGCACCAGCGGATGATGCGGATTGATTTCGAGGATCGGCTTGGAGTCCGGCACGTTCTGGCCCGCGGCCTTGAGCATGCGCTGTAGGTTGGCGCCGAGGTCGTGATCGTCGGCCACCAGACAAGCCGGTGAATCAGTCAAGCGCAGCGTGACGCGCACATCCTTGACGCTATCGCCGAGCGAGTTTTTGATGCGCTCCAGCAGCGGTTTGGATTCTCCCGCTTCTTTTTCCTGGGCTTTTTTCTCTTCTTCGTCCTCAAGCTTGCCTAGTTCGAGGCGGCCTTTCGCCACCGACTGCAACGGCTTGCCCTCGAACTCGGTGAAATGCTGCATGACCCACTCGTCGACGCGGTCGGCCATCAGCAGCACCTCAACGCCTTTTTTGCGGAACACTTCGAGATGCGGGCTGTGCTTCGCCGCCGAGAAGGTTTCGGCGGTGACAAAGTAGATTTTTTCCTGCTCCGGCTTCATGCGGGCGATGTAATCCGCCAGCGAAACATCCTGGCTGTCGGTATCGGCGTGGGTCGAGGCAAAACGCAGGAGCTTGGCGATGCGCTCGTGGTTGGCGTAATCTTCGACGACGCCTTCCTTCATCACCCGGCCGAATTCCTTCCAGAAGGTCGCGAATTTTTCCTTGTCGTTGGCGGCCAAATCTTCGATCATCGATAGCACGCGCTTGACGTTGCCCGCGCGCATCGCTTCGATGTCCTTCGATTCCTGGAGGATTTCGCGCGACACATTGAGCGGCAGATCCGCCGAATCGATCACGCCGCGGACAAACCTGAGGTACACCGGCAGCAGTTGCTCGGCGTCGTCCATGATAAACACCCGCCGCACATAGAGTTTAACGCCGCGGCGGTGCTCGCGCTCCCACAGATCGAAGGGCGCCCGCGCGGGGATATACAGCAACTGGGTGTATTCCTTGAGCCCTTCGATCTTGTTGTGCGAATAGGCCAGCGGCGCTGTGAAATCATGCGCCACATGCTTGTAAAACTCGTGGTATTGCTCCTCGGTGATTTCGCTCTTGCCGCGGGCCCACAGCGCGCTGGCCTGATTGACGGTCTCGTCCTTGCCGGTGGTGCGATAAACCGAGTTGTCCTTGTCCCACTCCTCCTCTTTCATCACGATCGGCACGGTAATGTGATCGGAATACTTGCGAATGATCGTGCGCAGCCGGTTGGCGTTGGCCAGATCCTCTTCGCCGTCGCGCAGGTGCAGCGTAACTTCGGTGCCGCGGCTTTCCCGATCGACGACCTCCAGCGTGTAATCGCCACCGCCATCGGACTCCCAGCGCACGCCGTGTTCCTTGGCGAGTCCAGCGCGGCGGGTCACCACCGTAACCTTGTCGGCCACGACAAACGCGGAATAAAAGCCGACGCCGAACTGGCCGATGAGATTGGCGTCTTTCGCCTGATCGCCGGTTAGATTATTGAGAAACTCGCGGGTGCCCGATTTGGCGATGGTGCCAATGTTGGCGATGACTTCATCGCGCGCCATGCCGATGCCGTTATCGCTCACCGTGATGGTGCGCGCCTTGGGGTCGAACGCGACGCGAATCTTCAACTCGCCATCGTTTTCCATCAACGCCTTGTCGGTCAACGCCTCAAAGCGCAGCTTGTCGGCGGCGTCCGAAGCATTGGAAATCAGCTCGCGCAAAAAAATCTCCTTGTTGCTGTACAAGGAGTGGATCATCAGGCTGAGCAGCTGTTTGACCTCGGCTTGAAAGCCGTGGGTTTCTTTGGTGGTGGTCTCAGTCATGGCTTCTATCCTAAATAATCAACCGGGCATTTCGCGATCGGGGTTTGAACCCCCTCGCGCGACCAAAGGGGATGTTCAACCCCCTTTGGATTCCCCAGGAGTGTTGTGCCCGCCGCAAGCGGCGGGGAATTTTAGGTTGAAATAAATACGTATGTTATCAGTTTAGCAAATTCAAATCGCTCTTTTTGGTTTTTCTGAGCGGTGATAAAGCGTTCAACCGACGAGGGGCTAGTCTTCGGAGTGCTAGTCTTCGGAGCAGTTCGTAAAGATGGGAATGTTACATCGGTCGGCTCAGGCGCGCAGCGATCGGTAGCGTGAAGTGTTTCTTACGGTGGCACTCGCTCGCGCTCAGAGCGAGCCAGGCGGTTGGCTGGCGTTCTCTGGCACCCGAAAGAGGGCGGCTTGGAAATTAACTTTGCTCCAGCGATCTGGCGGTGGTCGAAGTGGCGGCAGGCTTTTGCACGGGCTGGTGGCATCGTATAGTCGTATGAAGAAATATTATTGGGGGAAAACAATGGCGGAAATGATCCTGCCCGACATCGATCTTGACGGCCGCGTCGTCATCATGACCGGCGCCGACCGCGGGCTTGGCCGGGCGATGAGCCTCGGCCTTGCAAAGAAGGGCGCGCGCCTGGTGCTGGCCTCGCCGGTCAGGGACGGGCTCAACGCGGTGGCGCAGGAGATCGCCGCCATCGCCGGGCCGGACAGGGCGCGCGCCGTCGAGACCGACATCACCGATTTGGATTCCTGCGCAAACTGTTTGAAGACCGCCGTCGACGCCTTCGGAGTGGTCCATGTGCTGGTCAACAACGCCCGCCGCCTGCGCCGCGACGCCGATAAGCCGGAGGCCGCGGGGCATCTGCCCTTTTGGGCCGTCGATCCGGTGCTGTACCGCGAGACGGTGGAGGTCAACGTCGCCGGCACCTTTTTCATGTCGCGCACCGTCGCGCCCTACTTCATCGAGAGGGGCTACGGCAAGATCATCAACCTCACCACCTCGCTGCGCAATTTCTACTCGCTGGGCCAGAGCCCCTACGGCGTCACCAAGGCGGCCATCGATTCGTCCACCTACATTTGGGCACGCGACCTCGAAGGCAAAGGCGTCACGGTCAATGCGCTGCTGCCCGGTGGCGCCTGCGACAACGGCGACGACAACCGCCCGCCGGAACTCGGCCGCGCGCTGCTCCCCGCCGATATCATGAACCCGCTGCTGGTGTGGATGTGCTCGGCCCGCTCGGACGGCGCCACCGGTACGCGCTTCGTCGGCGCGCTGTGGAACAATTCCCTCGACCCGGACCAAGCCGCCGCCGGCTGCCTGGAGGACGCCTCGATCCGCGGCGCCGGGGCGTGAACGCCTAGCTGGCGCCGACCCGCTGGTTAGTGCGCGATCCTGCCGAGCAGTGGGAACCCCAATGGGGGCAATCGGCTTTTAGCTCTTAACGCGGGGCATTCCAACTTCAATATGGTCTACTCGTGGAGATCACCCGTCCGTCCGAAAGGATAAGTTGAATTCCGCTGTGAACGATTCATGGACCGTGGCCTCTTAGCGCATCGCAGATGCGCGTGTGCAATTCATCAAACTTGATAGCTGCGTATTCACGACCGGTCAGGACGAGCAATGGCTCTTGATATTCCTGCCCTGCGCGACTCGTGCCTTTCTTGGTTTCCTCGGTGACGAACACCACGGCGCGCATGAACTCGCTATCGCCATCCGCGTCAACCGCCACCGGCGGCGGTAGAAAGTCAGCGTAGGGATCGCCATCTTCGTAACCATGACCCGGTGTCGGCGTGCCGATATGTCCGGGAACCCCTTGCGCGGTTACGCGGATCCATTCGCAATCGAAGAAGTCGTCGCCGTACCGTGGAAACTTAAGTGACCAGAGAGTTGCGTAGATGCTCATCGACAAAACTCGTTAAGGGCTTGGGTGCGGTTTCGGGTTCCGTGTTTCAAGTTACGAGTTTCGAGTCAATTACCCCCGAATATCACGGCGTAAAACGGCGTCGGTTAGTCGATCGCAATACGATAACTGACCATCCAGAGTTCGAGCTGTTCGAGACGGATTTTCCAACGAGCTTTGTATTGCTTCATCCAATTGCGATGCGCGGCGGAATCCGCAACATCGACAACTATTTTCACCAGGTTGTCCCGATAGATGACTTCACCTTGACGCCAATGGCCCTCGACATTTTGTGTTTCGTAACTGGCGGCGCCAAAATGATTCACGATCTCCAAAACCGCGTCCGCCAGCCAGTCCGGAGGTATCTCACGCCCGTCGTTAAACTGAAGGGGAAGCAGGACCTCGAATCGCCGCTACTTGCTGCTCATAGGTCGCCTTTCCCTTGACTGAGAATGGAATGTTCTGATTTGCCAGCGCTTCCAATGCGGCTTCGGGCACCAAATGTTCGCCAGAGCGCAGCACGCGGCCCGAGAAACGACCGAGTAGGTAGGCGAGCGCTTGTTTTTCTGTCTTAGAATCGGGAAATGTTATCGTTATCATCGCCAACCCCCGGGACCGAGCCAGGAATAAACTTTCCTGATGCTGGTAAGGGTATCACAAGTTTGTTTGTCACCGCCACTGGCGATTTCTTCGGCGGATTTCTTCGGGGTTTTACTCGGCTCGTTCTTTGAAGTCTTGGCTATCCTTCCCGGTTACCGGAACCCGTCCTCCGGTCACCCTACACTTTGGCGATCAATCCACTCCCGTGTTCAGCGATCACGGCGTCGTAGTCGTCGATCGCCGTGTTCACGTCCATGGCGCGGACGCGGTAGATGTCGCCGTGAGTTGCGGGAAAGGGTTCGATGCCTTGCTGGAGGTCACGGGCGAGATTCAACAATCGGCGGCGCGCGGTGATGATCGCTTGGTCGCTGGTGCCGAGGTGTTCCTTGCGCCGGTCGTAGATCGGGCCCATGCTTTCCTGGATCGCGCGATCCTGGTCGTTGACGCCCCAGATGCCGGTGTAGCTGGTGGTGCGCTGGATTTCGCGATCGAGCAGGTAGTCGTTGTCCATGTTGCGCTTGGGGATGAACGTGCCGGGGATTATTTCCGGGGGGAACGCGCGGCCGGTGCGGCGCATGGCGAGGTCCTTGTCGGTGAGCGGCCGATCGGGATGGTAGGAGATATAGAAGGTCATGGTGCGATGGTCGTCGACGGGAATCCAGGCGCGTCCACCGGCTGGGAAGCGGAGGAAGGGAATCAGGCTATAGGTCGGCAGCAGTGCCTGGGTCACGCGCCAGTTGTAGGTGCCCTCGCCGATGGTCCGGCGGGCGCCGTAGCGGAAGCCGTAGTCGGTGTCGTTGACGATGATCTTGGGCGCCTTGTCGAGCGCCTTGAGCCGCGGATCGATGGCGCCGCCGTCGCCGGTGGGCGAAGCCGCCGGGTCCAGATAGGTGTGTAAGAACGACGCGTGGGAGCTGTCGATGTCGCCCTCGTAGCCCTGGAGGTAGTTGGTCTCTTGGTACCACTTGGACACCGAGCGGTGGCTATCGGGAACTTGGGTCCACTCCAATTTGGGGAGCTCGGCGCCGAGATGTTGCGGCCCCATGTAAACCCAAATCAACCCGCCGTGAAGCGCCGTCGGATAGGACGTGATGTGGATCTTGTCTTTGAAATTGCTCTCGGCGGGTTCGGAGGGCATGTCGACGCAGATGCCGGCGACGTCGAATTTCCAGCCATGGTAGACGCAGCGAATGCCGCACTCTTCGTTGCGCCCGAAGTAGAGCGAGGCGCCGCGGTGCGGGCAGTGCGCTTCGACGACGCCGATGTCGCCATTGGAGTCGCGAAAGGCGACCATGTCCTCACCGAGCAAGCGCAACCGCACCGGCGGACAATCCGCCGTGGGTATCTCGTCGGGCAGCAGCGCGGGTAACCAGAAGCGCCGAAACAGCTCGCCCATGGGCGTCCCCGGCCCGACACGACACGCAAATTCGTTGTCTTCTTTGCTTAACACGATGCCTCCACTGGAAAGGAACTTTGAATGTTTTTTCTGAATGGAGATTTATCGCTGAATTGGCGAGGGTGTCAATCGTCGGGATAAAGTCGTCGAACTGAATCGCGCCCAAGTACTCGTCGATGCCCTTGCCAGGTGCATATTGCGAGTATCTGCGGGCTTGTGGGTAGGACTCTGATTGCGTAATATTTCTAAGTGGATCTGAATGCGCTTAAGGAAAAGATTCGGGCGGGGAAATACAGCGTCGCATTCACTCACACCGATAAATTACGCAGAAGGCGCATAAGCGCGGGTGGCATTGAGCGCTGTATCGACAATGGAATAGTTATTGAGGACTATCCCAACGATCCACGAGGTGCGAGCTGTTTGATTTTAGGTGTCGTTGGTGGACGGCCGCTGCATGTTGTCTGCGGACGATTGGATAGCGAGGATATTCTAATCATCACCGCTTATGAGCCGGATCCGGATGAGTGGGAAGCCGATTGGCGGACACGAAAGGGGAAGATCTAGTACAATGAAAGGCTGTTATTTTTGTAAGGGTAAGTTGGTGGAGGAAAAAGTCAAAGTCGATTTTCGCTGGGGTAGGAGACTCAAGATTATCGAAAACGTTCCCGCCGACGTCTGCCAGCAGTGTGGCGAGCAGTACTTTCAATCCGCGGTTTATAAGGCGATGGAAAAACTGGCGGCGTCGCGGAAGAAACCTGTGTCGCGGCTAACCGTCGATGTTCATAGGTTTAAAGCGGCCGTATAGTGAAAAAGTCGTGTCTCCTGTTCGCGCACTAAAGCTGGTTATTGTTCAAGCCTAAACGGCACTCCCGTCTTCTTCGATATATCCAACAAATCGTCTACTACTGGTTTTAGCAGCGGTATCCCTTCCTTACTCCTGATCCCTTCCGCTTCTCTCTCCGGATCGCCGGGGATCAGTGGGCCGTTGGTTCCTGGCGCTGGCTTCGTATTGCGGAAGACCTGAATCCAGTCGTCGATTTGTTTTTTGAATTCATCCTTGTCGATGAAGCCGTCGATTTGCATGGCGCCGAAGAAGTGGCCGATGCCTTTGCCGACGCTTCTTTCGGGGATTTCTTGGCGCAGGGCGAAGGGTGGGGCGAAGGGGCCCCAGTTGGCGCCGCTCAAGACGCAGCACAGGATGTCGACCATGGAGGCGAGTCCGTAGCCTTTGTGGCCGCCCATTTCGCGGTCGGAGCCGAGCGGCAGTTGGGCGCCGCCGGCGATCATGTCTTGCGGGTCGGTGGTATTGCCGCCATGTTTGTCGATGATCCAGCCTTTGGGAACGGCTTCTTGTTTTCGCAGCGCGATCTCGATCTTGCCGTAGGCGACGGCGCTAGTCGCCATGTCGATGACGATGGGCGGTTCTTTTAAACCGGGGAACGCTATCGCGATTGGATTGGTGCCGAGCATTCTTTCGGCACCCCACAGCGGCGCGACCAGTTTGGTCGTGTTGGTCATCGCCCAACCGATCAAGTCTCTCTCCAGCGCTTTCAGCGGATAGTAGCCGGCGATGCCGAAATGGTTGGTGTTCGATACGCTGACCCAGCCCGAACCATGCTGCTCAGCTTTGTCCATGGCGATCTCATTGGCTTTCGGTCCGACCACCAGGCCCAAACCGTTGTCGCCGTCGACACTGGCGACGCTTTGTCTCTCGCGGATAATTTTGATCTTCGGCCGCGGGTTGATTCGGCCGAGCTCCAACATCTCAAAATAGGTATGCAGCCGGGCGACGCCGTGGGAGTCGATGCCGCGCAGATCGCTCTTGGCCAACACATCGGCGGCTTGCTCGGCATCCGCTTTGGGCACGCCGAAGTGGATGAACACTTCCGTCGAAAAGTTGGCCAGCGCGGCGGCGGAGAAAATTTGGCTCGCTCGATCGTTTGTCATCAGGCTCGGTTTATCGTTGAAGATACTTTTTCATCATGTGGTTTACAAAGGTCTGGACTTCCGGAGAGGTGGTGAGCAGTTGGCGCAGGATCGGTTCGGTTTCTTTCACCGTCAGGATCTCGGCGTCGTCGCCGGCGACGCGCCCGAGCTCGGCGATGAACTCCTTGTCGCCTTCGAGACGAGTGAAAGCTTCGCTTAGAGCGCGCGCGACATCGCGCGAAGTTTTCGGAGGGGCGAACAGCGGCCGCCCGGCGCCGTCCGCGCCGGCCCAGCTGATATAGGATTGCCAGGCGGCGCCTATGGGCCGCTTTTTGTCGAGCACTTCGGCGAAGGTCGGCACGTTGGGAAATTCCGGCCGGCGGTGAAACAGGCCCGATGAACTGAGCCGGCCCTGCTGGACAAACGGCTGAAAGCCGGCGGCGGTGAGCTCGCGCAGCGCCTGGAGATTGGCGGTGGCGTAGAGATCGCTCTCGCCGCGCTGGAACGCCAGGCGCATCTCGCTGCCGCCGCCGTAACCCAAAATCCAGCGTACGTTCCACTTGAGATACTCGGCGCCCCACAGGAACATCGTGTTCCAGCTGTCGTCGCCGCTGCGCGATCCGACGGCCAAGTTGGGCTTAGAGAGGTCGGTCAAACGTTCCAATTTGTCCGGCCGCGCCAGCGCGACGGAGGTGCTGCGCACGATGCTGCCGAGCAGCTCCCAGTTCTTCAAATTGAACTTCGTTCCTTCGACGCCGAAAACCTGCTGGGTGATCGAGCTCGAGCTGATGTACTGCAGCGTGAGACCGTCGGGCTTGGCCAAGGTCTCGAACCAGTTGGCCGCGACCATGCCGCCCGCTCCGGGCATGTTATGAACGAAGAGCGACGGATTGCCGGGGATGTAGCGGCCGAGATAACGGGCGATCAGCCGCGCCTCGGCGTCGACGCCGCCGCCGCTCGGGAAGCCGGCGATGATTTTGACGGTCTTCCCCTGGAAATAGGGCTGCGCCGCCGCTGCGACCGGGGCGAACGACAGCTGAACCAACAGCATCAACAAAGTCAGAGCCATGAAACTCCTCCACCGGCGCTGCCGACGTTAGAACATCGGCCGTTCGGCCAGTGTCCGGGAAAATATCGGATCGCATGATTGGCTGTCAACGCAAACCATGAAAACCATGAAAAGGCTAATCAACATTGACTCACGGGCGCGCGGGGCGATATAGGGAGGAGAGTTTTATTTCGACACTTGCAGAGGACGGAAATCATTATGAGTAACGAGCCAAGAGCATTTACGGTGGTCGGCCAGTCGGTGCTACGGGTTGACGGCTTCGACAAAGTCACCGGCCGGGCAAAGTACGTCGCCGACTTGCAGATCCCCGGCATGATCGAGGGTAAATTTTTGCGCAGCCCCTACGCCCACGCGCGCATCCGCGCCATCGACAGCCGCGAAGCCGAAGCGCTGCCCGGCGTGGTCGCGGTGTTGACCAGCAAGGATCTCGACGACATCGGCCACTACATGGGGCGCGGCAAAAACAAGGACCAGCCGATCATCGCGACGGGAAGAGTCATCTACGCCGGTCAGCCGGTGGCGGCGGTGGCGGCGGTCGACCGCGCCACGGCGGAAGAGGCGCTGGAAAAGGTTCACGTCGATTATGAAGAACTGCCGGCGGTGATTACCGTTGAAGAGGCCACCGCCGACGGCGCGCCGCGGTTGCACGACTTCGCCGAGAAAAATATTTGCGCCCATCATGAGCTGATCAAAGGCGATGTCGAAAAAGGTTTCGCCGAGTCGGACGTGATCGTCGAGGATGAGTTCGAGTTTCCGATGATCTATCACTACTCGATGGAACCGCACACCTCGATTGCCCAAGTGGACAGCGACGGCATCACGATCTGGACCTCCACCGGTCATCCGTTCGGCGTGCGCGCCGATGTCGCCGAAGTATTTCACATGCCACTGTCGAAGGTCCGCGTGCATGTGAACTATGTCGGCGGCGCCTACGGGAGCAAGTCGGGCGGCAAGATCGAGCCGCTGGTGGTGGCGCTGGCGCGCAAGGCCAAGCGGCCGGTGCGGGTCGTGACCACCGTTGCCGAGGCGATGGCCACCTGCCGGCGCCATTCGCTCAAGTGCAAAATCAAAACCGGCGTCAAGAAAGACGGCACGCTGGTGGCAAAGCAGGCCGAGATGTTTCTCAACACCGGCGCTTACGCCGAGACCGGTCCGACGGTGACCGGGAGAACCTTGACGCGCATCCTCGGTCCCTATCGTTATCCCAATTTGAAAATTAACTCTTACTGCGTTTACACCAACACGGTTTCCGCGGCGTCGTTTCGCTCCATCGGCGGGCCGCAGACATCTTGGGCGACCGAATCGCAGATGGACATCATCGCCCATAAGCTCGCCCTCGATCCGGTGGAACTGCGGCGGAAAAATCTCGTCAAAAAGGACGAAGAGCTGCGCCCCGGCTACAAGCCGCTCGACACCGATCTCGCCAAGGGTTTCAAACTCGTCACCGATAAATTGGGTTGGGATGGACCGGTGTCGAAAGAAGGCCATGGCCGCGGCTGCGGCTTTGGCACCACCGATCCGGGCGCGCCGCTGGCGTCGACATCCACCGTGCATGTGTTGGCCGACGGTTCGATCACCTTCATGTGCGGCACTTCGGAACTCGGCCAGGGCGCCAAGACGATCATGAGTCAGATCATCGCCGAGGAACTTCATGTGCCGCTCGACCGCGTGACGATCCGGCCGATTGACACCGCGTTCACGCCCTTTGACCGTTCCACCGGTTCGAGCCGGTCGACCACCGTGATGGGTAAAGCCGTCGAGCTGGCGGGAGGCGATGCGCGCCGGCAGATTGTCGAATTGGCTATCGAACATTTCGAATGCCCCGAAGACGCGATTACTTTGAAAGACGGCGAAGCGATTGCCGGCGGCAAGAAAATTACTTACGGCGCGCTGATCAATCATCATTTCGCCGATCAAGGCGGCGAACTGGTCGGCACCGGCTACGCCCATAGCGGCATGGCGCCGACGCCGGCCAATCCATTGTTCTGGGAAATCGGCATCGGCGCTGTGGAAGTGAGCGTCGACCAGGAGACCGGCAAAGTTCACGTCGAAAAATATGTCACCGCCGCCGACGCCGGCAAGGCGATCCATCCGCTGCAATGCGAGGGACAGGACGAAGGCTCGGCGATGATGGGCTTCGGCCATACCTTTTACGAACAGTATCAGTGGGAGGGCGGGCAGATTATCAATTCGTCATTGGTAGACTACAAGGTGCCGACCTTCGATGACGTGCCCGACGAGTTCGAATCGATCTTGATCGAAGACGGCAACGGGCCGGGACCTTACGGCGCCAAAGGCTTGGGCGAAGGCGGTATCATTCCCGTCGCGCCGGCGGTGGCCAACGCGGTCTTCTGGGCCACCGGAGCACGGGTGAAGACGCTGCCGCTGACGCCGGAAAAAGTCTGGCGGGCGATCAGGGATGCGAAGAAATGACGGAATCGGAAATTTAACCACAAAGAGCACAAAAGGCACAAAGGTATCGGAATCGGAAGGATGGCCGCAAAGAACGCAAAGGACACAAAGGTTTCGGATTCGGAGAATTAACCGCAGAAGGCGCAGAATGCGCAAAATAATTGCCGGCGAGGTATGACTTTTCCTATTGATCGAACCCTCTGTGTTCTCTGTGTCCTCTGTGGTGAAAATTCTTTTTCGATAACAGACTAAAGAACGAAACTTTTGACCATGGGACGCACTTCATCTCACCCGATCTCGGTTCGACTCATTGTTGCGTTGACCTTTTTTGCTCTGTTTCCCAACATCGCCACCGCCCAGAACAAGATCCGCTTCGCCTACTCTTCGGTCGGCCCCATGGCCGCCGGGGTGTGGATGGCTAAGGAAGCGAAGATCTTCGACAAGTACGGCATTCAAGCCGATGTGGTTTTCATATCCTCCGGGCCGGTGGTGGTGCAGGCGCTGCTGGGCGGCGACTTGCAGGGCGCTAGCGCGGCTAGTAATGCGGCGATTGCGGCGATGATGAATGGCGCGCCGATCATTGGCTTCGGCGCGGCGGCTAACAAGCCTTATCACCGGGTGTTCGTCCAGCCGGAGATCAACCGCGTCGAGGAGCTGCGCGGCAAGTCCATGGGCGTGACCCGCTTCGGCTCGATCACGGATAATTTGACGCGGTTATTTCTGCGCAAGAGCGGCCTGGAAAACTCCGTCACGGTGCGCCAGATGGGCGGCACGTTGGAAGTGGCGGCGGCGTTTCAGAACAAGCAGATCGCCGCGGCGGTGACCTCCGAGTTGCGCGTGCTGCCGCCGAGCCAGCCGAAGATGCTGGTGCGCTTGGTCGATCTCGGCGTGCCTTACTCCATGAACATGTTGATGGTGTCGAAGGATTATCTCAAGCGCAGCCCGGACGCCGTCGAGCGCGTGCTACGCGCTTACGCCGAAGGCGTGGCGTACATTCATCACAACAAAGAGCAGGCGTCGAAGATTATTTCTAAGTACGCGCGCTTGCCCGAAGGCGCCGGCACCGGCGAGTTCTATCGCGACGCGACGACTTATTTGGACCGGGTGCCGCGCACCGACCCGGAAGCGGTGCAGACGATTGTCGAGTTTATGGGCAAGAAGGGTCCGCCGCCGGAGAATTTCTACGACAACTCGATGGTCGACAAGCTGGCGCGCGAGGGCTTCTTCGAAAGTTTGTACAAAGGGCGGTGAAAGCGATTTAAAGCGGAAGCAACGGAGCTGACATGACCCGACTCTCGATCTCGCTTCACATCTTTGCGTTGCTGGCGGTTTTTATTCTGACTCCGAACAGCTGGGCGCAGAATAAAATTACCTTCGCCTATTCATCGGTGGGCGCCATGGCCACCGGCGTCTGGATGGCCAAGGAAAGCGGCGCCTTTGAGAAGCATGGCATCCAGGCGGATTTGATTTTTATCTCCTCCGGTCCGGTGGTCGTGCAGGCGCTACTCGGCGGCGATCTCCATGGCGGCAGCGCGGCGACCAATGCCGTGGTCAACGCGATCTTGAGCGGCGCGCCGATCGTCGGCGTGGCCGGCACGGCCAACCGGCCCTATCATCGTTTATACGTTCAGCCGGAGATCAACCGCGTCGAAGATCTCAAGGGTAAAACCCTCGGCGTCACGCGTTTCGGTTCGATCACGGATAATTTGACGCGCATTCTCTTGCGCAAGGCCGGTTTGGAAGGCGCGGTCAACGTGCGTCAGATGGGCGGCACGTTGGAAGTCGCCGCGGCGTTTCAAAACCGCCAGATCGCCGGCGCGGTCACCGGCGATCTGCGCGTGGCGCCGCCGAGCCAGCCGAAACTTTTAGTCAAGCTGATCGATTTAGGAATTCCTTACTCGATGAATACGTTGACCGTGTCGCGCGACTATTTGCGCCGCGCGCCGGACACCGTCGAGCGCATCGTGCGCGGCTATGCCGAGGGCGTGGCGTTCATGAACCAGCAAAAAGAGCGCAGCATCAGGGCGATCATGAAATACGCCCATATGCGCGACCCCAAAGAGGCGGAAGAGCATTACCGCGACTCGGTGACCTATCTGGAAAAAGTCGCCCGCGCCGAGCCGGAGGCGGTGCAGACGATTCTCGAATTCATCGGCAAGAAAGGCATGCCGGCGGAGACTTTCATGGACAATACGATTGTCGACAAACTGACGCGCGAAGGATTTTTCGATCGTCTGTACAAGAAGTCTTAGGGAATTAAGAGGGATTGGCCGCAAAGAACGCAAAGGGCTCAAAGGAAGAATCGGATTTGTGGGCGCAGCATGCTGCGCCCTCCTGGAGGACTAGCCAATGACAAAAGTTGTGATGCGTAGACTGAAAGAAGACAAAGACGGGATCGAGGGCTACATCGCGCATCCGGAGCGCGCCGAAAAAGGGCCGGCGATATTGATGATCCATCAGCATTCCGGGCTCACCGGTTACTTAAAAACCGCGGCGTATAATTTCGCCGAACTGGGTTACACCGCGGTGGTGCCGAACTTGTATCATATGCTCGGCTATCCGGCCGAGACCCACATCGATAAAGGCACCGAGATTCAAAACAAGACGCCCGACCCGGACTTCGTGCAGGTTATCGATCGTGGTTGGCGTTACTGCCTGTCGCGCGGCGATGTTGATGGTTCACGCGTTGGCGTGGTCGGTTACTGCATGGGCGGGCGGCTGGGGATTCACTTCGTCGCGGCGACGCCGGCGGCGCGGGCGTTTGTCGCCTACTATCCGTCGGTACGCGACGAGCAGCCGACCAAGATCCGACCGCGCCATCCCTGCGACGCCGCGCGCGAGATCAAATGCCCGTCGATGATTCTCTACGGCGGCCATGACCAGCACAGCACATTCCCAGTGCAGCAGCGCGTCATGGAAAGTTTTCACGCCAACGGCCAGTCCTTGGAGTGGCACTACTTTCATTTCGGCCACCACGGCTTTGCGTCGACGGAATCGGACGGCTACGATCCCTATCTCGCCAACCTGACCTGGCCGCTGGTGACGGAGTTCTTGGGGCGCGAGCTGAACGAGCCGGCGCGGTAGCGCAGCGGAGGCGCAACCGAAGGGGAGAAGAAATTTAACCACAAAGGGCACATAGTTCACATACAAGAAATTCGGATTCGGATAATTAACCGCAAAAAAGCACAAAAGGCGCAAAATAAAATCGAAAAGGAAGTTCGAGCGTAGCAACTGTCTTGCAAGTCAAGCTTTCTGAAGAAAAGTATCAGACCAACAAGTTTTATGTTTGATCATAGAATTGAGAATCGTGAGCAGCTTGCGCATGCAAGCGATGAGAGCGACTTTGAACAGTTTACCCTTCGCTTTCAGCC
>CAMDBU010000126.1 GCA_945889495.1 Syntrophobacter sp. SbD2 | reverse complement strand
CTGGCAACTGTTCGAGCTTTTTGGGAGCCACGATGGGACGGTCCATGCTACAAAACGGTCTCCAAGGACCGAGGGGCGAACGGCCTGTCCCATCCTGTTTCGTGTTAAACAATGTGCATACAGACACTTCAATTTCATTATACAAGGGCTCCACAAGCATGTTTTAACGTCAGGAATACTTCGTTCCGAGGAAACGGAACTGCGATCATTGGCGATGCGCAAGCTCCGTACCACCCGTTAGCTTGGCGTTTCTGGGTATTTTCGCGGAAATACGGGCGTGCCATCCGGAGATAATTGTTCCCTGCAGGCTCTGCACAGTGCAGATTTCTTACCGCCAACTCGCGCGAGTTTGACAGCTTCGTCCGAGTGTGGAAACTGACACCGACAATGAAACGCCCTAAGCTCAGTCGCGATTCCGCTTTGCGCCGATGCATCGGCCTAGTTAGCCTTCTGTTCTTTTCCGGCTGCCTGATCGACCGGATCGGCGGCGCGTTTACCGAGCAACCCGAAGCGCTTGGACAAAAAGCTGCGCCGGCAACCAAGAAACTCATCGACCAAGCCTTCGACGGCATCGATCCGGCGCGGCTGGTCGACCATCACACCCATATCATCGCCATCGGCACCAGCGTCAAAGACGCTTTCGTCAACGCGAAAATGCGTAGCGGGATCAATCTCGAACGGCTGAAATTTCTCATCTACACTAGCGCCGCTGATGTCAGAAACCTCGACAACGCCGACCAAGAATATCTCGCTCGGCTGGTGCGCCTGGCGCGCGGCAGCAGGAGCCAAGGCAAATACCGCATCCTCGCCTTTGACAAACATTACAAGCCCGACGGCACCGTCGATCTAACCAAGACCAACATGTACGTACCCAACCAATACGTCGTCGAGCTTGCACGGCAGTATGCCGATGTTTTTCTGCCGGTGATTTCGGTGCACCCGTACAGACGGGACGCCATCGAAGAATTAGAAAAGTGGGCTCAGGCCGGTGTGAAATATCTCAAATGGCTGCCCAACGCCATGGGCATGGACCCGGCGGCGCCAGCCGTCGAGCCGTTTTATCGCAAGATGAAAGAGCACAACATGATTCTGTTGTCGCACAGCGGCGAGGAGCAAGCCGTGGAAGCCGACGAGGATCAAGAGCTCGGCAATCCATTGAGGCTACGCAAACCGCTCGACCTGGGCATCCGCGTCATCATCGCCCACGCCGCCAGCCTCGGCAGCTGCGCCGATCTTGACAGTGGCAGCGGCAAAAAAGCCGATTGCTTCGAGCTGTTCCTACGTTTGATGGATGAAGCGAAGTATCGCGGTTTAGTCTTCGGCGAGATCTCGGCGATGCTGCAATTCAACCGCATGCCCGGGCCGATCTCGACACTGCTCAAACGCCAGGACCTGCACCCGCGCCTGGTCAACGGCAGCGACTACCCACTGCCGGCGATCAATGCGCTGATCCGCACGAGATCCCTCGCCAGTGACGGCTTCATCACCAGTGACGAGCGCAGCGCGCTCAACGAAATCTACGACTACAACCCGCTGCTGTTCGACTTCGTGTTAAAACGGACTGTGCGCCATCCCGAAACCAAGCAGAAGCTCGCCGCGTCGGTGTTCATGGAGAATCCGGGGCTGGAGTGACGGAGTATTGGAGTGGTGGAGTAATGGGTTCTCCGGACTGCCCATCACACCAACACTCCTAACCGCCCACCTCAACCGTACAACCCCGGTTTCCGTCCTCGCCCACCTGAATCTTCACTGCCAAGAACTTGCTGATCGTGTCGATGTTAGTCAACGAATGTGGCGATAGTGGCAACGTGCTAAAGACACCGCCCTTCATGAGCGCCAGCGGCAAGAGCAGTTGATCGGCCAGGTGTTCACCCACCGCAACCTCGCCGGCGAGATAGCGTTTAGCCTCATCGATCGCGCGTTCCGCTACTGCTTCGGCGCGCACGTTACGTTCGCCGAAACCGGTGAAAATCTCAGTGAGCTGCTCGCTCTCGACTTCAAGGAAAAGAATATTACCCGGACCGTGCGAGGCCACCGACTGGGCGACCAAGTTGCAGCGTTCCCAGCCGAGTTTCTTCGCCACCACCGTAAGCTCGCGCTCGGCGATGCTCTCGGGCAGGTTTGAAACTAGCCCCCGCGCCGAGCGCCGGACGATCTCGCCGCGCTGACGTAGATCGAGGGCCTGCAATTTTCCTGGCGGCTCGATGCAAATCTTCACAACCCCACCGCCAGCTGGGAAAAATCCGGCGCTGATCAGCTCAGAACGCACACGCGCACCCATGCGATTGACCAGCGGCAGATAAACCCGCTCGACATAATCATAGGGCGGCGCCGCCGGATTATGCGTGCCACCTTCGAGCGTCAGCGTACTCGGCGCCGTGCCAATCATCAGCACCGGCAGCACCGTCTGCAACACCAACATGGTGCTGCCCGCCGTGCCGATGGAGAATCGATAATCCCCCGGCACCACGTCCTGTGGAGAGAAAGTAAGTTCGGTAGAATTGATCTCCGCGCCGCGCACTTCAGCATTGGAAATCCGCGCCGCGGCCAGCACCGCGGTCAGATGTTGACGCAGCAAGCCCGGCCGCTTGCGCCCAGCGCGAATCTTCTCAATGCGAAACGGCGTCCGCGTGGCGACGCTCAAAGTGAGCGCCGTACGCAAAATCTGCCCGCCGCCTTCGTGATAAGAACCGTCAATCGTAAGCATGGTAGTCAGTTGGCAGGAGGCTTTTCGAAGTCCATTTTGCATTTTACCTTTTGCCTTTTACCTTGCCCTCTATCCCTTCACACACACCACCTGATGCAGCGTGTGAACGATCTCGACCAAATCCTTCTGCGCGTTCATGACATCGTCGATGGGCTTGTAGGCCATCGGCGTCTCGTCGATGACATCGGAGTCCTTGCGGCATTCGATGCCGGCGGTGGCCTTGATATGATCGTCGAGGCTGAAGCGGCGCTTGGCCTCGTTGCGCGACATCGCCCGTCCGGCGCCATGACTGCATGAATGAAAACTCTCGGCGTTGCCGAGACCGCGGACGATGTAGGAGCGCGCGCCCATGCTGCCGGGGATGATGCCCATATCGCCCTTGCCGGCACGCACCGCGCCTTTACGCGTGACTAGAACCTCAGCGCCGTAATGTTCTTCGCGGGCGACATAGTTATGATGACAGTTCACCGCGGTCTCGGTGAGAGAAAATCCCGGCAGCTCGGAAGCGTTTGCTACCGCCTCGACCAACTGTTCCATCATCAACTTACGATTGTACAGGGCGAACTCCTGCGCCCAGCTCACCGCCTCGACATAATCGGCGAAATGCTCGCTACCCTCTTCGAAGTAAGCCAGATCACGATCCGGCAGATTTTTGATCTGCCGCCGCATGTCTTTACGCGCTAGCTCGATGAAAAACGTCCCAATGCGATTGCCGACGCCGCGCGATCCGCTGTGCAGCATGAACCACACCCGGTCGCTCTCGTCCAAGCATACTTCGATGAAGTGATTGCCGGTACCCAGCGTGCCCAGATGATTGACGTCGTTGCCGCGATTCAAGTTGGGATACTTGTCGGTAATAATTTTGTAGCCACGCTCAAGTTGACGCCACACGCCGATCTGGCGCTTGGGAATCTCGCCCCACGCGCCGCGGTCGCCCTTGCGTCCATTCTCGGTTCGTCCATGCGGCACGGCTTTTTCAATCGCGGTGCGCAGCGGTTTCAAATTGTCCGGTAAATGGCTCGCGTTCAATGTCGTCTGCACCGCCATCATGCCGCAGCCGATGTCGACGCCGACGGCAGCAGGAATGATCGCCCCCTGGGTCGGAATCACACTCCCCACCGTCGCGCCGATCCCCCAATGCACATCCGGCATCGCCGCCACCCACTTGTAGACAAAGGGCATCGACGCGACATTGCGCAGCTGCTTCTCCGCCGACGCCTCGACGGCGACACCTTTGGTCCATGCCTTGATGGGCACGCCGTTCTCGGTCTCGATAGTGTTGTAGTTACTCTCGCTCATGCTTCGTTCCTCGCGCAAGCCGGTGTCCCGGCGGCAAACGCCTTGCCCGTCGCCTGCGACTTCGCGTAGTATCTCAGAAAATCACCCCACAGCGAAACCAGGTAATTGGCAGGGACAGCAACAATGGCGGGCAAAAAGAAACTCACACCTGACCGAACCGCCGCGACCGATGCGACATCGGAGCGAAGGTCGCGAGGTCGCAGCCACTTGGGCGCCGTTTTCTTTCCAGCGCCGCCGCCGCGCAACGAACTACCCAGGAGCTACGATGAGACGCTCAGCGTCGCATTCAGCAAGAGCGCCTGCGCGTCGTCATGGCGGCCAATTCGGCGATGGTGCTCCTATACTGGGACATCGGCCGGATGATTCTCGATCGCCAAGAGCGCGAGGGCTGGGGCGCCAAGGTTATCGATCGTCTCTCGGCGGACTTGCGCGAGGCTTACCCGGACATGCAGGGCTTGTCGCCGCGAAATCTGTTGCACATGCGAGCGTTCGCAGCCACCTACCCTGACGGCCAATTAGTGAAACAGCTTGTTTCACAATTGCCATGGGGCCATCTCGTCCGCCTTATCCAGCGAATTAAGGATCAAGACATTCGGCACTGGTACGTCAAGAAGACTATCGAGCATGGCTGGTCGCGAAACATCTTACAAATGCAAATCGACGCTCAAGCCCACAAACGCCAGGCGAAAGCCTTGACGAATTTCATGGCGACGCTGCCGCCCGCCGACTCCGACATGGCCGAGCAAGTTTTCAAGGACCCATACCTCTTCGACTTTCTCGGCACCGCCGACCCGCGTCGCGAGCGCGAGGTCGAGCAAGCGCTGGTCGACCATATCCAGCGCTTCCTGATTGAATTGGGCAACGGCTTTGCCTTCGTCGGTCGGCAGGTGCACCTGGAGTTTTCCAGCCGCGACTACTATTTGGACCTGCTCTTTTACCACCTCAAGCTGCGCTGCTACGTCGTCGTCGAGCTCAAGGCCGTGCCCTTCGACCCGGGCTTTGTCGGCCAGATTAACATGTACTTGTCCGCGGTCGACGACCTGCTACGCCACCATGACGACCAACCCAGCATCGGCCTGCTGCTGTGCCGGTCGAAGGACCGGCTTGTCGTTGAATACGCCTTGCGCGATCTGAACCGACCGATCGGCGTCGCCGGTTGGGAAACCAAGCTGGTTGAAAAACTGCCAAAGGAACTAAAAGGCAGCTTGCCAAGCGTGGCGGAGATCGAAGCGGAGTTCACCGAGCATCGACAACGCTCATCCCGAGCGCGACGGAGAAGCCGTTGATCCTCTCAGTCGAAGCGTTCGATCGGTAGGCCATACACCGGTTGAGCGATCCGGCAACCACTTGACTCATAACTTGACTTACACTTGACTTATAAATTATCCTGCCGGTCGTGAGCTACCAGCCGCAATTCACCATCACGCCGGCATTGCTCGCGCGGGTCGAGCACATCGCTGCGCTGCGTGAGAGAATTTTGGCCGCCACCGTGCAGGTGCCATGGATACCCGCGCTGCAAAAGGACACCCGCCTGCGCAACGCCCATAGTTCCACCGCCATCGAGGGCAATCCGTTGACCCTCGAGCAGGTGCGCGCCGTCGAGGAAGGGCGCGAACTCACGGGCGTCACCGACCGCTCGAAACGGGAA
Organism: Syntrophobacter sp. SbD2; assembly: GCA_945889495.1. Taxonomy (GTDB): domain Bacteria; phylum Desulfobacterota; class Binatia; order UBA9968; family UBA9968; genus DP-20. The sequence goes on along the minus strand of CAMDBU010000126.1, from coordinate 12,623 downwards.
GTGCTCAACTATTTTGCCGGCCTGCGATTCATAGAAAAGAATCTGAAAAAGTCACGGCTGACGCATGAAGACCTGTTCAAGCTACACAAAGTCATCGCCGCCGATGTAATGGATCAAGGCACGGCAGGACGCTACCGTACCATCGGCGTGCGCGTGGGTCGTTTTGTGCCACCGCCCCCGACGGAGGTATCGGGACTGATGTTCGAACTCTTGGATTGGTGGAATAGCGAATCGGCCAAGCACTCGTCGGTGATTTCATCCGCCATCATCCATCATCGCTTTGAGTCCATCCATCCATTTGCCGATGGCAACGGCCGCATGGGTCGGACGCTCGCCTTGTGGGAGCTTTTTCGCCGCGGCTTCGATAGCCATCACATCTTTTCAGTGGACGAGTTTTATTGGCAAGACCGGCCGCGTTACTACGCCGAGCTCGATGCGGTCCGCCAGCGGGACGGCGACCTCACAAGTTGGTTAGAATACGCCGCCGAAGGGCTGCATGTAACCTTGGAGAAGGTTTGGACCCGTGTGCAACGGTTATCGGCGGAATCGGGCCGCAAGAAATTGGTTCTGCGCCCGAAACAAGAGCAGCTGTTGCAACTGCTGCGCGACCGAAAAAGCATGGCGCCACAGGAAGTCTGGGATGGCATCGGAGTATCGAAACAAGGCGCGCTGGACTTGCTGCGCCCGTTATTGAAGGCCGGCTTGGTCAAACGAGTCGGCACGAGAAAGTCCGGGCGCTACCTACTTGGGTAAACCAATCGTGTTCGGGCCAAACCAAAACACCGAGCCAACTCCGTCGCTTTCTAACCAGCCATTTCTCCTTGACGCCTCCCAACTTTACGCCTATTTTAAGCCACCTTTGACCGGCTGGTTTGAAACAATTCATGGCGATCTTAACCCTGCGCAACGTCAGCAAAGTCTTCGGTGAGCCTGATAACGGCGCGGCGCTGGTGCCGGCGGTCGACAACGTTTCACTCGATGTCGAGGCCGGCGAATTTTTCTCCATTATCGGCCCCTCGGGGTGCGGCAAGTCGACGCTGCTGCGGGTCATCGGCGGGTTGCTGCCGGCGACATCGGGGGAGTTGTACGTTGGCGCGGAAAAAGTCGCCGGGCCCCATCCATGGCTCGGCTTTGTCTTTCAAGAAGAGTCGACCTTTCCCTGGCGCACGACGTTGGGCAATGTCGAGTTCGGCCTGGAAATGCGCGGCGTGGCGCCGGACGAGCGGCGACGCAAGGCGAAGGAAATGATCGGCCTGGTCGGCTTGTCGGGATTTGAAGACCGCTATCCGTCGGAACTGTCGGGTGGCATGAAGCAGCGCGTCGCCATCGCCCGCGCGCTGGTGCTTGAGCCGAAGATTTTGCTCATGGACGAGCCCTTCGGCGCGTTGGACGAGCAGACGCGGATCATTCTCGGCGAAGAGCTCATGCGTATTCGCGATCAGTTGAAACAAACCATCATTCTGGTCACTCACAACATCAACGAGTCGGTGCAGCTCTCCGACCGGGTGATGATCATGACCGCGCGGCCGGGGCGGGTGAAGGAGATCGTCGCCATCGATCTACCGCAGCCGCGCGATTCGTCGATCATCGCCTCGGACCGCTTCGGCAAATTGGTCGCTCAGGTGTGGAACGCGCTGCGCGAAGAATCGATCAGGAGTTTTCGTCAAACTGAACAACGAAACTAAGGAGACTCGGAAATGAAGAAATATCTGACATTCGTCTTATCGGTCCTATTCGTCCTATCCCTCGTGACCTCGTCCTCCTGGGCGGCAGCGGCGCGGACCAAGATCATCGTCGTCGTGCCGCACAGGATACTCTTCACCGTCGCCCTGCCGGTCTACATCGCCCAGGAGAAAGGCTACTACCGCGACGCCAACATCGACGTCGACGCGGTGTTCACCCGCGGCGGCGGTGAGAACGTTCAAGCGGTCGTCTCCGGCGACGCCCAGATCGGACTCGGCACCGGCACCCTGGCGGTGGTCAGCGCCTTCGTCAAAAAGGCGCCGATCAAAATCGCCGCCGCCGAGATCACCGGCATGGACACATTCTGGTATGTCCAAGCCAACACGCCGATGCGCAAACTCGAAGATCTCGCCGGCAAGAAAGTCGCCTACAGCCGGCCCGGCGCGTCGAGCCATATGGCGGTGTTGGCCATCGCCGACCAGATCAAGGCGAAGGGGTTAAAACCGGCCGAGCCGGTTTCCCTGGGCGGCATCCCGGAAGTCTATACAGCGCTGCGCACCGGCCAGACCGACGCCGGCTGGTCGGTGGCGCCGTTTCAATTGGATCGCGTCGAGAAGGGCGAACTGCGCGTGGTCGTCAAAGGCGATGAGATCGTCGCCATGCGCGAGCAGTCGGCGCGCGTCCATTTCACCAACAATGATTTCGCGGCGAAAAATCCCGACGCCGTGCGCGGCTTTTTCCGCGCCCAACAGCGCGCCCTCGACTACATGTTCGCCAACAAAGAAGAAACCGCGAAAATCTGGATTCGCCGCGCCGAACTAAAATTTCCCGAATCCGCTATACTCGCCACCTGGGACTTCTACAACCGCGCGGCGATGAACTTGAAACCGATCCGCGGCCTGCAAGCGATCATCGACGACGGCATCCGCAATAAATTCTTGAACGCCCCGCTCACGCAAGCCGAGCTCAGCGCCCTGGTCGACCTGAGCTTCCTGCCGTAGCGGCAGGACCGAAGGAGAAGCCTAAATGCGAAGAGATTTTAACCACAAAGAGCACAAAGTTCACAAAAATGGGTTTCCAATATTTTGTGCCCTTTATGCTCTTTGTGGTTAACTCATCCGAACCATGACTGAATCCACAAGACTCACCGCCTGGCGCCTCGGCATCATCTTCGGCGCGTTGTTGGTCGTCGAGGCGTCGGTGCGATCGGGTTGGATCAGCACGTTTTTTCTCGCCGCGCCGACCCGCGCGGTGGTGGTGCTGTGGGAGCAGCTACTGCATGGCAAGGCGTTACATTTAACTCTCATCACGCTCTACGAGATCGCCGCCTGTCTAGTCATAGCGACGATTTTCGGCGTGCTCGCGGGTTTTTTTCTCTGGCGCTATAAACTGATCGGCACCAGCTACGAGATGCCGCTCGCCGCGCTGTTTTCCTCGCCGATCATCCTCGCCTATCCGATCTTTCTGGTCACCTTCGGCCGCACCAGCGCGGCGGTGATCGCCCTTTCGTCGATCTTCGGCTTGATCCCGATCATCATGAACACCAAGGGCGCGTTTCAAAACGTCAACCCGATCTTGCTACAAGTCGGCGCCAGCATGAATCTCAGCCGCAAGCAGCTGTTCCGCCACATTCTCGTTCCCGCCGTGGCGCCGACCATCTTCAGCGGTTTCCGTTTGGCACTCACGTACATATTGAAATCGGTGTTGGGCTTGGAATATGTCGCCCAGGTCGGCGGCGTCGGCATGTGGCTGGCCGATGCGTCCTACAAATTCGAAGTCGAAGAAGTTTACGCTGGCCTGTTCGGCACCATCGCTCTGTCGATTATGTTTTTGTATTTAATCAACCGCAGCGAAAGTTGGTTTCGCAAATAGCCATGGCCAACGCTAAACCTTCGGCCATCGCCGCCGCCATCCACACGCCCCTGGCCGTGCAAGCGCTGACGCTCGCCGGCGTGGTCGCCATCTGGGAATTCATCGGCCGCAGCGGCCTGCTGTTCCCCGAGCTATTTCCTTCGCTCAGCGAAATCCTTCAATCCCTCTGGGTCTATGTCAGTACGCCGGTGATGATTCCCCATCTCAAAGCCAGCCTGTTCGAAGTCGGCGGCGCGATCTTGGTGGCGGCGCTGAGCGGCATCCCGCTGGGCATCCTGTGGGGCAGCAAGAAAAGCTGGCTGGAGATCGTCGAGCCGCTGATTCTCTACGCCGCCGTGGTGCCCAAGATCGTCATCTTCCCGGTGTTCATATTGTTCCTCGGCATCGACGTGTACTCGAAGCTCGCGGTGGGCGCCATCGCGGCGTTTTTTCCGATCTCGCTACTCACCATCGCCGGTATGCGCGAAGTCAAAAAAGTCTACGTCGATGTCGCCCGCACCATCGGCGCCACGCCGCTGCAGATCGCCAAGAACGTCTATCTCCCCGCCATCGCCGGCCAAGTCTTCACCGGTATTAGAATCGGCCTCGGCGCCGCCGTCACCGGCGCTCTCTTGGCCGAGACGAAAATCGCCAAAGCCGGCCTGGGCTTCATGATCGTCGAATACTACGGCCAGTTCCGCATCGCCGACATGTACTCGCTGCTGCTGTTCATCTTCATCCTCGCCTCGCTGGCCAACTGGGCGATGAAGTCGCTGTTCGGCGTCCTGTCGCCGGTATCGCGCAAGGGCGGCGACGCTGGGATGTATTTTTGATTGCGGGCTTTTAAAGAGTCGCCCTAGGAGTGTCTACGCGAGGAATTATTACGAGCGGTCCGTCATACCGGCGTAGGCCGGTATCCAGGTTGGGCGGGGTGGGCGAAGATGGATGCCGGCCTGCGCCGGCATGACGAGTCAAAGAGAGGAGTGGACTTTCATTGTCCGCAGACGAGCCTCAGCTCATGAAACACTTCGTGGTAACAAAACATTTCCAACGCCCGCAGCTGACCGACGATTGACAGCCGCTCCGCTCGTCCATTACTGTGCATCCATCGAGTTCCAGCCGGAGGTAGCAATGGATAGCGCGAAAAAGAGTTTAGTCATCGACGCCGACGCCCATGTGGTCGAGTGCGCGCGCACTTGGGAGTTCATGGACAAGTCGGAGCAGCAGCATCGGCCGGTGCCGCTGGAGACCCGCGAAGAGGCCGGCGTGCGCCAGCAGTTCTGGGTCATCGACGGCAAGGTGCGCGGTTTTCGCTTCCCGGCCTTTTCCGACGATGAATTGGCCAAGCGCCAAGAGCAGGTCGGCCGCAAGTTCGCCGACCAGCAGGAATCCCGCGAGATGGGCAACGTCAATCTGCGTTTGGACTACATGAATCAGACTGACGTCGATGTCCAGGTGCTGCACAACACCATGTTCATCGAGTCCTGCGCCGAGCGGCCGGCCGTGGATGTGGCACTGTGCAAAAGCTGGAACCGCTGGCTCGCCGATATCTGGAAGCAGAGCGACAACCGGCTGCGCTGGTCCTGCATGCCGCCGCTGCTCAGCATGACCGACGCCCTGGATCAAATCCGCTGGTCCAAGGAGAACGGCGCCGTCGCCGTATGCTTGCGCCCGGTGGAAGGCAATCGCTTGCTCGCCGATCCCTACTTCTACCCGGTTTACGACTTAGCGCAGCAGCTTGACCTGGCGATCGCCATCCATATCGCCAACGGCAACGCCTGGCTGAGCGATCTGTACAATCATCCGACCCGCATCGCGGCAACGTTGCACCGTTTCCGCGTACCCACGGTGGCGTCGTTCAACGATATTTTGTTGAGCGAAATTCACGAGCAGTTCCCCAAGCTGCGCTTCGGTTTCATCGAAGCCAGCGCCCAATGGGTGCCCTGGGTGATGCATGAAGCCAAGAACCGCTTCAAAACCATGGGCCGCAAAATGCCCGCCAACCTGCTCAAAGAGTACGGCATGTTCGTCACTTGTGAGAACTCCGACGACATCCCCTACATCGTCCGCGAAGCCGGCGAAGACAGCCTGGTGATCGGCACCGACTACGGCCACACCGATATTTCCAGCGACGCCGACGCGATCAAAATTTTTCGCCAGCGCGCGGATTTAACCCCGGCCGTCAAAGAGAAAATTCTGAGCGACAATTCACGAGCGCTCTACGCGCTGTGAGACTGACTTAACCCACTTGGCCATCGACAATGCGCATCGTCGCCGGTCTGTTGATCATTCTAGGCTGCGCCGCCACGCCAGGTCATCTCGGCGCGCAAAGTGCCGCGAAAAAAGTCCGCCTCGGCATCCAATCCAACAACATCGGCTTTCTGCCGTTTCATCTCGCCTACCATAAGGGCTACTACCGCGAGCAGGGCATCGAGCTCGAAACCATTTTCATGGCCACCCAGGCGGTCAACACCGCCTTTCTGCGCGGCGAGATCGATTACAGTGCGGCGATCAACGGCGTCATTCAGGGCATCGTCCGCGGCAACGCGGCAAAGATTCTCGCCTGTGCCGTCGACCGGCCGTTGATTTCTTTAATCGCGCGCAAGGAAATACGCGCGGCAGCGGATTTAAAAGGCAGGAAAATCGGTGGCAGCACCCCCGGCGGCACGGCGTCCTTGATGGCCGACGCGGCGTTGAAGCACTTGGGCTTGCAAGCCGGCCGCGATATGACCATCGTCGCCCTGCGCGACAACCGCGTCGCCGCCCTCGAATCCGGCATCGTCGACGCCGCCCTGCGCGCGTTGTATTTTGTCTTAGAACCGCGCAACCGCGACGAAGTGACCAACATCGTCATGAAGCAATGGAGACTCACCGACCAGCGCATCGCCACCGAGATGCTGCGCCAATTCTACCGCGGCATGGCCCGCGACCTGATGGCCAAGCCCGAAGGCATGCAGCTGATGATCGACCTAGTGCGCGAAGACTCCAAAGTCAGCCAACCGTTCACCACCGCGCAAGTGGTCGATTACAGCTTCGTCGAAAAAGCCCGCCGGGAGCTGAGTACGGGTCGTTAGTCAGATCGATTGGCAAATTCTTTCTCACCACGAAGACACGAAGGACGCGAAGGGTTGGAAGAGAGACAAAGCACATCCTATCCCGTCAGTTCTAAATTATTTTGTGCCTTTTGCGCTTTTTGCGGTTAAATAATCCGACTCCTTACCTTCCACGCTGTGATCTCTGTGCGCTCTGTGGTGAAAGATCTTCCCGGCTTTGCCGCTCCTATCCGATTATGCTACAGCCTTAACGTTCATCAGGAGAACTTCATGCGCTTTTACATCAACATCCTCACCACCTATTTCCCCGACATCGATCCGCCCTACGATGTTTACTACCAGCAGATTTTGGAACAGATCGAGCTCGCCGAGGAGTTGGGCTGGGAATGTTTCATGTTCAACGAGCATCACTTTCTCGGCTACGGCGGCTTGGTCGCCAATCCGGCGGTGCTGCTCGCCACCGCGGCGGCGCGCACCAAAACAATCCGCCTCGGCCCGTGCATTGCTATTCTGCCACTGCGTCATCCGCTCCACACCGCCGAGGACTACGCCATGGTCGACGCGATCTCCGGCGGCCGGTTGGAGTTCGGCATCGGTTCGGGGAACACCGAGATGGATTACCGCGTCTTCGGCGTGACCAAGGAAAACGACCGCGAGCGCGCCGCCGAAGTCCTCGAAGTGATTTTAAAAGTCTGGGGCAACGAGCGCGCCAGCCACCAAGGCAAGTTCTGGCAATTCGAAGAGCTGACGCTTTATCCCCGGCCGGTACAGCAGCCCCATCCGCCGATCTGGGTGGCCGGCACTTCAGCGGCGGGCTTAGGCTGGGCTGGACGGCAAGGGTACAACATCATGACCGTCGGCCATCCTCATCCGCCCGAACGGGTGCGCGCCGGCGTCGACGCCTGGACCGAAGGTTTGCGTGAGGCCGGCATCGATCCCAAGGATCGCCATTGCCAATTTCATGTGCGCACCCATGTCAACGACAGCGCCGCGCGCGGCAAGGAGATCGGCATGGCGGCGGTGACCCGCTACGACGAGATCTCGCGCATCGGCCGGCGCTCGCTCACCGCCGCGCCAGGCGAGTACGATTGGGACATGATGTTAGCGACGGGAAGAAATAATTACGGCGATCCCGGTCAGGTGATTCAAGGCATTCGCAACGCGGCGAAAAATTATTACTTCGACACCCTGACGACGACGTTTAACTACGGCGGCATACTCCACGGCGAAATACTCAAATCCATGCGCCTGTTCGCCAAGGAAGTGATGCCGGCATTTAAATAACCACAGCGAACCGGCCGGCGAATTTACCTATACGTGGAAAGCAACTGCGACTCACTTAGCGCCGCTGCCAAGCGGAACGACTTCTAAAGCGACTTTGGCCATCCCCTGGCGAATGAAACCCAGTATACTTGCGGCGCGGCGAGTCAGATCGATTACCCGGTCAGTCTGCACCGGGCCGCGATCGTTGACCCGCACGATCACGTTTTTGTTGTTTTGCAGGTTGATCACTCGCACATGGGTGCCGAAGGGCAGGGTTTTGTGCGCGGCGGTTAATCCGTTATGGTCGAAGGACTCGCCGTTGGCGGTGCGCCGCCCGTGAAAGTCGGCGTGGTAATAAGCCGCTAAGCCAATCTGTTTCGGCGCTGACGGCTCCGGTGGTTTTCTTTCCGGCTCTTCCACCGGCGCCGCAACGTTTTCGCTCTCAGCTTCTTGCGCGCGTAGCGGGTCCGCACTCAGCAGGCTTAACGTGAGAATAATGACACCCACCAGCCGTAGTCGAATATTCATTCATGCTATTTTAGAATTTCCTTCAAGCGCGCGACTAGGGGTTTGTCCAACAACAGCAACTCTTTCACGTTTCGCTCCAAATCTTCTCCTGATGCGGCGTTGATTTCCAGGCGCGCACGATTGGCCTCGGCGAGCAGCTCAGGATCGCGGATCGCCGCCATGAAACTCTTGCGCAACGTCTCGACCAAGTGTTTCGGCGTGCCCGGCGGCAAGAGATAAGGCCGCACCGCCGCGCCATGGCTCTGCGCCACGGCGACGATCAGTTTGCGCGCTTCATCGTTCTTGGCGAAGTTCACCGCCAACGGAACCTTCGGCAAATCCACATGGGCCTTGGTCGCCATCTGCGCCAGTAGGACGATCTCGTTATTCTCCAGCTCCTTGGTCCAGGTCGACTTGAGCGACTGCCAGGAGTTGCTGAGCCCGGCGACTTCGTTGCTATTGAACGCCAGCCGGATCGGCGCCGTGCCTTTGTAGCCGGTGACGATTTGGATCGGCACGCCGAGAGTCGCTTCGATCACTTTGGGAATATCGAAGGTGCCGTCGCCGGGAGCGATGGCGCCAAACTTGATCGGCGCTTTGGCGCTCATCCATTTTTCCATGGTGTCGATGCCCAGGGATTTGGCGACGGTGAAAACGAAATTGTCCTGGGCCGGCACGCCGATATATTCGAAACGGCGGGCGTCGAACTCGATGCCCGGCCGGCCGAGCAACTGCTGCAAAAATTGTCCGCCGACGAAATGGCCGATGGTCAGTCCGTCCGGTTTAGCGACGCGGTACATATGGTTAGCCGAAAGCAAACCGCCCGCCCCCGGCATATTGTCGACGATGACGATCGGATTGCCCGGAATATGCTTGCCGAAATGGCGCGCCACCAAACGCGTGTAGGTATCGTAGCCGCCGCCCGGCGCGGTGCCGACGATGATGCGGATCGCCTTGCCCTCATAGTAAGGTGCGGCGGCATGGAGCACCGAGAGCGGCCATGCGACGAACGCCGAAACAAGCAACAGAAATCGTCCGAGTAAACTCATGCGTGTACTCCCTTGAAGCAAACCTTGGTTTCTTTCGTCTCATAACAAAAGCCAACCGGCGCAACAAGAGCAAGCGCCACTTGACGGCGCCGCAACATCTGCCTATGCTGCGCGGCAATCGACGGTATGGCAATTTATTTGGAATACGTTAGGAGATCGAATGACGATGAATATTCATAGCAAAACTTTTTTCTCAATCGCAAGCTTGGCGCTGGCAGCGCTGTTGAGTTTCAGCGCAGCGACCGCTGCCCGTGCCGCCAGCGCGCCGGCCAAAACCGAATCCATCGACGAGGTTTACGAACGGGCCAAGAAAGACGGCAAGCTGACGATCTACGCGGCGTTGTCGGCTAATTCCATCGAAGTGATTTTCAACGCTTTTCGAAAACGTTTTCCCGGCATCACCATCGATCACATCGATCTCACCGGCGACAAATTGATCGCTCGCATCGTCACCGAAGCGCGCGGCGGCCGGGTGTTGGCCGATGTCTTCGGCTCGGCCCTGCCCTACACCATGCAGATCACCGAGCAGAAGCTGCTCGAGCCCTTGGCGATTCCCGAGATGGCGGCGTTCCCGGCGGCGCTCAAGAGCGAGTTTTGGTTCGCCACCGACACGCAGTTTTTTGTTAACGGCTGGAACACCGATTTGGTCAAGAAAGGCGAGGAACCGAAAAGCTTCGAAGACCTGGCCAATCCAAAGTGGAAGGATAAATTGATGGGCGAGCCGCGCGACTTTCAGCTGCTCGTCGGCTTTGCCAAAGGCAAATACAAGAGCGACGACAAGGCCGTCGATCTACTCAAACGAATCGCGTTGAACCAGCCGGAGTTTCACCGCGGCCATTCCCAACTGGCCGAGTTTCTGGTCGCCGGCCAGCGCGCGGTTTGCTTCACCTGCTATGCGCACCACTTTCCGCCGCGGGTGAAAAAGGGCGCGCCGGTGCAGTCGCTGTTGAGTGAAGGCGTCGGTGAAATTGGCGGCAGCGTCGGTATCTTGAAAGGCGCGCCCCATCCAGCGGCGGCGCTACTCTGGGCCCGTTGGGTCGCCAGCGAAGAGGGCCAGCGCGTCTACGCCCAAGCCGGCGAGACCCCAGCCCATCCCAAGGTTGAACCGGTGGAGAAAATTCGCCCGGCCGCGGCTTACATGCTCAGCCAGGATGATGTGAAGGAATTTCCCAAATACGAAAAAATGTGGAAAGAAATTTTCCAGATCCGTTAACACTGCGAGCGGCGCGCCAAGTCGCCAAGCGCAATCTGGCGCGCCGCCGGTACCCGTCTATTTCAAAATCTCCTTCAGCTTGGCCACCAGCGCCGGCTCTAGTTTGAACAGCTCGCGCACCTGTTTTTGAATCTCCTCGCCGTCGATGGGATCGAGATCGAGTTTGGCGCGTTGGGTGTCGGCCAAGAACTCCGCATCCTTCATCGTGTCCATGAAAGCTCGGCGCAGCAATAACACGCGATCCTTGGCCGTGCCCGGCGGTAAAACGTAGAAGCGATTGAGCACGCCGTTGACCCGCGCCGAGGTGAGGATCATCTTACGCGCTTCTTCGTTCTTGGTCAGATCGGCGGCCCAGGGTACGTTGGGAATTTCCGGATGGGGTTTTAAGTTGGCTTGCACCAGATAATTCACCTCGCCCTTGTAGAGCTCCGCGCGCCACGTAGCGCGAAACGATTCCAACGAATTGCTGATGCCATGGACTTCGCCGGAATTGAATGCCAGCCGAATCGGCCCGGTGCCCTTGTAACCCGACACCATTTGCAGCGGCAGACCTAGAGTAGCTTTCAACACTTTGGGAATATCGTCGGTGCCGCCGCCGGGCGCGACGCCGCCGATTTTCAACATCGTCCCCGACGCCTTCCATTGCTCGATGCTGGTGATGCCGGTGGACTTGGCGACGCCGATGATAAAATTATCCTGCGCCGGCACGCCCAGATATTCGAACTTCGGGCCGTCGAAGGCGACACCAGGTAAGCCAAGAATTTGTTGAAAGACCAAACCGCCGACGAAATTGCCGATGGTCAAACCGTCCGGCTTGGCGACCTTGTAGACATGATTGGCCGCCAATAAACTCGCCGCCCCCGGCATGTTGTCGACCACCATGGCCGGCGCGCCAGGAATATGTTTGCCCATGTGGCGGGCGATGACGCGCGAGTAAGTGTCGAAGCCGCCACCCGGCGCCAGGCCGACGATCAGCCGAATGGTCTTGCCGCGATAAAAAGGCTCCTCGGCATGAACTGAGTGGATCGGTGAAAAGAAAATGACCAGCGTGGCAACGACCAACCCGGCATAGTGAACCAATGAGGGCATCACAACCTCCACATATCCATGACGGTCCGCAGAGAACATTACTTTGTCCAGTGCCATCGCCAATTCCGATGGCCAGCGCAATTAGAGCAACATTGAGGAAGTTTGACAAACACGCGGATGCAATAAAGCGGCATGGCCAATGTCTGTTCACGCTGCTAGCGAGCACAACTGCAACCAGTCGGGACCATTAATAAGTAAAAGCACGGGTATTTCATTGAGCTCGCGCCAGTTATGATTGTATAATTGTCGAATATGGATACTTTGCCTAGAGCTCGTTGATGCCATCACCACTGCAAAATTTCTTTGAGCGGCGCAGCAAACTGACCATAGTCTTCTTCGCGATCTTTTTGGCGGTCTCGGTCGGCGCCCTTGATCTAGCAACCGGGATCGAGATGCATTTCCTGTTGCTTTACATGATGCCGATTTTTCTCGGCAGTTGGTTTGTCTCCCGCGACGTCGGCGTCTACTTGGCGATCTTCGGGTCGGCGGTTTGGTTCGTCACCGACTCCTCGAGCGGCCGCACCTACTCCTCATCCTGGATCGCCTATTGGAACTTGCTCATGCGCACCAGCGTATTCATCATCTTCGCGCTTACCCAGGCGACTTTGAAGTCCAAACTCGATGGATTGTCCAATCTCGCTAGCCGCGATTTTCTTACCGGTCTGCCCAACGGCCGCGCCTTCTACGAACTCGCAGCCGTGGAAATGAAACGGGCTGGCGGCATCGAACCGCTGACCCTCGCTTGCATCGATGTCAACGGCATACAGCTAGTTAGTGCCTGACAGAAAACCCCGTTTTTTTAGAACCCGGCCTGCTAATTTTTGAGCGCAACACGCGGGTTTCGTGTTTTCATGTGCGAACGGCAAAGTTTTGGAGTTATTGCGAATCCCCACACGCGTTGCGTCAACTTCTGGA
>CAMDBU010000125.1 GCA_945889495.1 Syntrophobacter sp. SbD2 | reverse complement strand
AAAATTCCTTCCTTCCCCAGCACATTCGCAAAAAACTCCCTTTCCAACTCCACTTATTGCCATTCTTCGTGCCCTCAAAGCCCGCTTAACCCCGTGCCGTTACGGCGATGCAGAGACTGAGATTGGGGTTTCCGGTCAGGCACTATATAGTCCTGCGGAAAATGCTCGTGGAAAACTCTCTCGTCGCCGTCGTCTCCCTCCCGGCGGGCTGTTTCAATCCCTACTCGGGCGTGAAGACCAGCATCCTGCTCCTCGACAAATCCCTCGCCCGGCAGAGCGACACCATCGCCTTCTTCAAAGTGGAGAACGACGGCTTCGGCCTCGGCGCCCAGCGCCGCGCCTTCGACAAGAACGACCTACCGCAGGTGCAGGCCTAACTCGCCGCCTACCTCGGCACGCTGCGCTCCGGCGCGCCCAGCGAATCCATTCTCGCGGTCACGTCCACAGCCCAGATTGTCGCGAAGGAAAAGATCGCCGCGAATGGCGACTACAACCTCAGCGGCGAGCGGTATCGGGAGGGGGATGCGCGCACATCGAACTATGCGATGGTGCCAATCGGCGAAATCTGCGAGCTATTCAACGGACGTGCATTCAAACCCGAGGATTGGCAAAACGCGGACAGTGGCGGAATCCCAATCGTCAGGATTCAAAACCTGAACAACCCGGATAGCTCATTCAACTACTACACGGGTGAAGTCAACGAGAGGAACACGATCAACAACGGAGAACTCCTATTCTCTTGGTCCGGCTCACGCGGCACGTCCTTCGGTGCGCATATTTGGAAGGGTCAGAAGGCGGTGCTCAACCAGCACATCTTCAAGGTTGGCTTCGACGAATCCCGAGCGACCAAGATCTATCTGCTCCATGCGCTGAACAAAGCCGTCGTCGAAGTTGAAGAGAACCTGCACGGCGGAGTCGGACTTGTTCACATCACCAAAGGGAATCTGGAGAGAATCCAAATCCCCATGCCGCCGCTGGAGGTGCAGAAGGACATCGTGGCGGAGATCGAGGGCTACCAGAAAGTCATCAACGGCGCCCGCGCCGTCCTCGACCACTACCGCCCCCACATCCCCATCCACCCCGACTGGCCGATGGTGCCGCTCGGTGAATGCGTGGATATTTTGGACAGCAAACGCCGTCCGATCACGAAGTCGGACCGGAAGCCGGGGCCTTACCCGTATTTTGGAGCCACAGGCGTGCTCGACTACGTGGAGGGCTATCTTTTCGATGAACCGCTTGTCCTCGTAGGAGAAGACGGCGCTAAGTGGGAAGCCCACGATAACACGGCGTTCGCCATTTCTGGGAAGACCTGGGTGAACAATCACGCACACGTTCTTCGCCCAATGAGGACCAAACTCCTCGACCTATTTCTGATCACAGCCCTCAACGAAATGGACCTCAGCCGACATATTACCGGCGTAACAGTCCCCAAGCTCAATCGAGAGAAGTTGCGCGATATACGAGTCCCCCTCCCACCGCGCGCCACGCAGCAAGCCATCGTGTCAGAGATCGAAGCCGAGCAAGCGCTGGTCGCCGCCAACCGCGAACTGATCACCCGCTTCGAGCAAAAAATCCAAGTCACCCTCGCCCGCATCTGGGGCGAAGCCGCGCCCGCCACCCGGGAGACTTGAGCCATGGAAGAAGCCGTCGAACTCGCCAGCTACCTGCCGCTCTCCTTCAAGAGCCCGAAGGAGCGGGAATACATCGAGTTCCTGTGGGACGCCTTCGAGACGAACTACACGCACGGCAAATACCAGTTCGCCTTTCTCGCCTACCACATGCTCACGATGAGCTTCGTCTATTTCAACATCTGGCAGATCAAGCAGAGCGTTCCCGGCGATTTCGAGAAAGGGCTGATCGGCTTTGGCAAGGACATCGAGAAAAACATTCTGGCCGCAACGTCTCCGTTCGTTTTCAGCACCGTGAATGAACGCACCATGCTCCGCTTTCTGCGCCTGATTGATTGCGACAATGGCAAGATCGGCACATACGCCAAGCTGGTAGACGACCGCAACGAGTCCTCCCACCCCGACGGCAACATCTTCTACAGCACCGAGGCGGCGCTCGACTTGAAGATCACCGAGATACTACGGGTGGTGGCCGAGATTCAAACCCACTCGAAGCCGGTCATCGAGCACTGCTACCGCGAGTTCGTGGTCCAGAACCACGATCCCGACGAGCGCGAGTATCCCGATGCCGTCGACCAGATCCGCGAAGTGCTGATTCACGGCAACTACCTCTCGCAGAAAGACATCGAGATTTGTCTCGGCTTCGATGTCGAGCCGCTTGCCGACCGCCCAGGGATCGAAGGCATGCGGGAGCTGCATGCGGCTCTCGTTGAGAAGTACAAGAGTGAAGATGCGAACAGCGCGGCATAACCGGAGCGTTAATCACGATGAATTTAGCTTTAGATTCGCCAACAAGCTCGTGAGCGAGAAGCTCGGATAATCTACTTCGCCAAAAAATCCGTCACCAGTTTCGCGGTCTCTTCCGCCTTCTCCACATGCGCGCTATGCCCAGCGCCGGCGATCACTTTCAGGTCACCGCTATTCGGTATCAGCTTCGCGTAGGTCTCGCCGTGGGAGCGCGGCACGAAGCCGTCTTTTTCGCCCCAGATGACGAGCGCGGGCGAGGTGATGCGGTGCAGGCGGTTTCTGAGTGGGCGATTATAAAAATACGGCGGTTTGAAGCCGATGCGTGAGCTGAGTCTTAACATTTGATAGCGGCGCACTTCGTCTTCGAGCTCGCCTTTGCCGTCGGGGAACATTTCCAGCGCGTTGGGCTGCGTCGCGCTGGCGAAGAGCATTTCACGCAGCGTCGCGTAGCTGGAGCCGAACTCGGGTTGGGCGTTCATGAAGATGTCGCCGATCAGCGCGCCTTCGACGAATAGGCCGCTGGCGCCGATTAAAACTAATTTGCGAATCTTTTCCGGATGGCGCGCGGCGAGTTCGGCGGCGATCCAGCCGCCGAGGCAGTGGCCGACCAGGTCGAACTTGTCGAGCTTCAAGGCATCGAGCACTTCGAGGTAATGAAACACCACATCTTCGATAATATCTATATCTTTGTTCTCATCGCTGAGCGCGCAGCCGGGATGGGCCGGCGCGATGACGCTCGCGTTTTTCGCCAGCTGCTCGTGAAAGGGCAGCCAACTTTCGCTCACCGCGTGCACGTCGGCGTAGCCATGCAGATAAAGCAACGGTGCGCCGCTACCGTTTTCCAGGAGCCAAACTTTTTTGCCGTTAACTTCCAAGCTGCGTCCGCTCATTGCTGCACCGCCTGTGCCGATTGGCCGATGTCGATACCGGGGAATTCCTTGGTGAATTGGATCTGCGAGTCGTGGCGCAGTGCCGGGGCGACTTTCTCGGCGAACAGTTTCATATTCTTGCGCGCCAGATGGTCTTTCATGTTGCCGAACTGGAATTGGATCAGCAGATTGCCGACCTTGGCGCGCTCGATCAAGTCGCGGATGCGATGGGTCACGGTCTCCGGGCTGCCGACGATGATCGATTGCGAGGCTTCCAATTCCTCCCAGTTCTCAACGTCGCCCAGGAGTTTACGCCCGGGCTTGTAGCCTTTCATATATTCGCGCCAGGCGGCGGTGGGGATGTAGGGCACGCCCGGGCCGTAGGTGAGCTGGCGGCCTTCTTTTCTCAGATGGCCCTTTAAACAATTCTTCAAGAAATACCAGACGCCTTCTTCGCACTCCTCGCGCGCCTGCTGGTCGGTGTCGGCGACGTAGACCGACATTAAGATGCCGAACCTGAAGGGATGATACTGGTCGCCATGGTCTTCCAACACTTTGGCGAACTCTTGCTGGGCGCGATGGGTCTCGCCGCCATGGCTGCGCGACGAGAGAAAATAACAATAGCCGCGCTTGGCCACTTCGATCATGGTCGACGGGCTGCGCGAGCCGGGAATCCAGATCGGCGGAAAAGGTTTTTGCAGCGGCTTGGGCCAGAGATTCACATAGCGCAGCGGGAAGTAGCGCCCTTCATGGGCGAAGGGGCCGTCCTCGGTCCAGGAGCGCCGAATTAAATCAGCCGCCTCCCAAAATTTTTCCCGCGTATTGGCCGACGGAATGTCGTAATTGAAAGTTTCGGGACCGCCGCCGGGAGCGAAGCCGGCGATTAATCTGCCGTTGCTCATCTGGTCGAGCATGGCGTACTCCTCGGCGACCCGCATGGGGTTTAAATGTAGCGGTAGGAGGTTGCCCAAGACGACGATTTTGCCGCGTACGGAGCGCTGGGTGAGCGCCGAAGCGATGATGTTGGGCGACGGCATCAAGCCGTAAATATTTTGATGATGCTCGTTCAACACCATGCCGTCGAAGCCCAGCTCGTCGGCCAGCGCCAGCTGATCGATATACTCTTGATACAAGCCGCGCGCCTGGTTGTTGTCCCAGAGCTTGTTGGGCACGGTCACCCAGCCGCTATGGCCCGACTTGTCGAAGTCCTTGTCGAGGTAGGGATAGGCCATGAAATGCCAGCAAAACAGTTGCACCGGTTGCATCGTTCACCTCAGCGAAATTAACTTAACTACCGTCGCGAAATTTTTCTGGACTATAGCTACAAATCTCGGCGCAGCGCAAATGGTGCGGGCGCGAAAATCACGTCAGCATTTTGCGGATGAGAAGACCGGGAAGGTTAACCAGGAAAAACACGAAACCCACAAAAAGGGGATCCGAATATCATTCCGACTTTCGTGCCTTTCGTGTTTTTCGTGGCTAATCCTCTTCTCCCATCCGCTTCCGAACTTTGCGCCTTTGCGCCTTTGCGAGAAAATGTTCCGAGCTTATGGCTTCTCGTACAGCGAACGCCAAGACACATTCGCCGGCAGTTGGGCGGCTTCGAAACGCAGGTGGGACATGTCGTTGTGCTCGGCCACGAAGATCGCTCCCGGCGCCGGTTTGCCGGCTTGGACATCCTTGACGGCGCGCAAGAGGAAGCGGCGTACTTGCAGGATGAAGGCGTCGCTGGCGCCGACATGTTCCTTGCCGCGGTCGACCACAGCGCCCATGCTCTCGGTGGCGCAGGCATCTTGGTTTAGGAACTCGGTGATGCCGCTGAAGTTGACGCTTTTTTGCAGCTGGCGGTCTTGTAAATAATTGTTGCGCTTGTTGCGGAGCTTTTTATAGCCGGCGTCGACGAAGTCGCGCTTGGACGAGTCGGTTTGACTGAACGGCCGCGACCATTTGAAGAAAAAATCGTAGCGCCAAGTGTTCACGCTGTCCGACGGCACTTGATAGACCGCCTTGAAGCCGTCAAGCCGGTTGTCGACCATGGAGCCCACCGGCACGGCGCCGATGAACGGCATGATGAAATGCGAGATCCGTGCGTAACTTGCTCCGTCGGCCAGGGTTCGCATCGCCGCGGCGCGCACGCCGCAGTCGAGCTCGTCGAATTCGAAGTCGGGCGCGCGATCGGTCAAGTGCAAAAACTCCCGGCGCGCGTCGGGCTTGAACATCTTATGCAAAAAATTCAGGTGCGCTGAGTCGCAGTCGCCTTCCAGCCCCTGGAGATAATTGCATTCCAAATAACTCTTGGCGATGTAGCGCTGCGCCGCCGGCACGCCGAGCCACGGATAGTTGGGCAGGAGCGGCATGGTTTCTCTCGGCCCCATGTAAGTGAAGACGATGCCGCCGGCCTCGCGGCACGGGTAGGCGGTGTGTTTCACTTTGTTCTTCAACTGGCTGCCGGCCGGCTCCGCCGGCGTGTCCAATACGTTGCCGTCGGTGTCGAACTTCCAGCCGTGATAAATGCAGCGTAAGCCGCACTCCTCGTTGCGGCCGAAAAATAACGACGTGCCGCGGTGGGCGCAGTGCTCGCCCAAGAGACCGATCTTGCCGTCGCTGGCGCGAAAAGCGACCAGGTCTTCGCCGAGCAATCGCACGCGCACCGGTGGGCAGTCGGGTTCGGCGATCTCTTCGGAGAGTAGCGCAGGAATCCAGTAGCGGCGAAACAACTCGCCCAGCGGCGTGCCGGCGTCGACGCGGGTTAACAGATCGTTGTCTTCACGGGAGAGCATGGCGGTTTCCTTGAAAGATTATTTTTACCGCGAAGGATTGGAAAGATTCGGATTTCCTCTCGCAAAGGCGCAAAGGCGCAAAGTTCGGAAAGTTTGTCATTTCGACCGAAGGGAGAAATCTTTCTTCGGTTTCTCGCCGTCTCTCCGGATGGCGGGCCTCGCCCGTCACCTTTGCGCCTTGGCGTCTTTGCGGGAGATATTCCCCTATCCGATTGCCGCGCTACTTCGCCCGCTTACCAAGGATTTCTTTGAACAGCTTGGTCGCCTCGGCGGTTTCTTTGTCGACGTCGGGGCCGTTTTCCCAGACTTCGCTGCCTTCCTTCAAACGGTACTCCGGCCGGATGATGTCTTTGGCGATGTCCATGCGCCGGGAGTTGGCGTTACGCTGGCCGGACTTCACCGACTGTTCCTGATAGATCGTTTGGCCTTCTTTGGATAGGAACCAGTTGAGAAACACTTGCGCCGCGTTGGGATGCGGCGCCGGCGTCAACATGCTAATGGCGCCTTGGCCGGCGGCGACGTAGTCGCCTTCCTTCAAAATATGCGTGATGGTTTCCACCGGCAGTTTATTCTCTTTAGCGCTGTTAATGTCGGCGTCGTCGCAGGCGATGCAGATGGCCGCCTTTCCCGTCGCCAGCCAGTCGACCAGTTGACGCTGGTCGCGGGCGATGGCGATCTCCATGTCGCCGTACAGCTTGTGCATGAATTCCGCGCCGAGGAATTTATTCTTGTAAACGTACCATAGCGCGTTGCGCGCCACGCCGGCCACCGATGGATCGTAGCCGATCATTTTGCCTTTCCATTTCGGATTGATCAGGTCGGCCCAGGATTTGATCTCGTCGGCTTTGACCTGGCCGGTGTTGTAAGAAACGTACAGCCCGCGATGGCCTTGGAAGACAAAGGAGTGGCGGGTGTCGGGATCGACGAAGCGATGTTTGCCCTTGAACCATTTCGTCTCGTCTTTGACCTCGGGAAGAATGAACGCCGGCGCCATGGGCGCCAAGGCTTTGGCCGGATAGAGCACCGACACATGGGTGCCCTGGCCGGCGATGTAAAGATCGGCTTGATACTTGCCGGCGCGCCGCTCGGCCATCAAGCGCGACGACAGCGCCGGACCGCTGGGACCGTCGATCATGTTCAGCTTGATCTTGGGAAAGGCTTTTTGAAATAACCCGACTGCGAAGCGCGGATAGTCGACGACGTAGACGTTGATTTCGCCTTCCGCTTCGGCGGCTTTGACCGCCTTGTCCCATTCCACTTGCCAGGTTGACTTGGACTCGGCGGCGCCCGCGCCAAGGGTTCCAGCCAAAATGCGCAGCGCGAGGATGATGCTAAAAAGAAAAATGCTCATTGGGAATGTCTCTGGTGCATGGTTGCAATTATTTCGGAGTCCTTCGACCCTTCGACCTTGCTCAGGGCAGGCTAGGCTCAGGACGAACGGTCTAAGAACAGAGTCGAATCGGTTGATTCCGTTCATGCTGAGCCCTTCGACATGGCTCAGGACAGGCTTGTCGAAGCATGTTCCACTCAAGTCTACCGTTTCATTTCCGCCAGGACTTCTTCGAGCAGCTTGTAATCGACCACCTGGCTAACCGGCACTTCGGCTTTGATCTTGGCCGACTCGCGGATATCTTTGATTTCCGTCTTCACTGCCTCGTCCGAAGTTGTGCCGTCTTTGCTGAATGCTTTGACAATATCGCGCAGCGCCGTGGTGGCGGCTTTGCGTTCGAGCTTGAACTCGTCCATCAACAGGCCGACGACCTTCTCTTGATTGGCCGGGTCGCGGGTAAATTCCACGCTCTTGAGCGTGGCGCGGATCATGCGCTCGACCTGCGCCGGGTTGGTTTTGATTCTCGCGTCGGTGACGCCGAGGCCGGCGAAGGGCGTTTGCAAATAATCGACGGCGTTGCCGAGATTACGAAAACCCATTTCCTCGGCCTTGACGTTGAACGGCATGGACAGCATCGCGACATCAGTGGCGCCGCTCAGTAACGACGTCAGTGAGTTGCCGGCGTCGCCGGTGAACACAAACGTCAAATCGCGATCCGGGTTGAGTCCATGGGCCCGCGCCATCGCTTTGGCCGCGTAGGTCGGCGTCGACACCAAGCCGGTGGAGGCGACGGTCTTACCTCCTTTGAGCTCTTCAATCGATTTGATCGCTGGCTTCGAATACATGTAGACCACCACCCGGTCCATGGTGAACATGGCGGCTTTGGTCGGCACGCCGGTGGCCGCCGCGCGCATGGCGGTGCCGATGGCGGAGGTATAATCGATCTCGCCCGCGACCATGCCGGCGACGCCGACATCGGGTTTGATGACTTCCAGAGAGACCTCGAAGCCTTCGCCTTTGTAAATGCCGAACTTATCGCCGACGTAGAAATTCAAAAACGTCATGCTCTTGGCCGGCATGGCGATGCGGATTTTTTGCGCCGCAGCTTCGCCGAGCCAGATGCCGGCGAGCCCGCTGAGGAGAGCTGCAATGATAAGTCGACGCGTCCGCGCCAGCCTGATGGTTTGTGATATTCGCTGCGTCATTTGCACGTTATGCTCCTTGTTCTCGCGCGCTTGGAGCGTGGAGTCTATCGGATATACAAAAATGCTGTCAATTGGAATCATGCCCTTAGCCAGTTTTGTCCTTGACGGCTTGCCGTTGCTCTTCTAAGTTGGGCGATGTTCGGCGTCCTAGGCTCGGGTAGCGAGCGCTTACCGCGTACTCGGCATAACCAAAGGAGCAGACAGATGCTTTACCTTCGCGTGCTGCTGCTGGCTTCGACGATTCTGACCAGTGCTACTATGGCCGCCGCCGCGGTGGCGCCCACCAAGATGACCATCGCCTATGCTTCCATCGGGCCGCGCTCGGCGCCGCTCTGGGCGGCCGACGAGTTTGGCATCTTTCGCAAGTACGGCATCGAGCCCCAGGTTATTTTTGTCCGCGGCGCGCCAACTCTGGTGGCGGCGCTCACTTCCGGCGATATGGATATCGGCTACACCGGCGGCACGGCGGTGTTGGGCGCTTCGGTGGCCGGCATCGATCTCAAAATCCTCGCTGTGCTGACCAACCGCGTCACTTATGATGTGGTCGCCCGGCCGAGCATCAAGCGGGCCGAAGAGTTGCGCGGCAAGCGCTTCGGCGTCACTAGCATCGGCGGCACGCTTTGGATGGGCGGCGTCCTCGGATTGGAAAAGCTCGGTCTCGACATCGCCCGTGACGATATCCGAGTGCTCGTCATCGGCGACCAGGTGGTGCTGGGCCAGGCGCTCGAAGACAACCGCATCGACGCTACGGTGCTCGATCTGGTGTTCAGCAAGCGGCTGGCGCAAAAGGGCTTTACGATTTTGGCGGAGCTGCATAAATCCAACCTGCCGATCACCAGCACGAGTATCGTCGCGCGCCAGGGTTACGCGCAGAAAAATCCCCAGCTCATGGAGAACTTCATGAAGGCGGTGATGGAAGGGATCGCCTTCGTGCTCGGCCCGCCGAACAAAGCCGCGACGATCAAACTATTGCAGCGGCGCCTGCATGTCAGCGAAAAGGAGGCGGAAGAAGGCTTCGTCGACATGCTTATCGGCATGGACAAGAAGCCGTTTGCGTCCATGGACGGCTTGCGCAATATCCAGCGATTGATGAAACAGCGCAATCCGAAAATGGCCGGCATTAAAGTGGAAGACTTGGTCGACGATCAAATCCTGCGCCGGCTCGATGACAGCGGATTTATCGACAAATTGTTCGCCGCCCATGGAGTGAAGTAGCAGCTGCAGCGGACCGACGTTGACAAGACAAAAACGGCTATGAAATATTCGCCGGCAGAAGATTATTCAGGAAACGAAATGGGAGTAAGCTGACCATGATCGAACTCAATCCCGAATCCACCGGCTTGGTGATCGTCGATATGCAAAACGAAGGCTGCGAGCGCCATGGGCCGGAGATGAAATCGGTGATCGCCAACATCCGCGGCGTGCTGGACCGCTTCCGCGCCGTGGGCGGCAAGATCATCCATGTGCAGTCGGTGCGCACCAAGGATCATCCGGAGTTTACCGTGTTTGGGCGGCCCTATGGGTTGATCCTGGGCAGCCATGGCGCAGATTTTGTTCCGGAGCTAAAGCCTCTGCCCGGCGAGACCGTGGTGCAGAAGACTTCCCACGATTGTTTCTACAAGACCCAGATGGAAGCGGTGCTGGAAAAATTGGAGCTGCGCTCGTGCCGCGACCGCGTCGTGGTCACCGGCATCGGTTCGAGCAACTGCGTCTATCACGCGGTGATCGGCTTTCACATCCGCAATTACTATACGACCGTGCTTGAGGACTGCATTCATGGCGTGGCGGCTCATTCGCAGCCTTTCGCCTTGGCGCAGTTTCGTTCCGGCGCCTACAACTTCAACGTGTCGGTGGCGCGCTCCGATGAATTGACTTTGCTCGGCGCGCCGGCGCCGCTGCGGAAAGCCGCGGGAGCTTGAAGCGGGCGATGTTGTCGCGCGCGCGGGCTTCGAACGCTTTTTTAGCGGTTCTCGTTGCCGCGTTAGTCGCATTGGGGGCGACGGCCAGCGGGCAAAGTTTGAAAGTTCCCTTCGCGGCACTGTCGCCGACCTATGCGCCGCTATGGATCGCCGAGCAGGCCGGTTATTTCAAGAAATACGGCTTGGACGTGCAAGCGATCTACATTTCCGCCGGCTCGGTGATCGTGCCGGCGCTTCTTTCCGGCCAGGTGGAGATCGCCAACATGAGCTCGGCGCCGGCGCTCACCGCCTGGGCGCGCGGTGCGGAGCTGGTCGCCGTCGGCGTGACTTCCAATCGCCTGCTCCACGTCGTCATGACCCGCGCGCCGATCAAGAGACCCGAGGAGCTGCGCGGCAAGAAATTGGCGAGCGATCGTTACGGTTCGCTCTCCGATGTGGTCTTGCGCGACACCTTGCGTCATTTCAATTTGCTCCCGGACCGCGATGTGGCGATCATCCAGGCCGGCGGCTTGCCCGAGCGGCTGGGCGCGATCAAGGCGGGCGCGGTGGATGGCGCGATCCTCTCCGGCGAAACCATGCTGCAAGCCGAGAAGCTGGGTTATCACCTATTCGCCGATGTCAGCCGGCTGCCGATCCAATATCCCGGCAGCACTATCGTGGTGACGCGGGCTGTGCTCCAAGGCAAACGCGAAATGCTAAAACGTTTTCTCCGCGGTTGGATCGAAGGTATCAAGAGCGCGCGCACCGACAAGGAGTTGACCGTCGCCGTGCTGCAAAGGTTTTTGAAAACCGCCGACCGGGAAATCCTAGACCGGCTTTTTGACATTTACAAAGATGTGTCGGAAAAAGTCCCGGCGCCGGATGCCAAGGTGATGGGCGTGGCGTTGAAGCAGCTGGCCGCCACCGTGCCCCAGGCCGGACAATTGAAAGTCGACGACTTCATCGACCGCAGCGTGATCGGCGAGCTGGAGAGCGAAGGATTTATCGCCAAGCTGTATGGCGGGAGATAGGAATCTAAGTTTTATTGGAGCTGCGGAATCGGAGGTTCGTCCTTCGAGAGCCTCAGGACGAACGGGGGCGTGCTTGAATTCACTGCTTGGCAATTCCGTTCATGGCGCGGTTCGCGAACCATGAACGGAATTGCCACTCGGTTGCCAGCAGTCGCGTGAGTTATTTATCCGGTTGGGAAACCAGCCGCAGGTAGGGCTTCAGTGTTTTGAAGCCTTGCGGGTATTTCTTCTTGGCGTCCTCGTCGGAAACCGCCGTCGGAATGATCACGTCTTGTCCGGGCTGCCAATTGACCGGCGTCGCCACGGTGTGTTTGGCCGTGAGCTGGCAGGAGTCGAGCAGGCGCAGCACTTCGTCGAAGTTGCGCCCGGTGCTCATCGGATAGACCAGCATCGCTTTGACTTTTTTATCCGGGCCGATGAGGAAAACTGCGCGCACGGTCTGATTGTCGGCGGCGGTGCGCTGGCCGGGGACTTCGCTGGCCGGCAGCATGTCGTAAAGTTTGGCTACGTTCAGGTCGGCATCGCCGATGATCGGATAGTTGGGCGCCGTGCCTTGAGTCTCCTGAATATCTTTTGCCCAGGCTTTGTGATCGGTCACCGGATCGGCGCTCAAGCCAATCACTTTGCAATTGCGCTTGTCGAATTCCGGCTTGAGCTTGGCCATGTAGCCGAGCTCGGTGGTGCAGACCGGGGTAAAATCCTTGGGGTGGGAAAATAGGATCGCCCAGCCGTTGCCGATCCATTCATGAAAATCGATCTTGCCTTCGGTGGTCTCCGCCGAAAAATTCGGCGCGACGTCGCTTATACGGACAGCCATGAGATTTCTCCTTCGAATAGTGTTGATTCGCAGATGGCTATTCACTAACTCTCGAACCGGTCTTAGTCAACTTGATTGGGGCAATCGCCGCCGGCGCGGCGGCAATATGGGTGTTGCCGCCATGCAATGGCGCTATTACCAAGCGGCCGACTTGTGCTAAGAGCTGGAGAAGACATTGCGCAACACCAGTATTGAAGATTAGCCGCGCATTATTTGCCGGATCGGGGGAGACGCCGATGAGAAATAGATTGGTCCTGTTGGCCGCGGTGCTCGGGTCGTTAAGTTCCGCTGTCGTGCTCGCTCAGACTCCGTACTACCAGGGCAAGACGATCAAGATCATCAACAACGATCCCGGTGGCACGGCGGGGTTGCGCGTGCGGGTGGTGATGACCCACCTGCGCAAATATATTCCCGGCAACCCGACGTTGATCATCGAGTTCGTCGAGGGCGGCGGCGGTCGGCGCGCCGCCAATCAGGTTTTTCAAAACGCCAAGCCTGACGGGCTCACCCTGGGCGCGCTGAGCAGCTCGATCATCGCCTTGCAGGTGATGAAAGAGACCGGCGTCATGTACGACATCGACAAGTTCATCTATCTCGGCACGCCGATCAGCGAAAATCATAACGTCATCTACACCCGGCGTGAGTTGGGGCTCAATTCGCTGGACAAGCTGCGGGCGGCGAGCGGCCTGCGGCTGGGCGCCCAGGAAGTTGGCGCGGTGGCCTATGTGTCGGCGCGGCTGTTCGCCTACTTCCTCGATCTCAAAGCGCCCAAGTTCGTCACTGGCTATAATTCACTGGAAGCCGACGTGGCGCTGCGCAACGGCGAGATCGATTCGCGCTCGAACAACGTCACTTCGGTGCTGAGCCGTAACCGCGACTGGATCGACAAGGGGCTGATGGATTTTCACGCGATCATCGCCGTGCCCAAGGATGACAAGCCGGCGCATCCGCGCATGGCGCAGCTGCCGGAGATCGAGAGCTTCGCCAAGTCCGATCGCGAACGAAAACTACTGACCATGTGGCGCAGCTTCCGCACCGCGACCACACCCTTCGTCCTACCGCCGGGTACGCCCAAGGATCGCGTCGAGATTTTGCAAGACGCCATGCGCAAGGTTTTCAAAGACCCGGAGTTCCGCGCTGAGTTCAAGAAAGTTGCCAACGACGACGCCTCACCGCTGATGCCCGAGGAGTTGGCGAAAATCATTCAAGACATGCCGCGAGACGCCGAGATCGTCGAGTTGCTGCGAAAGTTCTCAGGTGTCGATGCGCTGCCCGCACGGTGATCCCGCACTCGCGGCGCTGGGGACTGAGGCTGTAGTGAGTTCCGACATCCTTCCCCTCGCAGACTGTGTCGCAATCGGATGTTCGCCCTTCGAGGGCCTCAGGACGAACGGGGAAGTGCTTAAATTCGCAGAACAGTAATTCCGTTCGTGGTGAGGTTCTCGAACCATGAACGGAATTGCGACACAGTCTGTCGACGGGGAAGGAATGAGGAAGGGGTGCTCAATTGAATTCCCCTCACCCTAGCCCTCCCGCAAGGGGAGAGGGAAGGGACCGGAGGATTGCCGGATGTCTGCTGAGTAGATTGTCGATTAGGATAAAGCCATGAGAACTAGCTGCTGCGCATAAACGACGCTGTAACAAAAAGGAGTACACCAATGCCTCGCCATTCATTGCGACTCTGGTTGTTGGTTATCGGTCCATTGTTCTCTTGGGCGGCGCAAAGTCCTGCCGCCGAAAAACCTTTCTACGAGGGCAAGACCCTCACGGTGCTGATCAACTACGCCGCCGGCGGCCCCACCGACGTCGAGGGGCGGCTCTTGGCGCGCCATCTTGGCCGCCATGTGGCGGGACAGCCCAACGTCATTGTGCAAAATATTTCCGGCGCCGGCGGCATCATCGGCACCAACTTCTTGGGCCAGGTGGCCAAAGCCGATGGTCTGACCATGGGCTATTTCACCGGCGCGCTGTTTCACCAGCAGGTGAAAAATCCCGCCCTGCGCACCGATCTGTCGAAGTACGCGTTCATCTCGGGCATCCAGGGCGTCACGGTGTCTTATATTCGTTCGGATGTCGCGCCGGGGATCAAGCGGTCCGCCGATCTTCTTAAGGCGCAGCGTTTCAAAGCCGGCGGGCTGAGTAACGACAGCTTCAAAGATGTGGCGTTTCGCTTGTCCTTCGATCTGCTCGGTCTGCAATACGACTACGTGACCGGTTACAACTCCAGCGCCGATGCCAGACTGGCGGTGCAGAGAAACGAAGTGCAATATCACGACGAGTCGTTGCCGGGTTACCGCTCGCAGGTGGAGCCCAGCATGGTGAAACCGGGCATGGTGACGCCGCTCTACCACGCCGATCTGATCGACGCCGACGGCGGTGTCGCCGATAGCCCGGATGTGCCCGAGCTGCCGTCGTTCACCAAGTTCTACACGCAGGTCATGGGCAAGCCACCGTCGGGTATCAAGTACGAAGCCTTGAAGGTCGCCAACATCGCCGGCACCAACATGACCAGGGCGATGTTGCTACCGCCGGGCGCGCCCAAGGAGGCGGTGGCAGCGCTCAAACAAGCCGCGTCGTCATTAGCGAAAGATGACGAATATCTCGCCGACGCGGTGAAGGTGATGCGCTTCCGGCCGAGGTTTGAAATGGGCGCCGGCGGTGAACGGCTCTATCAACGAGCCACGGGGATTTCGCCCGAGTTGGTGAAGTTCATCCGGCAGTTCATCGAGCAGGAGCGGAAATGATCTTTGGTCTTTGGCCGCGCTGGATCGGTTGGAGTTGGGCGCGCTTTCGAATGGCAAGAGAGATTTCTCGCTCCGCTCGAAATGACAGATAGGGGGAGTTTGTCATCCCGAGCAAAGCGAGGGATCTCGTCTTGGATGTGGCTTACGAAGACGAGATTCCTCGGCGGAGTTTACCCTGAGCCGAGTCGAAGGGCCTCGGGATGACAACCCCAATAAAAGGACGGTTGAACGACTGCGCCGCGCTACGCCTATTTCGCTGGCTGAAACTTCGGCAGCGTGAAATCCGCCGTGTCCTCGAAGATCACTTCGACCTTCATGCCGATCTTCACTTGTTCCGGCGGCAAGCCGACCACGTTGGTTACCAGCCGGCCGCCTTCGTCCAAGTCCACCAGCGAGACGTTGTAAGGAACTTTGTCCTGGTAGGCCGGATGCCAGGCGCGGTGGTAGGCGATGTGCGAATAGATGGTTCCCTTACCGCTCAGCTCCACCCATTTGAATTCGTTGGACAGGCAGTGTGGGCAGTGGGACTGCGGCGGGAAGCCGAAAATTTTCTGGCATGACGCGCAGCGCTGCGCGGTTAATTTGTGTTCTCTCAAACTGGCCCAAAACGGTTTGGCTTCCGGTTCTTCGAGAAAGGGTTGTCCTCGGCGCGTGGCGCGCCCGCGTTCGTCTTTGCTCATAATGCCCCCAGGATCATGGTTGCGTGCATCGCCAAGCTGCCGCCATGGCCGCTGACGATGCCGACTTTGGCGTTTTTCACCTGCCGCTCCGGCTCGACTTCGTTGCCGCGCAGTTGCTTCACCGCCTCGGTGATATGCAGCTGGCCCTCGAGATGGGCCTGGGATAACAGACCGCCGTGGGTGTTGAGCGGTATCTGCCCGCCGATGGTGATGCGGCCGTTCTTGACGAAGTCTTTGCCTTCGCCTTTTTTGCAGAAGCCATAATCTTCCAGCGTGATCAGCGCGGTGATCGTGAAGCAGTCGTAGATCTGCGCGAACTGCATGTCCTTGGGCTTCAACCCCGCCATGCGGTAGGCGGTCTCGGAGGATTTCTTGCCGCCCAGCGTGGTCAGCGTCGGCGCGTCGAGCAGGCTCCAGTGCGGATGGTGCTGGCCCATGCCGAGGATCGACACCGCCTTCTTGGGAAAATCCCGCGCCCGTTCGGCGCTGGTCACCAGCACGGCGCCGCCGCCGTCGGATTCCAGCGAGCAATCGAGCAAGCGCAGCGGCGCGACGATCATGCGCGAGTTCTGATGATCTTCCATGGTCATCGGTTTGCGCAGCGTGGCGTTCTTATTCAGGCTCGCGTGGTAGCGCGTCGAGATCGCCACGTGAGCCAAGTCTTCGCTGGTGGTGCCGAACTCATACATGTGGCGCGCCGCCGCGAAGGCGTGGCCGCCGGCGGCGGCGAAGTGGCCCCAGGGCTCTTCCCAATGCTCATCGCCGCGCCGGATCGGATGGCCGGGCGATGGATCGGCGGTGGAGCGCTTGCGCGCGTGAACGCAGACCACGGTGGTCGCCATGCCGGCCTCGATGGCCATCACCGCGTGCTGCACCATGGCGATGGGTGTCGCGCCGCCGAGCGCCAGATCGGTGGCGAACAGCGGATCGATGCCCGCCATATGCGAGAGCTTGGTGGCGTAGCTGCGGTGCGAGTCGTTGAGCGGTTGATTGGTCAATAGGCCGTCGACCTGGGACGCCTTGATGCCGGCGTCGTCGAGGCAGGCTTTGATCGCTTCGAGATGGAGCGAGTTGGTAGTGGCGTCGGGCCGTTTGCCGACCACCGTCTCGCCCATGCCGACGATGGCGCATTTGCCGCTGAGGTTGGTCATAAATTTCCTTTCGTCGAGTTGTTGAGAAGCCGCGTTTGTTTTGTTTCGTTGACGGCGATCTTATATGGGAGGTTTTTCCGCTGTCAAGGCGATGGGCGAATGATTTCGCGGTTCGTCGATTATCGGGTGATATCGTTGCGTGATTGTATTTGCAGTGTGGTTAGAGCGTTTGCTAAATCAGTGGAGCTAGTGTTGCTGACTATTGGTTCGTCATACCGGCGCAGGCCGGCATCCAGGCGGAGTTGAGTGGGGAAGACCGAACCTGGATTCCCGCCTGCGCGGGAATGACGGAAATGAAGAACGTCGCAGTCGATTCGTTCTTGCTGGAGGTGATATGGTTTCGTTCGCTATGAAAACCTTTTTGATCGTTATCTTGGTGCTCGGGTCACTCCATGACGCGCAAGCTCGCGACGCGGTGATCGGCTACTCCGGGCGCACCATCGCCGAGATGCCGTTCGCCTGGGCGAGCCGCAAGGGCTATTTCAAGGAAGCCAACCTGGACGTGAAGATGATCTACATGTCGACCAGCATCGCCGCCAAAGGACTCATGAGCGGCGATGTCGACTATTCGGCGGCCATGGGCGGCACGCTGCGCGCGGCTATCGCTGGCGCGCCGGTGATCGGCGTCTATTCGATGTTCAAGGCGCAGATGTACTTGGTCTCCCAGGCCAAGTACAAAACCGTCGCCGAGCTCAAGGGCAAGACCGTCGGCATCAGCGTGTTCGGCGGCGCCTACGATCTCGCCGCTCGATTGATCCTCAAACATCATGGCCTCGAAGCGGAAAAGCAGGTGACGCTCTTGCAGATCGGCGATAGCCGGACGCTCTATTCCGCGCTAATGTCCGGCACCATCGACAGCGCGATCCTGGGCCCGCCCTACGACATCAAAGCCGAGTTGGAGGGCGCCAATCGTCTGTTCGACTCGTCGGAGATCTTCGACATGCCGTTCTCCGGCTTGGCCACCAGCAAGAAAAAGTTGCAGCAAGACCGCGCTGAGGTGAAAGCGATCGTGCGCGGCCTTGAGCGCATCCGCCGCTACATCGCCGCCAACCGCGCCGAGGCCGAGGCCTTCGCCAAGCAGTTTCTCAACTTGACCGACAAGGAAGCGCGCCTGTCGATCGTTCAAATGGTGAAATCCTTCCGCGACACCGGCCGGACGACGGACGAAGCGGTGGTGGATTTCATCGAGACCACGCTGCGCAGCACCAAGCAAAAAGCCGGCACGATCAAGCCCAGCGACATCGTCGACTGGAGCGTGACGACGGAAGTGGTGAGGGAACTGGACAGGGAGAAGAAGTAAGTAGTCAGAAGTCAGGAGTCAGAAGTGATTCTGCTGAAAAACCCCATTGTAAATCGCACTGTGTCGGCGGCTATAGTTCTGCCAGTGATAGATTTCATCATCGCCTGCCGTAGCTGTGAAAAAACCTCACTCTTTGACCCTTATGCGGGGTGCACCGCGGCCATTTCAAACTGG